>CALCTA010000124.1 GCA_937893945.1 uncultured Clostridia bacterium | reverse complement strand
CACCATTATAACACAAATCGGCAGAGAAAACAACATCTCTGCCGGAAATTATGTGTCGCGGACCGTCGAGGACGCCGGTCCCTACAATTTTGCAAGCACCCTTGCGAGAAAGAACATAAGCCCTCCTCTTGTTTTGATCACTAATAAAAATTCAATATTTTCAAGCTTTTTCGCGCCAACTTATTGACAAAATTCTATTATTTGTGTATAATGGGTGTGTATTTTTTCATTTTTATACAACAAGCGCGACTGCGCCGATGACAGAATACAATACTCATTACTCGAGGCTTAAAATGGAACAAGTGATAAACGCTTTAAACAACGCCCTTAGCTTTGCATACGATAACATTCTGAGCATAGCTATGATGATACTTCTTATAGCGGCAGGCATATTCCTGACTGTAAAGACAGGCTTCTTTCAGTTCAGAAAATTCGGCTACGTTATAAAAAATACGCTCGGCAAGCTGTTCAATAAGAATATGCACAAGCAGGATAAGGGTAGCGTAAGCCCCTTCCAAGCCGTTACCACAGCTCTTGCGGGAACTATCGGTACGGGTAGTATCGCGGGCGTTGCAACCGCGCTCGTGCTTGGCGGCCCCGGCTCTGTTTTCTGGATGTGGGTAAGCGCACTTTTCGGTATGGTAACTAAGTATTCCGAGATAGTCCTCGCACTTAAGTTCAGAGAGAAGAACGAGAGCGGCGCGTATATCGGCGGACCTATGTATTATATCAAGAACGGTCTTGGCATCAAATGGCTTGCGGCAATATTCGCGGCGTTCGCTATGATCGCGTGTATCGGCACGGGTAACGCCACCCAGTCGAACTCTATCTCGGGCGTTCTCGATCTTAATTTCAACATAGCGCCTTGGATAACAGGTCTCGTGCTTACGGCTATAGTTGCCGTCGTCATCATCGGCGGCGTAAAGAGAATCGCTACGGTCAACGAAAAGCTCGTTCCCGTAATGGCTATATTCTTCATTCTTTCCTCAATTATCGTACTCGTTATGAATGCTACCAAGATCCCCGGCGCGTTCGCTCTTATCTTCAAGGAAGCATTCAACTTCAAGGCGGCATTCGGCGGCGTTGCGGGATACGGTATCCTCTCTGCTATGAGATACGGCGTTGGCAGAGGCGTGTTCTCTAACGAGGCAGGCCTTGGAAGCGCGCCTATCGCTCACTCCGCGTCAAGCGCCGAAGATCCTGTCAAGCAGGGCGTTTGGGGTGTGTTTGAGGTGTTCATTACAACGATAATCATCTGCACTATGTCGGCAGTCGTAATTCTTACCTCTGACGTTTACTCTCTCGCATTCAACGCAGGCACAACTCCCGCGGTAAGCGGCGCGGCGCTCAGCAGCGCGGCATTCAACGAGACTCTCCCTTACGTTGGCGGTATAGGCGTTGCTATCTCAACAGTTTTCTTTGCCCTCTCAACTATTCTCGGCTGGGCATACTACGGTGAGGTCAGCGTCGGATATCTCTTCAAAAACCATTCCAAGCTCGCTATCACTATTTACAGAATAGTTTACGTAGTTTTCGTTTTCGTAGGAGCTATCGCAGAAATAAACACCGTTTGGCTTATAGCCGACTGCTTCAATGCGCTTATGGCTCTGCCTAACCTTATCGCGCTCATCGCCCTCTCAGGACTTGTGGTAAAGATAACGCGCGACCACTTTGCTAAAGATAAAGACATCGCAAAATAACTCTTATATAAATAAAAACTCCCTTGAGCTTACGCTCAAGGGAGTTTTTATTTTAAGGTCTTACAGTCTTACAATACTGCTCAAGAACGCTGATATAGGCATTACTCATATTGCCCACCAAGGGATAGAGCACCACGCCCTGTCCACCTTCCTCGGCGACGAGCATATACGCATCGGTCTCAAGACCTGCATGGCTGTGGCGAACCTTGGAGCTTGCAATGATAGAATTGAACTGACCGTTTGAGGCAAAGCCTACGTGATAGTCGTTATCACCTGTCCACCAGTAACAGAAGCATCCGTTATAAACAGATACTGTGTTGGTCTCCATAAGGAATCCCGTAGCAAACTGGTCGCTGTAGCATACGTCGTACATATTTCCGTCGCTCAGATCCCAGAAGCCCACGGTAGCCGTTGTTTGGATACTGCAAAGCGGGTGTATATTTCTGAAAATATTGCGCGAGCCTGTCTCTGTACACTTCACACCGTAATTGATAGATGCAATACGCATATTTGACAAGGTGTTGTAGCTTCCCTCAACGAGAACGCCGATAGATTCCTTGCTGTCGTTACCCGTAATGTTTACGTTATCAACGTTTACGTAGGTTGCGCCAAGCGCGTTAGGACCTTTCTTGATGTGTATTCCGACAGGAGCTGCCTTTATAGCTACGTTGTAGATATAAGTGCCAACGCCGCCCTCAACAGAAATGCCTCTTGACATACCTACGCAGTAGATGCATCCACCCGTTATCGAAACACTCTCGTTTCCTGCAATATATGCGTTATTGATAGCGACACCCGAAGTATCGCTCTCGCCGTCCTCAGAGACACCGACGCGTATAAGCGCAAGGCTTGAGTCAGTCCAGTTGAGCGGCTTGAGGATCGCCATATTAGACAGTTTAAGAGAAACGCTCTTGGCAGGGTCTGCCGAGATAGCTATAGGCTCTGAGAAATTATAGGTTCCATCGGGGAAATATATGGTTGATCTCGGATTTTCCTCCATAGCCTTCTTTATAGCGGGGCTGTAGTCTCCTTTTTCAACGTACTTCTTATAAGACGTGATAACCACGTAGCCCTGCTCAAGAGGATCTATCTTGGGGGGATCCTTTCTATCATCGTCCTCCACAGTAGGCTGCTTATCCAACAACTTGGACGCAAAGAAATAATCTCCCGCGAAAATGTTGATAGCCGCAAATTTACCTCTTACGGCATCTATATCAATTATCACATCCTTCGGCAGAGAGTCAGCTCTTACGGTAACCGTCTCAAGCTTATCGTTGGTAATTCTGTTTCCAAAAGAAATGTCATCAACAGCTCTGACAACGGTAACGTAGTCTTCGCCCGAAGCTTGCGCCTCCTCCTTGTTGCAGGAGCCGAGCAGCAACGTCGATAGCAGCGCGCACGCGATGAGCAAAGCGGCTATCAGACGGTGAGATGTCTTTTTATAAATCTTATTCATATATCAAAACCTCAATTTTATTGCAGCTGACCTGTTGGGCAGTACTGCGCAAGGATATTGTCATTCTCGTGATTTACGATACTGTTTATAGGATAAAGAACTACTCCCTCTCCGCCTTCCTCTCCAACGAGGAGATACGCATCGGTCGCGACCTCATCGGTATGGATAACTGTGCTGTTGGATATTACAGAATTGAGCTTGCCTGTAGCCTTAAAGCCTACGTGGTAGCCGTTTTCAGCACTCCACCAATCAACGTAGCAGCCGTTATATACCGAGTTTCCGTCGTCCGTGAGGAATCCTGTCGCAAACTGATCGCTGCAGCACACGTCGTACTGATTTCCCGTACTCATATCGTAAAAGCCCGCAAGCGCGGCATCGGCAGCCATAGCGTCGGTAGCGATAGCGCGAATACTGCGGAATACGTTATCCGAGCCTGTTTTTGTACATTTAAGTCCGCAAGCTACGCCCGAGGCAGTAACGTTAGTAAGCGCATTATTAGTTCCCTCAACGAGAACACCCACAGAATCTGCCGCGCCGTTACCCGTGATATTTACGTTCTCAACGTCAGCGCCGATAGCGGCGGTAGCGTTGTTGCCTGCCTTGATATGAATACCACAAGAAGCGTTCTTTATGGAAACGTTACTTATAAGCACGTCCTTGCCACCCTCGATGGCAATTCCCGTGGCAATTCCGCCGGCGTCGATGATACCGCCCATAACGAATACGTTCTGGCTGGCGGTTATCTTTTCACCCTCTTCACCGACACCAAGGGTTATTACCGCCTTGGTAGCGTCAGTCCAACCCGATGCCTTGATGGTAGCGTAGTTGGAAAGCCTTAGGGAAACGCTCTTGGCAAAATCCGCCGAAATAACGATAGGCTCTGTAACCTCGTATTCTCCGTCGGGGAAATAGATGGTCTTGTTAGGATTTTCTTCAATAGCCTTTTTAATAGCGGCGGTATAATCGTTGCCGCTTACAAGGCTCTTATAATCGTTGATGAGTGTATAGCTGATACCGTCGTCAGTCTCTTCTGCAGTATCGTCCTTATCCGAGATAGCGGTAGCCGAGAGCTTTGCGAAAAAAATGAAATCTCCCGCAAATATCTTAACACTCGCGTACTTGCCCGCTACGTCCTCGACCTTTTCTACAGCGTTAAGAGGACAATCGACTACTCTGAGCTCTACCACCTCAAGATCCTCGGCGGCAACAAGCGTGCCCTCCTCAATGTCTTTAAGAGCTCTTACTGCCGTTACCGTAGGCTCACCACTCGCGTCTTTGTCAGCGCTTCCGTCCGTGTTGCAGGAAGCAAGCGTCAGCGTTGCAAGAAGCAGGCAAATAGCCATAGCAACAACGCGGAGTGTAACAGACTTGAAATTATTCTTTTTCATTGCTCGCTACCTCCTCAATCTTCCTTCTTGGGAGCGGCGGGGGTGATGATAGTCGTTCCGTTCTCAAGGAATTGCGCAGTAGCGTCATCGCTACCGACCAAAGTCTTATCAAATATCGGGGCAACGACCTTGCCCGAGCCACCCGATGCGGTCAGGAATGCGCTTTCAGCCTCACTCTCAGGGAAATCCGCGGAGCAGCCGATTATAGCCGAGCGGAGAGAGGTTGCCTTGAATGCTATGTGCTTGGTTCCTATATTAGAGGGCCAAAACGCGTTACACTGCTTGTAAAATCCCTTGGTAGAGCCGATATCAAAGGCAACGTCGAAGTCGATACTCGTACAATCCGAGTACCAAGCGTCTCCGGTGCCTGAGCAGAGGAAGCCCGTTCCGCCGGATATCTTTGCGGTATTCTCTACCGTACAGTCAGCGACAAAGGTACCCGAGGACACCTTCATACCTACCTTGGTGTGGTAAATTCTCGCGTTGGAGATGGTGTTGTCATATCCGACCGTAACGATACCGTAGGAATTGTGAGTTCCCGAGCCGATAATGGTTACGTCGTCTATATCGGTGTCCGACGAGCCGTTGTTAACTCCGTTTTTAACGTAAATACCGTAGATAACGTTTACGATAACTACGTTCTTTATAAGAGTCTCACGGCCTGCCTCGAGATAGATGCCGTCAGTCTTTCCCTTACCGTCAAGTCTTCCGCCCATAACGTAGAAGTTACTTCCGGGGGTGCGTATATTGTTTTCCTTTTCAAGTGAGCCAATACAGATGAGAGCATTCTTCTGACCTTCGCTGCTCCAATTCTTGTGCGCTCCGATGGTAGCACCGCTCGAAAGATAAAAGGAAGTGCTATCAGTAGCCTTGGACGATGTCTCCAGAGAGCGCGAGATAAGATACTCACCGTCGGGGAAATAAAGCGTTCTTCCGGGGTTCTTGTTGATAAGCATCTGAAGCGGATCATACAGATCCTCGCCCGTGTTTGCGCTTATAAAGTCAGTTACAACGATATAATCGTTTTTCGTCTCAGCTATATCCTGCTTAATAAGATCTCCGTTGATATCAAGCGGCTCAGTCTTTGAAACTCTGTTTTCTATAACGTAGTCGCCCGCAAAGAAATCTCTAGTTGTGTACTGTCCCATTATTTGCTTGAAGTCAGAGACGATGTTTCTGGGAAGATTGGTAGGATCCATCTTCACAGTCTCGGTGTTCTTGGTCGTTATTCTTGTTCCCTTGGGAGCATCGGTCGTGAACACGACAACATCTACCATACCGTTTTCATCAAGCTTGAATTCGCTCTTGACCTCATCGGTTGCCGCCTCGTCGGTCGCATCTGCAGCACCGTCAGCGCCATCCGAATTGCACGCGGTCAGCATCAGCGTTCCGAGAAGGAAAGCGACACAAAGCAGGGCGCACAGCAAACGGCGGGATAACGCTTTCGTATTAGCGTTCTGTTTCATAAATTTCTCCTTGAAATATATTTGATTTTATTTATATCAGTGGGATTTGGGACGCCAGATAACGTTGCCCTTTGTGTATTTCTTGTAGGTGTCGTCCTTGCAAAGCTCGTCGTTTACGAGAGGAGTATCTATACTTCCCGTTCCACCCTCCTCGGCGACCGTCATATACTTTCCGTCAACCTTGGGGAATCTGAAGTTTATCTCGCAGGACTTAAGCACAGAGTTGAACTGTCCCGCAACCTCAAAGCCTACCTGCTTGTTGCCCGCGGGGCTATACCAGAAGGAGCGGCAGATGTCGTAGATATTCATTGTGCGGGGGCCCATATAGAATGCGGTAGCGAACTGATCGCTGTAGCACATATCGTACCAGTTGCCAGACGATGTATCATAGAAGCCGTAGCTCTCCTGATAGTGATCGACAAGCTCGGGCTCGTAGATAAAGAGCGGGTGGATATTGCGGAAGAAGTTGCTCGCGTGATTTACCTTTACGCCTATCTGAACGCTTGCGATTCTCATATTCGTAAGTGTGTTGTCGCAGGCGTCTATAAGCAGACCGATAGAGCCGGGCTTTCCGTTTCCTACTATGTTTACGGTGTCTATATCACAGTCGGACGAGCAGTTATTAACACCGTATTTGATGTAAAGTCCG
Source organism: uncultured Clostridia bacterium (assembly GCA_937893945.1). Taxonomy (GTDB): domain Bacteria; phylum Bacillota; class Clostridia; order Oscillospirales; family CAG-272; genus HGM12713. The sequence continues at coordinate 8,936 of CALCTA010000124.1, read as the reverse complement.
ATAAAGGTGCGCTTGATAGATACGTATCTTACGGCAGTCTCTCTGCCGCCGTCGATAGAAAGACCGTTAGCCACGTTGTTTCCGTCGATGATACCGCCCTCGAAGAAGTAGTTGCTTCCGGGGGTGTTTATATCGTTAGCAGAGTGGATCGCGCCAAGACGGACCATAGCCTCGTCGCTGTTCCAATCAGCAGATGCTCTGAGAATAGCATAGTTTGAGAGCTTGAGCGCCACGCTCTTCTCGGGAGCGGCGGGAGTCATTATGGACTTAGAGAGGATGTACTCACCGTCGGGGAAAAATATAGTTCTGTTGGGGTTCTCGTCAATGACCTTCTGTATAGCGTCAGAGACGTCCTCTCCCGTGTTTGCCTTTACGTAATCGGTGATGATAACGTATCCCAATTCTTCTGCACTGTTAAATCTCATAATTTTCTCCTTTTTTCTTTTGATTTTCATGAAGCTATATAATAATATAGTAAACTTGCATTTTACAGCAATTTATTATAGCACACAGAAAAAAACAAGTCAATAGTTTTCACTTTTCCTTCAATATTTTTGTGCAATACATACAAAAACAGGGCAGAGGTTTTTTGCCCTCTGCCCATCGGTAAATTTTTATTTGATTTCTGCGTGAAGTAAATGCATCAAGCGCGGATGATCTTGCCCGTAACGTACTTCTTGTAGGTCTTGTCAGCGATAAGGTCGTCGTTGACAACGGGGTTCTCGATAATACCCTCTCCGCCGCAGCCCTCGGGCTGAGTAAGGAAGGCGGTGTTCTCTACGTCGCCTCTGAAGTGGATCTTAGCGTTGAGTATAGAGCCGTTGAAGTCGCCGTCGCACTCAAAGCCTACTTCCTTATTGTCGCGCTTGGAGTACCACATTGCGAAGCAGTTGAGGAATATCGCCTTAGAGCCCTTGGAAAGACGGAAGGCAGTAGCCATCTGATCGCTGTAGCAGTAGTCGTACCAGTTGGTAGAATTGTAATCGTGGAAGGAAACGCTCTTGGAGTAGTCTATGAGATCCTCTCCGCCGTACTCGTATCCAAAGATAAAGAGGGGGTGGATGTTGCGCAGGAAGTTGCCGCCGCTCTTAAGCATAACGCCTGTCTGAACAGCCGCTATTCTCATATTTGTAAGAGTGTTGTCGTGTCCCTCGATAAGAACACCGATAGAGTCAGGCTTGTTGTTACCAACTATGTTTACAGTATCGATATCAGCATCAGACGAGCCGCTGTTAGCGCCGCGAGCGATGTGAAGTCCGAGGAATGTGTGCTTGATAGATACGTTGCGTACAGAGGTCTCTCTGCCGCTCTCGATAGCGATGCCGTTAGCAACCATATTACCGTCAACGATACCGCCCTCAAAGTAATAGTTGCTGCCGTTTCTGTAGATAGTGTTATAAGGCTCAGCCGCGCCAAGTCTTACCATAGCCTCCTTGTGATCCCAGCCGTCAGCAGCCTTAAGGATAGCAAAGTTGGAGAGCTTGAGCGAAACTGCGGTCTCGGGCTTACCCGATGTGCAGATAGGCTTTGCAAGAATATACTCACCGTCGGGGAAATAGATGGTCTTCATGGGGTTGGAGTCGATGATGCTCTGAATAGCGTCAGACACGTCCTTACCCGTATTAGCCTCAAGATAATCTGTAACTACAACGTAGCCCAGAGCATTTGCGTTTGTAGAGTTCATATTTACGTCCTCACTTTTGGTTTGATTTTCGGCGGGTGCCGTTATTTACTATATTATACCACACGAAAAAAAGCAAGTCAATTGCTTTTTGGAGAAATTGACTTGCTTTATAAATTATTTTAAATTACTGAACGAGCTTTCCGTCAAGATATTCAAGATAGCTCTTATCGGTGTTGAGGTTATCGTCGAATATAGGATTCTCAACTACGCCAAAGCCCTTCTCTGCTACGCGCAAGAAGATGCAGGTCTCAACGTTTCTCTTAAGCCATACCTGACAGTTGAGTATCGAGCTGTTGAATCTGCGTGTACAGTCAAAGCCTATCTCGTGGCTGCCGTTGGTGTTATACCACATAACGAAGCAGTTCTGGAATACCGCGCTGCCGCTTCTGAAGCGGAAGCCTGTAGCCATCTGGTCGCTATAGCAGAAATCGTACCAGTTGGTTCCGTTGCTGACGTCGTCAAAGCCTACGCTCTTGGAGTAGTCTATACGGTCAACCTCGTCGTACATCTCGGGATCTCTGTCGTGAAGCTCAGCAGCATATATAAAGAGCGGGTGGATGTTGGAAAGGCTGTTAGTGCCGCTGGCGATCTTGACGCCCGTCTGCACAGCCGCTATTCTCATATTTGTCAGAGTGTTGTCGTGTCCCTCAAGAAGAACTCCGATAGAGTTGGGGAGCGCGTTTCCTACTATATTGACAGTTACTATATCGGCATCAGACGAGCCACTGTTAGCGCCGTGCTTGATGTGAATACCTATCTGCGTGTTCTTTATAGAGGTTCTCGTGATAAGCGTCTCTCTGCCGCTCTCGATAGCTATACCCTTTGCGCGTCTGTTACCGTCAACAACACCGCCCGAGAAATAATAATTGCTTCCCGCAAGGTGAATGTTGTTGGCAGCCTCAGCTCCGCCGAGTCTTACCATCGCCTCGGGATCGTTCCAATTATCAGCCGCTTTGAGGACTGCGAAATTAGAGAGGTTGAGGGAAACAGCTCTGTCGGGATGTGCCGAGGTCGCTATGGGCTTAGCGAGAATATACTCGCCGTCGGGGAAATAGATAGTTCTGTGGGGGTTTTCGTCTATCGCTCTCTGTATCGCGTCAGACACGTCCTCGCCTGTGTTGGGCATAGCGTAATCGGTGATAAGAACGTAGCCGAGAGAGGAAGCGTCGATGCCGCCCGTAGCGATCTCGTGCTCAAGCTCGGCAAGAAGCTCGCTTCTGAGCTCGGCGCGAAGCTCTGACTTAAGCTCGCTTCTGAGAGCCTCGTAGTCTATCTCTTCATTCTTGTCGTTGCCGACACCGCCCTCTATCATAGAGGAAGCAAGGAAATCGCCCTTCTTTGCATCCTGCAGGATCTTCTTTCCGATAACGTCAATGCGCTTAGCAATATATCCGTCGGGGAGATTGCTTTTCTTTTCTTCAACCAGCTCAACGTCCTTTGAGCCGATGACCTCGCCCTTAGCAAGATCGTTTCTGAGTCTGACAGCCTCTACCTTAACACCGCTATCAGTACTGTTTTCGCCGCTATCATTTGTGTTTTTATCACACGCGCTGAGCATTACTACGCTAAAGAGCATTGCCGCGCAAAGAAGCATTGAAATAAATCTTTTGATATTTTTCATTTTCATCTCACCTTTCCGTCGAGATAATCTCTGTAACATTTATCCGCGCACATTCCCTCACTGAATATGGGGTACTGTATAACTCCGCTGCCGCCCGCTTCTCCTACCTTGAGGAATGCAGTATTTGTTACACCGTTTCTGAATACAACGCGCGAGTTGACTATCATAGCGTTGAATCTGCCGTCGGTCTGGAAGCCTATCTCTGTGTTTCCGCTGTTTGAATACCAGAAGCAGAAGCAGGAGTCAAAGAGCGAGGTAGAGCCGTTGCCAAGCTTGAAGCCTACTGCGAACTGATCACTGTAGCAGATGTCATACCAGTTATTGTCGCTTATCTCGTGGAAGGCTACGCTCTGCGAGTAGTCTATGTACTCCACTCCGTCGTAATGATCGGGATCCTTTAAGGCAAGCTCTCCCGCGTAGATATAAAGGGGATGGATATTGCGAAGGAAGTTGCCGCCGCCTGTCAGCTTAACACCCGTCTGCACTGCCGCTATTCTCATATTGGTCAAAGTGTTGTCGTAGCCGTCGATAAGAACACCGATAGAGCCGGGCTTTGCGTTTCCGACTATATTCACTGTATCTATATCAGCATCCGACGAGCCGCTGTTAGCACCGTGCTTGATGTGAAGTCCTATGTAAGTGCGCTTGATGGAGACGTTACGGATAGAGGTCTCGCGTCCGCTGTCGATAGAGACACCGTTTGCTACCATGCTACCGTCTATGCATCCGCCCTCAAGATAATAATTACTTCCGGGAAGATGGATGTTATTGTAACTCTCAGCGCCGCCGAGGCGAACCATCGCCTCGGAGTGATTCCAACCGGGCATTGCCTTGAGGATCGCAAAGTTGGAAAGCTTGAGTGCAACCGCGTTTGCGGGATTTCCCGAGGTCGCTATAGGATTTGCGAGGAGATATTCTCCGTCGGGGAAATATATCGTCTTCTGAGGATTTTCGTCGATAACCTTCTGTATCTCCGCAGAAACGTCTCTGCCCGAGTTTACCTCAACGTAGTCGGTGATCACAACGAAGCCCTTGCTTCTCGCTTCTTCGTCGCCGACAGTGTTGTTGTCCTCGCCCTCGCCTACAAGGTTGTCATTCGAAGAGTTACCAGAGCTATTAGAAAGCATTGCGCTTCCAAGAGCGGTTCCGGCAGCAAGATCAGCGGTGGCAAATTTACCGATTGCATCGGTGCGATCAGTGAGATATCCCCGAGGAAGCTTGCTCTTCTCCACTTCCTTTATCTCGATATCTCTTGACGAGATGCGCGCGCCCTTGGCAACTGCATTGCGCAGAACAACAACGCTCAGCTTGTCGCTCTTATCTTCGTTTTCTTTGTCATTCTCCTTGCCGTCGTTCTTCTTTTCCCCGTCGGTATCCTCTTGTTCAGATCCATTCGATTCATTCTGATCACAGCCCGTCATAACGAACACGCCGATAACGAGTGTAAAGCAAAGGATGACCGCGAGAAATGCTCTGATGGTTTTTTTCATAAATTCTCCTTATTATGATGTGCTTATTTTTTCCAGACTACCTCGCCTACGAGATAATCCTTATAAGAATCGTCGTTGTTAAGCCTTACGTCAAAGAGCGGAGACTGAATAACACCGCCGCCACCCGTCTCACCTACGACAAGGTACTTGCCGATCGCGTCAGATCTGAAGGTAGCTTTGCAGTTATTCAGCACCGAATTGAATTTGCCGTCCGACATAAATGCTATCTCGGTCATTCCGCTTGAGGAATACCAATAGCAGAAGCAGTCGTTATAGATAGATACCGTATGACCTGCCATACGGAAGCCTACCGCGAAGTTGTCGGGGTAGCAGATGTCGTACCAGTTGTCTCCGCCGAGGTCATAGAAGCCGATACTGTCGGCGTAAGAGCAGGTATTATAGGAATAAAGCGGATGAAGATTGCGCATAAAGTTACCCGAGCCCGTAAGCTTAACGCCTATCTCAAAGCCTGCTATACGCATATTCGTAAAGGTATTGTCAAAGCCCTCTATAAGAAGTCCGATAGTATCAGGCGCGTAAGGACCGATGATGTTAACGGTATCTATATCCGCATCGTTTGAGCCGTATTCGCTGTTGTACTTTACGTGTAAGCCAAGTGTAGCGAACTTGATAGACACGTTGCGGATAGAGGTCTCTCTGCCGCTGTCGATAGAAACGCCCTTGGCGATGCTCGAGCCGTCTATACAGCCACCGTAAAGGTAATAGTTAGAGCCCGTCTCGCCGGTAGTGAACACTCGGTCAGGATCTCCGCCAAGACGTATCATTGCCTCATCGCTGCTCCAATCGGCGCTCGCCTTGATTATGGCGAAATTGGAGAGGTGGAGAGACACCGCCTTTTTCGGATTACTGCTCGTGCAGATGGGCTTGGATATGATATATTCACCGTCGGGGAAATATATAGTCTTTCTCGGATTTTCGTCGATGACCTTCTGTATCTCGTTTGATACGTCTCTGCCCGTGTTGGCGGTGAGATAATCGGTGATAACTACGTATCCCATATCAGAAGCGTTGATGCCGCCGCTCGCTATCTCCGAGCGAAGCTCAGCCTCAAGCTCGGCACGAAGCTCTTCCTTGAGATCCTCGCGAAGCTCATTCTCAATCTCCTCGCGAAGCTCATTCTCAATCTCCTGGCGAAGCTCTCCCTTAAGCTCCTCTCGCATATCCTCAAGCGGATCGCTCTTCTCGTCGGGTGCTACCTCAGCGATAGAAAGATCTGCCGCGTAGAGATATTCGCCCATAGCAACGTCGCGCTTTGCGTACTTCCCGATTATAGCCGTAATATCGGCTATCGCGCCCACAGGCACCTCCTCGCTCTCAGCAAGACAGACCATAAGGTGATCGGCAGTTATTTTGTCGCCCTTTTTAAGATTAACTATAGCTCTCGGAACTCTTACTAAGCCCTCATCTCCGTCATTGAAATCTTCCTTCTCGGTATTAGCCTCAGTCGGTGCGGTGGCGTCTGCATTCCCATTGTCAGAGCTGCACGCCGAGAGCAACACTGCCGTCCCGAGCATAGCCGCAATGAGAAGCGCGGATATTATTCTCTTAAATGCTTTTTTATTCATCTGAATCTCCTTAACCGATCCGTGATATTATCCAGATCAGACTCTCGAGTCGGTAAAACTCACAAAAAATCAAAAGCGAGATCTGCTTTGACATTCCAATTTTACCATAAATAAAGTAAGATGTCAATACAAACCTCGCTAAAGATACTATAGCTTATTACAAATATTTTAGAGAATTACCGTATATTTAAGGTTCAATAAAGACAGCGCATAGCGTTAAGGACTGCCAATACCATAACGCCTACGTCTGCAAATATTGCGAGATCCATTCCCGCAACACCGAGTGCGACGAGCAACAGACACAAGAGCTTGATGCCTACCGAGAAGATGATATTTACCCTTGCAACACGCATACATTTGCGCGAGAGCCTTATCGCCTCTGCTATCTTGCTTATATCGTCGTCGGTTATCACCACGTCTGCCGCCGCCGTCGCGGCATCAGAGCCTATGCCGCCCATTGCTATTCCCACGTCGGCACGCGCAAGCACGGGAGCGTCGTTGATACCGTCGCCCGCGAAGCCTACCTTGTAGCCTTCGGAAACGAGAGTCTCAAGCGCGCCTACCTTGTCCTCTGGCAAAAGCTCGCTTCTGACCTCATCAACTCCCACCTCTCTGCCTATAGCCTCGGCTACCTCGGCGGTGTCTCCCGTGAGCATAACGACACGCTTGATACCGACTTTTTTGAGTGCGCGTATCGCCTCTGCCGCATTCTCCTTAGGGCTGTCGGCAAGCGCGATATATCCGCAGTATCTGCCGTCAATAGCAATAAGCACCGCGCCGCTTGGCGCATCGCTCTCGCCAACAAGCCTGCGGTTGCCTACAGAAATCTCTCGTCCGTCGAGCCTTGCGACCACGCCGCATCCGCTTATCTCCCTGACGTCCTCTACTCTGCCTCGCTCTACCTCTCTGCCGTAAGCGCTTACTATAGCCTTGGCTATCGGGTGAGAGGACGCGCTCTCGGCAAGTGCCGCGTATTCAAGAAGTTCTTCTTCGCTTATGCTGCTGTCGGCAGGAACTACCGCCGAGACCTCGAGCTTTCCCTTGGTCAGAGTTCCCGTCTTATCAAGAGCCACGCAGTCAATGCGCGAGAGTGATTCGATATAGTTCGAGCCTTTTATCAGTATTCCCTTTCGGCTGTTGCCGCCAAGACTTGCGAAAAAGCCCATCGGTATGCTTATAACAAGCGCGCACGGACAGCTTATGACAAGAAAGCTGAGCGCCCTGTATATCCACTCGCTCCATTCGGGAGAGTTGCCCTTACATGTAGAAATAATCGGCGGCAACACCGCAAGCAAAAGCGCGGCGGCGCAGACCGAGGGGGTATATACCTTTGCGAATTTTGAAATAAATTTCTCCTCGCGCGACTTGTTCGAGCTTGCGTTCTCAACAAGCTCAAGTATCCTTGCCACAGCCGACTCGCCGTAAGGCTTCGTCGTCCTTATCCGTAAGGGAGAGGTCATATTGACCGACGCGCTGAGTATCTCGTCGCCGGGCTCCACCGTCCTCGGCAGGCTCTCGCCCGTAAGCGCCGATACGTCTATGTCAGAGACGCCTGCAAGCACCTCGCCGTCAATAGCGACACGCTCGCCGGGGTTGACGAGCATAATACTTCCCACCTCGACTTCCTCGGGAGAGAGCGTGATAAGCTCGCCGTCTCGCTCGATCACCGCTTGATCGGGACGTATCTCCATAAGCGCGCTGATGCTCCTTCGGCTCTTTCCGAGCGCAATACTCTGGAAAAGCTCGCCTATCTGATAAAAGAGCATTACCGCCACCGCCTCAACGTAGTCTCCCCTGCCCCATACGGCAAGAGCTATAGCACCGACCGTGGCTATAGCCATAAGGAAATTCTCGTCAAGAAGCTGACCGTGTATAAGTCCTCGCGCCGCAAGAAGCAGAATATCATATCCTATGATAAGATAAGGCACGAGCCAGAGCGCAAGCTCAAAATACCACTTCACATCGGGTTTGAATATAAGAAGCGCGACAAGACAGAGCGCGGAAATGATTATCCGCGCAAGGCTTTTCTTTTGCTTTTTTGTCATCTCTCGCCTCAGAAATATATAACGCAGTCGCGCTCTACCTTCTTTGCCGCCTTCTGCGCGGCTTTCATTATCTTCTGCTCGTCAGCGCCATCGCAGAAATCAACCGTCAGCTTGAGCGCCATAAAATTAACGCTCGCATCCTGCACGCCATCAAGCTTTTTGATGCAGTCCTCTACCTTAAGCGCGCAGTTGGGGCAGTCAACCTCTATCTTATATACCTTTTTCATACCATTCCTCTCTTTCGATTAAATGATTGTTTAATTGTTTAATATATTATAGCATTTTCAAATAAATATGTCAATAGATTTTAAAAAAATCACAATATCATTCAAAAAATATCATTGCGTTATGTACGGAACGCCAAGGAGGTCGTCTCCTACAAAATTTGGTGCAGATTTTATGTCTCGTCTGTAGGGGAGGCGTTTCGCCTCCCGTTTTGTTTGATTTGTGCCGAAAAGGCGGGAGGGGAGACCCCTCCCCTACAGGCAAATATAAAGGTAACAATTAAAC
>CALCTA010000123.1 GCA_937893945.1 uncultured Clostridia bacterium | reverse complement strand
ACGCACGTGCTGTTCTTACTCAAGCTTTTCCTACATTAAAAGTTTTTTGCTTCTTTTTTTCAAAAAAGAAGAGAAAATCGCGTGTATAAATCTAACTTCCTAACTTTCTCAATCCTTATGGCAATGATCGGTGAAGAAGCCTTCGAGGTTGACCTCATAAGTACCTCTCTCGGTCTTTGAGAAGCCGATAGCCTTTATAAGTCTTTCGGTCTGCTCGTCCTTTATCTCGCCGAGGTAGTGCGCGTAATGTACGCCGCAGAGGTCGATGAAATTGAGCGTTCCTCTGCCGAGCACGAAGAGTGCCTCAAAGTCAAAGGTGTCGCTCGTGGGGGCGATATCGTAAACCATTCCGCCCTTATCGGTGAGCTTGAACTGAGATATTCCGCAAAGCTCGTCGTCAACGGTTGCGGCGTAAGCGAGCAGGTCGGGATCGTATTTTACGCCACAGCGCAGGCAGTATTCCTCCTGCGATATTTTAGATTGAACGGGTAGTACCTTAAGCATTTTTTCTTTCCTTTCAATAGCCTTAGCTTTCCTTGAGATAAGCCACCTCGTCGGGTGTGAGGTAGCGCCATTTTCCCACCTCGAGAGAGCCGAGGCGGATATTTCCTATAGCAACGCGACAAAGGCGTGTTATTTTCAACTGTTGTTGCTGACACATCTTGCGTATCTGGCGGTTTCTGCCCTCGTAAAGCGTCATTTCAAGCGTGCTTGAATCAGCGCCGCTCTCTATAACACGTGTCTTTACGGGAAGTATTCTGTATCCGTCTATCAGCATCGGAGAGGAGAGAGCCTCAACCGTCTCGCGACTGACCTTGCCTGATACGGTAACGTGATATATCTTCGGTATCCTGTGTCTTGGGTGTGTCAGCTTGTTTGTCAGCTCACCGTCGTCTGTGAGCAGAAGCAGTCCGTCTGAATCCATATCAAGTCTGCCCACGGGATAGACTCTTGTTCCCACTCTTGCGACAAGCTCGGCTACCGTGCGCCGCCCCTTTTCGTCAGAGAGCGTGGTAACGAAGCCGCGCGGCTTGTTGAGAAGGATGTAGGTCCTTTTCTCTGCGGTAGGAACTACGGGTATTCCGTTATATTCAACAACGTCAACACCGGGGATCATTCGCTCTCCCTCGCCGATGACCTTGCCGTTGATCTTGACCAGCCCTTTTCTTATAGCCTCCTCTGCGGCACGGCGCGACATTACGCCGCAGTCCGAGAAGTATTTCTGAACCTTTATAGAATTTTCGGGGCTCGTTTTAATCACCTCTCCGTCAGAAAAAAATAAACCTTTTATGCTCACGTCTGCTTGCCGACGGAACGCCGTAGGCGGCTACCAGAGGTGAGCTTATCTGCCTGCCCTCGATGCTTAGCGTAGCCCTGCCGAGCAGAGCGCCCGCTTCAACGGGTGCAAACTCAAAATGCTGGGGAAATTCCAACTTCAATGCCGACTGACTGACTTCATAGCCTTTAGGCAGAGTGATCGTCAGCGGCTCGCTGTTGGTGGCGGTAACGTATTGCTCACTTCCGCCCGTCAGCGAGTAGGGAATACGCAGCTCTCCTTTTTCGTACAGAGTTACACGCGCGTAGCTGCTAAATCCGCAGTCGAGCAGGGAAGAGTGGTCGTTCCAATCGTCAGGCGCGCCGAGAGTAACGCATATCAGAGTCATTCCGTCGCGCTCCGCGGCAGAGACCAGACACCGCCCCGTCTTTTTTGTAAAGCCTGTTTTTACGCCCAAGGCTCCGTCGTAGAGCGAGAGCATCTTGTTGTGATTTCTGAGATAACGCTTGCCCTCACCCTCAGGATTATCTACCGTAACTCCCCTTGGGATAGTCGCGCTTTTTGTTGCGAATATCTCTCGAAGCTCTTTGACCTTCAAGGCTTCGGCGGTGATGAGCGCAAGCTCGCGCGCGGTGGTGTAATGCTCCTCGTCGTAAAGCCCGTGAGGATTTGTAAAGTGGGTGTTCTTGAGCTGAAGCTCGGCTGCCTTGCGGTTCATAAGCTCGGCGAACGCCTCAACGCTGCCTGCGGCAGAGACAGCGAGCGCCACAGCCGCGTCGTTAGCCGACTGGAGCAAGAGGGCGAGCAAAAGATCGCGTACAGACAAAAGCTCACCTGCGGACAGATAGGCAGATGAGCCCTCTACGCCGACAGCCTCGGTCGGAACAGAGACTGTTTTGTCGGGGGGCATTATTTCCGAGACGACGAGTGCCGTCATTATCTTAGTGGTGCTTGCTTCTCCCATCCGCGCGTCAGCGTTCTTTTCATAAAGACAAAGATTATCCTCAAGCTCCATCAGAAAAGCCGCCTTTGCCGAAACACTCGGCGCGAAAACACTTTCGGCCTCAACACTTTTGGCGGGTAATGGAAAGAGAGCCGCGCAGACGGCACACAAAAGGATAAGCGAGAGAGATCTCGCCGTAAGCCGATGGGAAAAGAGCTTCATAGGGTTACCTCACTTGAGCGTTTTCTTGTTTCTCACAATATTATTTATACTGCGAGAAACAAGAAATATTCGTCAAGAGAGGGAAGGATCATTCGTCGTCCTCGGGAAGCTCAGCACTGAGATCTTCCTTGACGAAGATAGCCTTTATCTTAGCGATGATATCGGGTGTGCGCTCAACGAGGTCAGCGATCTGATCTACCGGATCGGGCTTGCCCTTAGCGGTTACGTTAATGAACTCGACCTCACCGTTCTTGTCGCATACGAGGAAGCCAACGGGAGATACGGTAAGTCCTGTTCCGCCGCCGCCACCGAAGTTCTGGGGCTTTACGTGAACGTCGTTCTTGGAATTGTAGTCAACACCGCCCGAAGCGATGCCGATAGCGATCTTAGAGATAGGAATGATAACAGTTCCACCGGTCGCTGCAACGGGATCGCCGACGATGGTGTTAGCATCTACCATCGAGCGAATGTTCTCCATAGAAGAGCGGATGATCTCGGGAATTTTCTGTTCTGTTGCCATAATTTTATTCCTTTCAGTATTGAATTAAAAAGATTTTATTTCTTTATTTGACTGTGTTAAGACCGTTTGGTCATTTGTCCTTTTTTACTTGCGCTTGCCTGATTTTCGGCGATCTTATTCTCTATGATCTCCCGTTGCTCCTTGCGCTTTTGCGCGTTGAAGAAATATTTTACGAGCTGTACGAGAGCCACGATCGCTACGTGCAGAACGTGCCACACGCGTATGGCAAAGTCGATGCGGATATCTATCTCCGCCTCGTCCGAGCAGAAATCGGCATAGATATTTATGTCCCTATTCTGCGGAAATTTGAAGGTCTTGATGTTGTCAAGCAGGGGGAAGAGCACGTTGATAGCCTGTGTAACCGCGCCATAGGTAATAGCGGTAGTAGCGGCGTCGTCTGTGGCTATCTTTATATTGATACGCGCGAGCTTTATGCGAAGATGCTTGAAGAATTTGCCAACTACCTTGCTGACGAGACTGCACACCAGATGAATGATGTCAAGTATCTCCTGCGGAGTTTTCTTTTCCTTTGGCTCGGCTGCCGCCTCGCGCTTTGCGATCTCCTTTTCTTCATCCTTCGCACGCTTTTTCTCAAGCTTTTTTCTTAGCTTCTTTAAGCGCTTTTGCTTTATCTTTTCTGCTTTTTTTGCGCTCATCGAGCGGCGGTATCTCTTTTTCTTTTCGGGGATAAGCCTTATCTTCACGAAAAGGACGCGCACCCACAGCTCGACCTCGCCCGCGTAAGAGACTGTGATAGTTACCTTAAGGAGCAAGAGAAAAATCAAAAACAACAGAATTGCTCCGCAAATTATAAGTCCGGGCATATTTTTCTCCCTCCTATAGCAATTTTAAGTCTTTTTTGTAGATAGTTTATCCCTCTTGCTCGGCGCTATCCTCTTGGTCGATAGATATCTGTCCGTCGTCCTCTTGAAGAATGGGAAGATCCTCCTTGGCGGGAAGCATTATCTCGGTCTCGGGAAGCTCGGAGAGCGAGCGCAGACCGAACACGCGAAGGAACTTTTCTGTCGTTGCGTAGAGCATAGGTCTTCCGGGGGCGTCAAGTCTGCCGCAAGCCTCGATAAGAGCCTTGTCGATAAGCGAATTCATCGCGTAGGAGCTGTCAACTCCGCGTATCTGGTCAACGAAGCTTCTCGTTACGGGCTGATTGTAAGCCACGATAGCCAGCACCTCCATTGACGAAGCGGAGAGATTTCCGCCTCTGCGGATGCCGAGCGCCTCGCGGATATAGGGGGAATACTGCTCCTTGGTGCAGAATTGGCAGGAGTCCTCAAACGTAAGCAGGCTGATGCCGTGCTTTGAGCTTTCATTATTATACACCTCGCTCATATGAGCTATAAGTGTTTTTGTATTTCTTACGTCAAGACCGAGCACCTCTGCTATCTTTTCGTATTTTACGGGATAGCCGGCGGCATAGAGTATCGCCTCTATCGCGCCCTCAAGGCTCTTGATAGTAGCGGCGCCGTCGGTGTCGGTAATGCTATTTACGTTCTTTTCATCAGTCATATTCTTTTACCCTTACTTTTTTAAAATATCAGGCGTCTATCGTGAGCTGCTCGTCCTGCGGTTCTTTATTATCGAGAAGATATTCGCTCTCCTCGACGTCGTCCTCATTTTCGTTGATGATAAATCTCGTGCTTGCTCCGAGCAGAGCGTTCTCGCCGTCCCACTCGCCGTTGCTGTTGTCAGAGATGAGAAGCTTGCGGACCTTGATAAGCTCAAGCACGCCGAGGAAGGATGCTATCATATCGGGAAGCGTCGCTTCGTTCATAAGAAGCTCGTCAAGGCTTGCCGCGCCCTGAGACTCAATGCGTCTGAGGATAGAGACTATCTTTATCTCAACGGGAATTATAGGCTTGCTTATCATCGGCTTGAAGGTGGTGGTAGCCGCCTGCTCAAGCGCGTTGTTATATGCTATTATCCTTCTGACCGCCGCGCAGAGAGCGGTAACGTCCTGATCCTGTACGAAGGTCTTGTCTATAGATATCTCATCGGTATCCTTTACCATACGACCGCTGTAATAGGCGTAGAGGGGAGAGAGCTTCTTTGCCGCCTCCTTTGCTTGCTGATAACGAAGCAGGGCGTCTGCAAGCGTTGCTCTCGGGTCTTCGCTCTCCTCGTTCTCTTTAGGAAGAAGCATCTTGCTTTTTATCAGCATCAGCTCGCTTGCCATAACTATGAACTCGGATGCGATATCCATATCGAGCGCCTCTGCCTCTTTTATGTACTCAAGGTACTGGTCGCAGATGAGCGAGATGGGAATATCGGTAATGCTGACCTTATTCTTTTGTATCAGAGTGAGGAGCAGATCGAGAGGGCCCTCGAATTGCTCGAGCTTGTAGGTAAGAGCGTCCATAATACTCCCTGAAAGTGTTTTTTTAGAAGAATAACGTGCGTAAATATTCGGGAATGAAGTAAAGGTTTACTATTCCGTTGCAGAGCTGATCGGTAATCCAGCTCAGCGGATAATCGAAAATGCCGAGTATCAGCAATGCCAGAAATACCATATATATGTATCTCTCGTAGCGCTGGACCCAGAAATACGCCTTGGTGGGCAGGAAAGCTAAGAAAAGGCGCGAGCCGTCGAAGGGCGGCACGGGCATCATATTGAACACCGCGAACAGAACGTTGATGTATATGCCGCGTGAGAGCATAAGTCCCGTGAACATCCAGATGTTTGCCGCCAGCTCTGACTGTATGACGTTGAGGCTGACAAACGAGAATGCCTTAAATAGCGCGCCGAAGAATATCGCAAGCAGGATGTTTGATAGCGGTCCTGCGAGAGCGGTTATCGCCATATCTCTCTTGGGCTTCTTGAAATATCTCGTGTTTATCGGCACGGGCTTTGCCCAACCGAAGCCAAAGACCAGCATAGCGATAAATCCAAACAGGTCTATATGCTTTATGGGGTTGAGCGTAAGTCTGCCGAGCGACTTTGCCGTGGGGTCTCCAAGCTTATTGGCGACAAATCCGTGGGCGTATTCGTGTATGGAAAAGGCGAGCATGAATATCGGGAGCGAGAGAACGAATGAGATTATCGCTATTTTAATACTGTTCTCCTCGCCCGACATAAAGCTGCTTATCAGGTTAAGTAACATATCTTGTCTCCTAAAAAGGTTTTAAGTCAGGTCGTTTCTGACAATGTCCTCATAGGTCTCGCGTCTTACCGCAACTCTTGCCTCTCCGTCGCGCAGCATGATCACGGGCGGACGGGGAAGTCTGTTGTAGTTCGACGCCATTGAGTAGTTGTAAGCTCCCGTAACGAGAACTGCGAGTATATCTCCGCGCTCTGCTTTCTGCAAGAGCATATTCTCGCCGAGAAGGTCGCCCGACTCACAGCATCTGCCTGCGATAGTCGCGCGGTAGTCGCGAGGCTCGCTCGCCTTGTTGGCGATAAGTGCCGTGTACTGCGACTGATAGAGCGCGTATCTCGGGTTATCGGGCATACCGCCGTCAACCGAGACGTAATTTCTGAAATTCGGTATCTCCTTGACAGAGCCTACGGTATAGAGAGTTGCGCCTGCCGCCGCTACGAGAGAGCGTCCGGGCTCGAGAATTACTCTTGGCATTCTGATGCCGTTCTTCTCGCAGAAGCCGCGCACTATCTTTGCGATGTCCGCAATAGCGTCCGAGTAGGATATCTCTCTGTCGTCCTCGGTGTAGCGAACGCCAAAGCCGCCGCCGAGGTTAAGCTCGCGTATCTCGTAAGAGCATTCGCGCTTGATGTCGGCAATGAAGCGCACCATAATATCAGCCGCGTCAGAGAAGGGCTCGAGGTCGAATATCTGCGAGCCGATGTGGCAATGCAGACCGACGAGGTCGAGGTTTTTCTCGGCAAGGGCTTTTTTTACTATATCCATAGCCTGTCCCGTAGCTATCGCCGAGCCGAACTTGGAATCGACGTTGCCGGTAACGACAGCCTTGTGGGTGTGGGGGTCTATACCGGGGGTTATACGAAGAAGTATTCCCTGAACTATGCCGCGTCTTTCGGCTTCTTTGGCAACGGCGCAGAGCTCCTCGGTGTTGTCAACTACAAATCTTCCGACGCCCATATCCATAGCCTGAGATATGTCGCTGTCTGTCTTGTTATTGCCGTGGAAATAGATGCGCTCTGCGGGAAAGCCTGCCTTAGCGGCGGTGTAAAGCTCACCGCCCGACACACAGTCAACTCCCATTCCTTCCTCTGCGGCGAGCTTGTAGATGCCCGTGAAGCAGAGCGCTTTTGATGCGTAGAGAGGGAGCGCGTCCTCGCCAAACTCACGCCTTGCGGCGCTGAGGTACTCTCGGCAGCCCTCGCGGATGACGTTCTCGTCAAGTATATAGGCGGGAGTGCCAAACTCGCGCGCGAGCTCGACGGCATCCATACCGCCGATAGTGAGATGTCCTTTTTCGTTTATGTCAAAATGCTTGTGGAGTATCATAATTTCGGGTAGTCCTTTCTACCGTTTATCTTTTGAGGTCGATAAGCCCCTTTGGAACGTCGCTCTGGAGAGAGTCGTCAAGATGCTCGGTGATATTCGTCTTTACGGGACGGAGCGTATTTCCGTCGTACTCGAATATATTCATAGCTGAGTTACGCACGAACGGAACTTCGTGAACTCTGTCTGCGCTAAGTCCTCTTGAGTATGCCTCGGTTACTCTTATGGGGGTTGCGTGAGTCGCGAGAAGTATGCACTTGCCGTCGTTCTCACGGCAAAGGCAGAGGACCTCTCTTATCATTCTTTCATACATTTCGCCTACCGATTCACCGCCCGTGCATCTCGCGTTTGAAAAATCCTCGCGCCAGACACGGAAGTCCTCGGAGTAGCGCTGCTTTATGTCGTCTATCGTTCGTCCTTCCCAATCTCCCGCGAAAAGCTCGCGAAGCCCCTCTCGGTCGTTTATCGGCAGTCCGTAAGCCTTCGAGAAGGGGAGCGCGGTATTGTGCGCTCTGAGAAGGTCGCTTGAGTAGATAACGTCTATCTGCTCTTTTTCGCAGAGATACTTTGCGGCAAGCTCTGCTTGCTGCTTGCCAAGCTCGGACAGGTCGAAATCGCTGTGTCCTGCAAATCTGCTCTGAGCGTTTGCGAGGCTCTGTCCGTGCCTTATCATAATTATTCTTGTCATATCAAAGTCCTGTGTATTGGAATATTACTTTCCACAGCTCGTCCTTGCCCTCTCCCTTGAGAGCCGAGAAGGGAATGACCGGAGCGCCCGAAATGAGAGGATGCGCCTCGATGGCGGCAAGATTTTTCTTGCGCTCGGTGGCGTTGAGCTTGTCTGTCTTGGTCGCCACTACCGCAAAGGGAAGCTCGGCGGCGCGCAGATAGTCAAGCATCATTTCGTCGTCCTTGGTAGGTCCTATGCGGCTGTCGATAAGCTGAAGGACTAAGGAGAGACGGTCGATGTTGTCATTCTTTGTAAAGTAGCCGTCTGTCAGCGCCGACCATTTCTTCTTCTCCTCAAGAGTTCTCTTTGCAAATCCGTAGCCCGGCAGGTCAACGAGGTAGAGCTTTTTGTCTATCTCGTAGAAGTTTATGGTTATGGTCTTTCCCGGAGCGGAGCTTACTCTCGCAAGGCTCTTTCTGCCAAGAAGCGAGTTTATCAGCGAGCTTTTGCCGACGTTAGATCTTCCCGAGAATGCCACCTGAGCGAGTGGATCGGAGGGGATCTGCCTTGGCTCTCCCGCGCTTATCTTAAGTATTACGTTTTGCAGCTTGAGCGCCATTTTAATTCCTCCTCTGTGTTTACGCGTTGTTTCTTATTTCTCTTGAGCTGTTTAGCATTCTGTGAGAGGAGAAGCTCTCCTCGGATGCTGCCTCACCGCTGAGCGTATCTGCCTTAAGACAAGGACAGAGAGCGGCTCTCAGCACGTCGGAGATATTGCGGCAGGGGATAAAGCGAAGACCCTCTCTTGCGGCGCTGTCTATCTCGTCAAGCTCGCGCATGTTATCCTCGGGGATAAGCACCTCGCGAACTCCGTAGGAGTAAGCCGCCATGGTCTTTTCTTTAAGTCCACCGATAGCAAGCACCTTGCCGCGAAGCGATATCTCGCCTGTCATGGCGATATCTCTTCTTACGGCTCTTCCCGAGAGCGCGCTGACGAGAGCGGTAACCATAGTTACGCCTGCCGACGGACCGTCCTTAGGCACTGCTCCCTCGGGGAAGTGGATATGTATGTCCTTGTTTTTGTAGAAGTCTGTGTCGATACCGTATTCCGAGGCGAGAGAGCGCACGAGGCTGACGGCGATCTTAGCCGATTCCTTCATTACCTCTCCAAGCGAGCCTGTAAGCTCAAGCTTTCCGCTTCCCTCAAGCACGGCGACCTCTACCTTAAGCACGTCGCCGCCTGATTCGGTGTAGGCAAGTCCGTTGACTACGCCTATCTCGTCCTCGTCAGAGATGCGCTCGGGTATCATCTTTCTCGGTCCGAGGTATTCGCATACGTTCTCGGCGCTGACCTTGATAGAACGGAGCATAGGCTCTTCGACGAAGCGTCTTGCCGCGCGTCTGAAAAGGTCGCCAAGGCGTCGCTCAAGATTTCTCACGCCTGCTTCTCTCGTGTAATAGTCTATTATCTCAGAGAGCGCGCTCTCCGAGAGAGAAAGCATACGGCGGTTAAGGCCGTGGCGCTTGAGCTGCTTCGGGATGAGATGGTTCTTTGCGATAGCCATCTTCTCGGTCTTGGTATAGGTCTTAAGCTCGATGACCTCCATTCTGTCAAGCAGAGGCTTTGGAACGGTGTCGAGCGTGTTGGCGGTAGCGATAAAGAGACACTCCGAGAGATCTACGGGAAGCTCTACGAAGTGGTCGCGGAATGCGTGGTTCTGCTCTCCGTCAAGCGCCTCGAGAAGCGCGGATGCGGGGTCGCCGTGCGCGTCTCTTGTGAGCTTGTCTATCTCGTCGAGCAGCATCAGGGGGTTCTTGACCTTAGCCTGAGTGAGCCCCTGAACTATTCTTCCGGGCATAGAGCCTATGTATGTCTTGCGGTGTCCGCGTATATCAGCCTCGTCGCGCACACCGCCAAGAGAGACGCGCACGTACTTGCGCTTCATCGCTCTCGCGATAGATGCGGCAAGTGATGTCTTGCCCACGCCGGGAGGGCCTACGAGGCAGAGTATCTGGTTTTTAAGCTCGGGATTGAGCTGCTTTACCGCGAGGTATTCAAGAATTCTGTCCTTGACCTTCTCAAGTCCGTCGTGGTCGGCGTTGAGTATCTTCTCTGCCGCCTTGACGTCAAGTCTGTCCTTGGTGGATACCTCCCACGGAATTTCAAGGCAGGTGTCAAGATAGGAGCGCGTTACGGCAGCCTCGGAAGAGCCGAAGGGAGTTTTTGAGAGGCGGTCTGCTTCCTTGAGAAGCTTCTCGCGCACCTCGTCGGAGCACTTGAGAACATCGATCTTTTCAGCGTAATCGTCGCCGTCGTCGCCCTCGCCAAGCTCGTCCTTGATGACCTTGAGCTGCTCGCGCAGATAAAATTCCTTTTGATTCTGGTTAAGTCCTGAGCGGACCTTTTTGTGTATCTTCATCTCGCATTCAAGAAGCTCGGCTTCCTCGCGGATGAGAGATATGAGAAGCTCGATGCGCTTGATGGGGTCAAAGCATTCAAGCACCTTCTGCTTGTCGGTGTATTTTACGAGTATGTTCGAGGATATAAAATCCGAGAGGAGCGCGGGGCTCTTGATAGATCTCGCGGTGGTGAGCAGGTCGTCGCTGACCGACGGGAGAAGTCCAGTCAGATGCTCGGCTTCGCTCAGTATCGCGCGGCAGTATGCCTGCGATTTGATGCTCTCCTCGTCCGAGAGAGAGATAGATTTGCAGATAAGGTCTGCGCATATATAATTTGCGAAGCGGTGGAATTCGGTAACCGTAGCTCTTGAATAACCCTCGGTTATTATACGCATATTGCCCTCGGGCGTTTTGACAGACTGCTTTATTTTAGAGACAGTTCCAACGCGGTAGAGAGCCGAGGTGGAGAGCTTTTCGACCGAGAGATCCGACACCGAGCATATGACCGCAAGAGAGTCGGTCTCAAACGCCGCTTCTGCGGCGTGGATGCAGAGCTTGTATATCTTTCGGACGAGCAGGGCGAGTACCGCCAGCCGGTTTTCGGCAGGATAAGCGATTGCCTTGAAAATCTG
>CALCTA010000122.1 GCA_937893945.1 uncultured Clostridia bacterium | reverse complement strand
GGGGCGAACTGCGTTCGCCCGCGGGCGTTCAAAGAACGCCCCTACGGTCAAAAAAGCGGTTTTACAAAAATTTTTTCAATATCTTGCAATCTGTTCCAAAGTGTGCTATAATAAACTTGCTGATCGGGGACGGTACCCATAACAAAAAACAACATTGGCAAAAGCAAATCAATACAAAGGGGGCGACACCCATCGAAAAAAACGTAATTGTTGTTGATGAGCAAGGAAACGAATATGAGGCGACCTACCCGAAAAGGGCGAAAGGTCTTGTAAAAAACGGCAGGGCACGCTTCGTAGGTGAAAATAAAATATGCCTTGCGTGTCCTCCGGATAAAATTTTGGAGGAAGAAAAAATGGAAGAAAACAAATTAACCGCAAAAGAAATATTCGTGCAGATCACCATATTACAAAG
Source organism: uncultured Clostridia bacterium (assembly GCA_937893945.1). Taxonomy (GTDB): domain Bacteria; phylum Bacillota; class Clostridia; order Oscillospirales; family CAG-272; genus HGM12713. The sequence continues at coordinate 6,362 of CALCTA010000122.1, read as the reverse complement.
ACAGCTTACCGAGAACAACGCCCAGACCTCCCTGCACCGCCTTGGAGATGCGCTTTCATCACTCGAGGGCGAAGATTGCGAGGCTCGTTTCGAGCAAATCCCCGAAATTTGCGACGTTTTTAAAACGAGAGAGTTGACACTTCTCAAAATGCTTGAAATGTATGAAAAGATGTACGATGACGTTCAAAACGAGGAAACCAAAAAAGTTAATTTGGTGAAATCGGCATTTGATAACAATATGGCAATGATCAAGGATTCCGATATGGAAACCCAAGACAAGTATGCCGCTCTCGGTTATGTTACCGATAAAATTGCGGAGCTTGTTGAAAAAATCGTTGTCGATAAGTAATTTTAACATATTCATGTTGGCATCTTTTTTGTCAACACGCGCCAACGAACGAAGCAACCCAACAGGGTTGCTTTTTTCGTTCGTAGGGGCGAACTGCGTTCGCCCGCGGGCGTTCAAAGAACGCCCCTACGGTCAAAAAACGGTTTTACAAAAAAATTCTTTCAATATCTTGCACTCCTCCCCAAACTGTGATATAATAACACCGGAAAGGCGGTGAAACTATGAAGGCGCTCAAGATAATAAAAGCCATTTTGTTCGGCTTGATATACAGCACGAATCTTTTTCTCGCACTCAGCCTTTGGCTGTGCGGACAGAGCGGCAATATTATGCTTGGCATCATACTTATCGTACTCTATCGTCTGAGCCTATGGTTTGCGCCCTTATGGCTGACTATCCTCTGCTGGCTGCCCACGCGACCGAAACGACCAATATATCAAAGAATTCTCTTTAACCTCGCGCACCTTGCGATCTGCGGACTTCTGTTCGTTACCTGCTTTATGTTATTTGGAAATTGGTATTGATCTTTGCTTTTAAGTCCAATATTTTACTCAATAAAAAGAACGCATCCGCTCGGGTGCGTTCTTTTTTATTACGTTGACAAGGGCTGTCAAATAGCTCTCTGCTCTGCGATGATCGCGTATATCTTCTCCCAACGCGCCTTGAAATCCTCGGTGGAAAGGTCGGGGGTAAAGCCTGCGCGAAGATAGCTTTTGATAGCAGGGATACGCCAATCGTCTGTGGTCAGAAAGGCGGTCTGCATTCCCTCTTTTTTGAGAGTATATTCAGCCACGCGATTAAGAAGCGTGCCGTAACCCTTGCCGCGAGAGTCCTCGCGGCAGGCGACCATGTGTATGTATCCCTCTTTTTTCTCGTAATCGCAAAGCACGGCAAGGGTCGCCACGGCTCTCTCGTTCTCAAGCACGAAGAAGCAACGATCCTCGCTGTAGGTGGCGTTCGCCGTCATGACCTTTCTGTAAAACTCGGCGTCCTGCTTTCCGTTTGACAGACCGTACTGCACGATGTCAAGCCACTTGTCCACAGCGTCCTCAAGCTCGGTAAAGCTGACTATTCTGCAACCGATCGGCGCTTCGACCTCTGCCGCCGCCTTGCCGTCATTTTTCCAATACATTTTCAACTGCGGCATGCCTTATTCCCCCTCTTTGCTCTTGCGGTATTCGACTACACTCGCATCGTACTCTGCTCTACCCTCTTCGGTGCTCCAATAATACTCTCGCTTTGAGCCAACGAGACTTGGTGCGGTGCCGTCAGAGCTATAGAAGGGCGTGAGCCTGTCGTTTTCAAATTTCGCTCTGTCCTCTTCCTTGCGGAAATCGGGAATATCGTAGGGAGTGCCGTTCTCAAGCATACTTCTGTGCCCCAAGATAGCGACAGACGCGGTCTTAGTCGCGAAATACACGTCGAATTCGGGCTGTCGTCCCTCTCTTATGCAGGAGAGGAATTCACGGATAACGTAAAAATCTCCGCCGCCGTGTCCTGCCTTCTTGGCAAGAGCGGCATCCTTATCATTATTCGCGGGCAGATAGCAGCTTCTCGGCGCTAAAGCACCATCGGGAAGCTCCCATTCGTTGTAGGAAAGAAGCACGCGCCCCGTTCCGTCGCGCAAGGACTCTATCTGTCCTCTTTCGGCGCAGACACGGTATGAGCTTTCGTGCGAGCCGAACGCCGCGCATCCCGTAACGCGAAATACCGACTCGTCGTCGTTAAGACAGGTGATAACAGCGGCTCTCTCGGGCACTCCCTTGGAGATGCCGTTGTGTCCCTCTCCTATCGGCGCATATACCGGCATAGCCGTTATTCTCACGGGGGATGCGCCTGTTATATACATCAGCGGCGCTAAGGAGTGAGTAACGTAATATGTCCTCGGAAGCTGATATCTCCAATGCGTAGAGGACGGGCAAAGCTGTATCTCGGTATCAATATCATCGGGGTCGAGCGGATGGTTGTATTCTCCCTCTGCAAAAAGCACCTTTCCGAGAGTTCCGCCTCTGTAAACTCGGCGCATCTCGCGGTTGAAGGACATATAGGGATAATTCTCGGCAAGCATATATATAGCCGAGCTTTTTTCTGCCGCCCTTACGAGCTCAACGCCCTCTGCCATGGTAACGTTGGAGATGCACTCGCTCAGAACGTGTATTCCACGCTCAAGCGCTCTTATCGCATAAGGCGCATGCTCGTGAAAATAGTTGCTCAGCACCACCGCCTCAAGTCCTTCGTGTCTGATAAACTCGTCAAAGTCGGTGTAAAGCGCAACACCATCGCCTATCCTCTCTCTTGCCTTCTTCGTACACGCCTCGTTAAAGTCGCAGACCGCGACTATCTCTCCGCCGTTTGACGAAATGCTGTTATAGAAAGCCGAGCCTCTGCCTCCACCGAAAATTCCTATTTTTATCGTTTTCTTTTTCATAAAAATTCTTCCTCGGTTTTAAAAAGAAATTTCGTTTCCAACAACATTATAACACAGAAATCAAGGCGTGTAAATAAGATGTTTTCTTTTTCCGCCATTATTAAACATTTTACACTAACGGTTGAAAAACTGCGAAGTTTGTGTTATAATAACCTCAAGAAAGGCGGTGTAGGTATGAAAAAAGAACAGATAAATATAAGAGATCCCTTTATTCTATACGAAAACGGAAAATACTACCTTTACGGCACGAGAGCGCGTGGATTTGGTCGCAGAACGGGAGGCTTTGACGTGTATATTTCCGAAGATCTTGAAAATTGGAGCGATCCCTCGGAGTGCTTTGACTCCGAGAAGCACGGGCTGAATTCAGATGCGAACTGGGCGCCCGAGGTCCACAAATACAACGGAAAATATTATATGTTTGCTACCTTTACCCAAGAAAACGGCTTGCGCGGCACTTATTCTCTATGCTCAGACAGCCCGACAGGGCCATTCGTTCCGCATAGTGATGGCGCGCTGACTCCTCACGAGTGGGAGTGCCTTGACGGAACACTGTATATTGACGAAGAAGGTGCACCTTACCTGATATTCTGCCACGAGCATACACAGATCATTGACGGAACTATCTGCTTTGCAAGGCTAAACGATGATCTTACCGCTTTAGAAGGTGAGGTAGTTACTCTGTTTTGCGCATCCTCGTATGATAGGGTAGATGCCACGGGCGGCGGACACTACGTTACCGACGGTCCTTTTATCTACCGCTCCAAAACAGGAGAGATCTTTATGATATGGTCCTCATTTACAAAAGGCAATTATGCTGAATTCGTCTTAAAATTTAATGACGGAAAACTCGGACTTGAATTTGAGCATATGTCTCCTCTTTTAGAGAACGACGGTGGGCACGGAATGATCTTCTCCGACGGTAAAAACACGTATTTTACTTACCACACCCCCAACAAGAGCCTGCTCGAGCGTCCCGAACTTCGTATTGTGGTGGATAACGGCGATCTCTTGAGTATAAAATAGCACAAAGAGCCTTAGATTTTCTCAGATATTTATTGAAAATCAGAAAAATTTATGTTATAATGTATTTACAGAACTTCAGAAAGGAATCTAAGTAAATGAAAAAGCGTACTAAGTTTGCCATGGCTGTTGGTTTTGTAGCAGGTGCCGCTGCAGGTGCGGCAGGCGCAATGGCATATAATAAAATAGCAACCGAGATAAAGAATGATATGCGCGAGCAGGTATTTACCTCACCCGAGGGAAACAATATCGTAACCGTGTCCTACGGCTCTTCCGCCACCGCAAAGGGACTTACCTATATCAGAGTCAAGGCTCTCAACTCAGAGGACGGTTGCAAGCTCGTTGTTTTCGCAAAGAAATCCCCGAAGCTGCTTAACGCAGAGTGGTTTGACAACAACAACTTCAAGCTTCTTGTCGGAACGGGCAAGCACAAGCAGTGCTGCGACGTAAAATTTGAGGAATCTAATATCCTCGCTAACTATTATCTTGTCAGAAGCCACTGATCAAAAACGCATTTTTGATCCCCTTTTGTATTTACAAAAGGGGATTTTTGTGATATACTCTAATTAAATAAAACCTACACACTAAGCGAGGGTGCTATGAGCGAATATATTTTTTCCCGTATTGAAAATTCAATAATACAAGAGGGTGCGCCTCGGCTTCTGTCGGTAAGCATCGACGGCGAGGAACTTGACTGCTTTTCGTCGGATATACTTGAGTACAGCGCAGCTATACCCGAGGGGCGCCCCAGAATTCCCGTTTTTGATGCCTCCGCTGAGGATGGCGCAGCTCTTACCGTATATCGTCCCGTATTTCCCGACGGAGAAAGCGAAAGCTTTTGCAAAATAACCGTCAAGAAGAACGGAAGACGCTCGGATTATCGCTTCAATATCACTAAAAGTGCCGAGTGTGGCTTTGTGCTTCAGTACGATGACAGATACCTTTTCTCCCCCGACGGATTCGGAGAGAATGCAAGCTTTTCATCAAGCGCGCCTGAGGTCATTTCGGTAGATAGGCGCGGTATGCTTACCGCCCTCAAGCGCTCCTCTGCTCCGACGGTCATAACCGCTATAGCAGGCGGCAAGAGCGCTACGCTGACGGTAGATAGAGTAATAAGAGCGCAGATAAATTTCTTCTTTATCACAGGTCAGAGCAATGCGCAGGGCTGTCTTGACAAGGGGCTTGACCGCGAGGAACAGATCGCTCTCTCGGAGCGTGCCGATATTATGGGAAGATGCTACTGCGTTGAGGTCAAGGGCGAGGATATCATCGGAGATATATACGACCTCTCGCGCGGACGCGTAGGATTTTCCACCCCCTTAACTAAGCTATGGTACGAAAGAACCGGCGAGAAGTCGCTTGCGATACAGTCGGCAGTCGGCGGCTCACCTATCGAGCGTTGGACGAATGGATATTCGCACAGAGAGTCTCTGCTTATCAATACGGTCTACGCCGACAAGCTGCTGACAGAAAGATTTTCGCGTAAGGACTCGAATTTTGAGATATACCGCCGAGGTTACTTCTGGTGTCAGGGTGAGACGGGCGAGAAGCATCTTTTTGTTGACGGTGGTTGGCAATGGCATAGTCCGACCGTAATGAAAGCACCTGAATACTATGAAAAGTTTATGAAATATCACTCCACTATGGAAAGAATGTGCCATATTGAATTTGGCGCGATAATGCTGGTGCGCTGCCTTGCATCTCTCGGAACGGCAGAGTGCCACGCTCGCGGAGAGCTTACAAAGCTCGTCTCGCCCCGCGCGGCGCAGTATGCGCTCAATAACACCACCGATGCCTCTCTCTTTATCGCCTCGCGTATATGCGACTACGCAAAGCCCGCCGAGGATAGATACGAGGGCATGAGAGGATACGGCTATATGGGGCCGGAAAATCTGCACTACACTCAGATAGGCTACAACGCGCAAGGACACGAGCTTGCTGACAATCTCTATGCCGCTCTCGCCCCAGACTTTGACCGCTCGCCGATGTCGGTAGAGCTTCTGCGTGGAGACGGCAGAACGCCGATAACCGACGGCGAGCTGATAAAGGTAGGAAAGCCCAACCCCTCACCTGTCAATGATGCCGATCAGGTGAACGACCGCGTCGCCGCGATAGTTCTTCCCCTCTATACCGACGAACCAAGGATAGCCTACGAGGTTACGAAGAACGCGGAGCTTTGCTCGGTGAGCATCTACGGAGACATAGTATTCTCAGACGACGCGCCAAACGGCTCCCGTGCGGAGATAGAGGTAATATCCGAGAGCGGAATAGTCCGCAGATTCACGGCTGAGTTGGATAGAGGATAAAAAAGGCGGACGAAACCAACGTCCTACAAGCAAAACAATATATACCGAACAAACCGTAGGGGCGGATTCCATATCCGCCCTTTTCTTTTCGGGAGCATATAGAATGCTCCCCTACAGACGAATTTTAAGACAACAATTAAACCCGTAGGGGCGACCATCGGTAGTCCGTGGGCGATTGCTTGGCAAGCCGCAAGTTTTCTTCGAAAACATTGTGAATCGCCCCTACTTTGTATGATGTTTATTGCTTCGATCGTAGAGCGGT
>CALCTA010000121.1 GCA_937893945.1 uncultured Clostridia bacterium | reverse complement strand
CACGGACTACTCATCCACCGCAAGCGGTCCCCCTTCCCTCGCAAGGGAAGGCTTTATGTAACATTATGCCGAACATTCGGGGCGCCAAGGATATCGTCCATTACGATCAAGAAAGATAACACCAAATTACACGGCGAGAACCAAACAAGCGCCTCCCTTGTGTAAAGGGGGGTGGCATTTTCGCAAGAAAATGACGGAGGGATTGTAATACAAGGGAGTGCCCCCCACCCTACAGGTAAAGAATTAAAGCAACTCCAACTCACAAGAAACGTAAAAACAGCCCTCAGGCGTTATACCTGAGAGCTGTCTTTTATTATTTATTCGGTTGTATAGTTATCAAAATATCCCTGAATGTGAACGATAGGAGTTCCCTTGTCGCCCGATCCCGAGGTCAAGTCGCAAAGCGATCCGATAAGGTCGGTAAGGCGTCTCGGTGTCGTGCCCTCTGATGCCATATTTCCTACCAGATCGGCGTCCTTCTTCTGAATGGATGCCTTTATCGCCGCTTTCAGTTCCTCGCCCGAGAGAGCCGCAAAATCGTTGTCTGCGAGGTACTTGAGCTTCAGCTCGTTGGGTGTTCCCTCAAGTCCTGCGGTATATGCGGGGGAAACTACCGGGTCTGCAAGCTCCCAGATCTTTCCGACGGGATCCTTGAATGCGCCGTCGCCGTAAACCATTACCTCGACGAGCTTGCCCGTAGCCTTGTAGAGTCTCGCCTGAATGTCCTCAACGAGAGCCTGGCAGTCTCTGGGGAAGAGCTTTACCTGATCCTCAGTTGCCTTATTCGAGCCAAGCAGACCGTACTGCTCGTTATATCCGCTACCGTTTACAGATGCGTTCATGATCTCGTCAAGTCCGAAAACTCTCTCCGCGCCCGCCGCCTTAAGAATTCTCTTAGTGCGCGCGCGTGTATGGATATCACAGTTGATTATATTCTTAGTGTAAGGAAGAACTGCTCTCGCGTCGTTTGCAAAAACGATCTCAACGTCAGCGCCGCACTCGCGAACAAGCTCCTCGTAGTACGCAACGTAGTCCACGCCTGTGAAGGTGTGCTTCTCGTAGCCGAAAAGCTCGCGGTACTTCTCAAGTGTAAGCACGTCGCTATAGGGGTTTACTCCCTTCTCGTCAAGCGCATCAAGGCTAACAAGGTGATTTCCTACCTCATCCGAGGGATAGGAAAGCATAAGAACTACCTTCTTTGCTCCCTTTGCTATACCGCGAAGGCAGATAGCAAAGCGGTTACGGCTGAGTATAGGGAAAATAACTCCCACGGTCTCGCCGCCGAGTTTATTTTTTACGTCAAGTGCAATGTCGTCAACTGTAGCGTAATTGCCCTGTGCGCGAGCAACTATCGCCTCTGTCATCGCGACCACGTCGCGATCTCTTATTTCATATCCTTCCTCGCGTGCCGCCGTCAAAACCGAATCGGTAACGATAACTGCAAGATCGTCTCCGCTTCTTATAATGGGCGCTCTTACACCACGGGAAATTGTACCAACCATACGGCTCATAACAGAACCTCCTCAAATAATAGAGGGACTTTTCTATTTCAGTCTCTCCTTAATTTTGCCACCATAATAGTATATCACAAAATATGTCGCTTGTAAATAAAAATTTTTAATTTTTTTTACTTTTTTTATTTTTCTGTCAAAAAAGTCCGACGGACGCTTTCGCGCCCGTCGGTTTATTGCATATTTAAGTAATTAGTGCTTCTTGCCGAGAACGGTTACGCCAAGACCAAGAACTGCGGTAATAACTACTGCGGTAGCGCCGATAATGCCCTCACATCCAACCTCTTCGAAATCATCGCCGGTTGTGGGAGTCTCAGTTGTGGGCTCAGTAGCAGGCTTCTCTGCCCACTTCATGCCTTCTCTTGCAAGATCGAGTGCCTCGTATGTAGGCTGAACCTCTTCCTGCTTTCTTGCTACGTCAACGATCTGGACGATAACAGCGTCAACTGCGTCAAGAGCTGCGTCTCTCGCTGCCTTAGGAGCGGCTGCCAGAAGCTTTGCTTCCTCAAGAGTTTCCAGTGCGGCTACAACGTCTGCAGCGGTTTCATCGTTGTTATTGTCTCTCAAAGCCTCTTCGTATCTGCTCTGTGCGTTCTCGATGTCTTCTGCATATTCAATATAAGCATCTCTCAACTTAGCGTATTCCTTGTAGAGATCATCGTACTGCTTGCGAAGCTCAGCGTGCTTTACAGCTGCATCGCGGAGAGCAACTGCGGGAGCATAAGCTTCCTGAAGAGTTGCCCAAGACTCTGCGGTGAACATATCCTCGGCGAAGTTAGAATCAATGTAGCTAATGATCTTTTCGAGAACAGCTACGTCCGGGACTGCAGGAATGGGGAGGACCTTTTCAGGAGTGAGGTTGCAAAGAGCGGTGTTGAGCTGCTGGATAGCAACTGCATAACCGGTGATGGTGGGCTTTTCGATAGTAGCGTTAGCCTGATCGATCTTTATAGATACCATACCCCAAGCGGAGTCGGAGTAATCCTCGGGAACGAGGAGGCTCGCGAGCTTGAGAAGGTTAGCGAGCTCAACTACAGCTGCCTCGTCAACGGGAAGAGCTACGAGAGCGGTATCCATAGCACCGTTAAGAGTTTCAATAGCTGCCTCGATAGTAGGAATATCGTTAGAGGTAGCGTCTGTCTTTACCTGAGTAAGAACTGCCTGGAATGCAGTCCAGGACTCAGGGGTATAGTCGCTCTCGGTAAGGCTCTCAGCCTTCTTGATAACAGCGTTGATATCTGTCAAATCAACCTTAAGAGCCTTAACAGCGGTTTCGAGCTGCTGATAGTTGATCTTGATCAGGGGAGCGGGAGAAGCAGCGTTGTCATATATCTTCTTTGCCTGGTCAAGAGCGGTAGCAACGTTCTTCCAAGAGAGCTCGGTGTACTTTGTAGAGTCAAGAGCCTCTGCCTGATCGATAAGAGCCTTAAGATCATCTCTTGTGGGATCTCCTTCGGCACTTGCGGGTACTACTGCGAGAAGAGTCGCAAGCAGCATTGCACAAATTATCATTGCGGAAATAATTTTTTTCATAATTTTTCTCCTTTATGGATTTTTAGAGTTTTATCTCTATACACGATATATTATACCACATTTCACAATTGTTGTAAAGTAGATTTATTTTTTTAAAACTGTCCTAAACCTAAAACTTTTCGCCGCTTTTTTGTGTATTTTACACAAATTCTTCTGCTCTGGATGTCTTTTTTTGAATTTCTTGAAGTTTCTTCCTCGCAGCCCTTATCAAAAGACGCCGAAACGCCCCGACGCAAGCGCGTCGGGGCGTATGGTTTATTTAGTTGCCTTTATAGCCGTTAACTGTGATTAGTCCTTCTTCTTGAGGATAACAGTTACACCAAGTCCGAGAACTGCGGTCATTACAACTGCGGTTGTACCGATGATGCTACCACAACCCTTCTTCTCTTCGGGCTTTTCAGTGGGCTTTTCGGTGGGCTTTTCGGTGGGCTTTTCAGTGGGCTTCTCTGTGGGCTTTTCAGTGGGCTTCTCAGTGGGCTTCTCTGTGGGCTCGGAAGGATCTACGGGCTCATCAGCCTTCTTCTCAAGCTTTGCCTGAGCGTCTGCAAGAACTGCAACTGCCGCGTCAACGGTAGCCTGGTCGTCAGAGTTGAGTGCCTTCTTAGCTGCTTCAAGAGCTGCTGCGAATGTTCTCCAAGTCTCTGCTGTGTAGTCAGCCTCTACGAGCTTCTCTGCCTCAGCGATAGCTGCGTTAAGAGCTGTTACGTCGGGCTTAACAACGAGAGCTGCCTTAGCGTCTGTAAGAGCCTTAGCTGCTGCGTCAACGTCAGCCTGAGCGGTAGCTTCGAGAGCTGCCTTAGCTGCCTCAAGAGCGGTTGCGAGAGCGGTCCAAGTGGATGCAACGTAGTCAGCCTCTACAAGAGCCTCAGCTGCAGCGATAGCTGCGTTGAGAGCCTCTACGTTGGGCTTAACTGCGAGAGCTGCCTGAGCGTCTGTAAGTGCCTTAGCTGCTGCGTCAATGTCTGCCTGAACGGTAGCAGTGAGAGCTGCCTTAGCTGCGTCAAGAGCTGCCTTGAAGGGAGCCCAAGTGGATGCAAGGTAGTCAGCCTCTGCGAGCTTCTCTGCCTCAGCGATAGCTGCTGCGAGAGCGGAAGTATCTACAGGCTTAGCGAGAGCTGCCTTAGCGTCCTTAAGAGCCTTAACTGCTGCGTCAACTGCATCCTGAGCGGTAGCAGTGAGAGCTGCCTTAGCTGCGTCAAGAGCTGCCTTGAAGGGAGCCCA
>CALCTA010000120.1 GCA_937893945.1 uncultured Clostridia bacterium | reverse complement strand
AAAGCTTGAGCAAAAACTTAACAAGGGGTGCTATTAAAAAAGCTTGAGCAAAAACCTTGCGCGAAGGCTTTCTTTTAAGAAAGCGACAAAAGGCTTGGCATTCAACCAACCTCTTGCCGCTTTGGATTCCTCTGCATCAGCTCTCCGCCGTGCTGCTTGAGCCATGTGTGCCATTTGTGATATTCGGGATACACTCTAAAGAGATGCTCGTAAAATCGCTTTGAGTGATTCATCTCTTTTCGGTGGCAAAGCTCGTGCGCCACGATACAGTCAAGCACCTCTGGCGGCGCAAGCATAAGTAGGCAATTAAAGCTGAGATTGCCCTTTGCCGAACAGCTTCCCCAGCGTGTCAGCTGACTTCTGACTGTTATCATTCCGTAATCAACACCTAAGATTCGCGCGAAATGCTCCACGCGCGCAGGGATCACCTCGTACGCCCTCTTTGCAAGCTCTTTCATCTCCTCGCTTGTAAGCGGCTCTATCTCGCGATAGCGCTCAAGTCTCTCGCGGCAGATATCCATATGCTCCTCTATCCATTCGCGGTGCGAATAAACAAAGCTATCTATATCCGCGCGTCTCATTCTCCGCGGAGCGCGAATGATCAGCTTTCCGTTCTTTATCTGAAGCGAGAGAGTCCGCCTGTCGCTCCGAATAAGCTCGTATTCTATTTTCAAAGCTTCCTCTCTGTCGGTCATTTCTCTCTCCTATACAAAATGCAAACTGCTCCAAATCGTACGGCAAGTACAATTTGGAACAGTTCAGCTCAAACGGATCTATTATTCTTAAAGCTCTGCCTTGAGCGCGGCGAGAAGCTTGTTATTATCCTGCTTGTTGCGGATCGCTATGCGGATAAATTCGCCGCCCGTCTTGCCCGAGAGGTCCTTAATGAACAGGTTGTGATTGAGCAAGAGCTTCTTTGTAAGCTCTGCCGAGCTTACTCCACCCGTCAGCTCAAGCATAAAATAGTTCGCCTGCGAGGGAATAACGCGAATTCCCTCTATCTTTGCAAGCCCTGCCGCAAAGCGAGTTCTCTCTGCTCTGAAAAGCTTCATTGCCTTAGCGTAATCCTTGGCGTACTTCTCGTATATCTGCATATAGAACTCGGCAAAGGAGTTGATATTCCATATTGCCACGTCCTTCTTGATAGCGTTGATCGTCTCTATATCTCCCGATGCAAGCACACCGAGACGAAGTCCGGGCACACCGTAGGATTTCGAGATGCTCTTCATCACGTAAAGAGCCTTGTGCGCGTCAAGTATCTCCTGAGTTATCAGCGTGGAATCAAGCTCGTCGGCAAAGTCAACGAAGGATTCGTCTATAACGAGGTTTATTCCCCTCTCCTCTGCCCATGCTACCATTCTCAGAAGATCCTTCTTCTGAATATAGTTACCCGTGGGGTTATCAGGATTGACTATAACGAGGTTCTTTATCTCCTTATCACCAAAGAACTCCATTACGTCGTCCGCGGTGTATGAGAAGCTATCGTTCTTCGGATAGAAGCATACCGAATTGCTCTTGTCATAGCGATTGGGATACTCCTCAAAGGTAGGACGGATAAATCCCGTCTTACCGTCAAGTCTTTCCATAAGTGCCTTGATAAGCTCTGCCGCGCCGTTACCGAGCGCTATGTTTTCAGCGTGAACGTCAAAATTTCTGCCTGCGAGAAGCGAGTTTACCTTCATTCCCGAGGGATACTGAGTAAGAAGCACGTCAAAGCTCGCTCTCAGCTCATCCACCATTCTCTTAGGCGGGAAGTAGGGGTTCACGAGGTAGCAGAAGTCTATCAGCTGAGGATAGCGCCAATATCCGCCGTAGCGGCTCTGCAGAAGCGCAACCTTCTCCTCGGCGTTAGGCGAGAACATTGATGTGGCGATGTCGAGATCCTGAATATCGTCTATCTCGTACCACTTCTCACCGTCAAGGCGCTTTGCCTTGATCTCGGGGTCGTCAAGCATGGTGATTATGCGAAGCACCTGCTCGTAGTACTCGTTATTTCCCATCGCCTTCGAGTATGCGTCAAGGAACGGAACGTAGTGGGTTCTTGAAAATTCCTTGTCGAATTTATAAATATTTACGGTCTTATAATACTCGTCGATGCGCTTGAAATCAAAGTGCTTGCCCGGGACGAATGAGGTTATCTCATCCTGCTCGTTAAGCGTTACGCAGGTACCGTCCATCCAGCTCTCGTATTTATCAACGAGCGCGAGCGAGGGGCGAGGATCGCTGACTATAGCGTCTATGACCGCATCCTCGAAAATGAGATCGGATTCAAAAAGAAGTGTATCCTGCTCGCAGAGATAGTCCTTTGCGAGTGCGAGCGAGTATATATTGTTAGTCTTGTTGTAGATGGGGTTCTCAACATAAACTATCGGTGTCTTTACGTCGAGAGTAGCGATGTAATCTACCAGCTTCTGTCCCTCGTAGCCGACTACTATCACTATTCTTGAGAGATCATATTTTTCAAGCTGCGAGAGAAGGCGCTCGATAAGCGTTACGCCGTTGACCTTGACCATACACTTGGTGTTGTTCTGTGTCAGTTCCTTGAGCCTTCTGCCCATTCCTGCCGCCAAAATAATTGCTTGCATATTATTCTTCGTTTCCTTTCTACCGTTGTTTTTTATATCCGTGCCGTCATACCGCCCAGAACGGAACGTAGGGCACGAGCACGCTGTCGATCATAGTGTATAAATAAAATGCGAAAAGTCCTGCGTAAGCCACCGTGTTTGCCTGAAGCCGCTGACTCTTGGTCTCAAGTCGGGATATAGTGTTCGGCAGAAGCACGCAGATAAAGTTGAAGAAGACCGCGCTTGCCAGACGGGAGAACACGGGGATATAGAACGCGAGAGCCTGAAGAGGGAGCGCCATGAGAAATCCGCATTGCATGCTATTGTCCTCTTGCTCTCTGTTCTTGAAGAAGAACATAAAGAACACTGCCATTACCAGCATAACCGCGAACATATTATTCCACTCAAAATCATTGAGATAGTAATACCTGCCGAGCTTTACTATTATCGGGAATATCAGCTTGTTATAAAACAGAGGGGTCGCTACCACAAGAAGCAGGCTCGCGCCGATAAAGAGCGCGTAGAGTGTTTTGTTTGCCTTGAGCTTGGCAACGAAGTATAGCGCTATTGCGATAAACAGCGACTGATGGAATAGCCCCGCGATCACCACGAGCAAAAGATACTTCCAGAATCTTCTCTTCTCAAGCGCGGGTATCGCGAACAGAAAGACCGCAAGAGCGAGCGTTTGTCGCAGTATTCCAAAGGAATATACGAACGCGCCGAGCGAGACGAACGTCGCAAAGCCGAGAGCCGCGTTGTCGCAATAACGGTAGATGAACACCGATACGCTCGTAATTAATATAGCGGCGTAGATCACGAGAAAGGAATGGAAGCTGAATCCAAGCTTTCCTATCACCCAGTTGAGCAGAACGTATCCCGACTCAACTCCAAAATCGTGCGCCGATCCGCCTATAGGACGGAAGCCGCGTATTATCTCACCAAACGAGAGGGTTTTGTAAAATTCATAAAACTGCTTGTAGTTGTCAAGGTCAACGCCAAGCGTATCCGCTCTGAGCGAGAGAATAAGAAACAGCTGCAGAGCTATGATAAATACAAGCTTCTTTTTATTTTTTATCAGCAGGTCATATATGGGTATCGAAATAAAATTCAGTAAATATATCGCCATATCTTCTTCCTAATTTTTTATTTTTGCAGATAGACCTCCACGTATCTCTCTGCCATTATCTTAGCGGAAAAGCGTTCCGCCTCGCCAAGCGCCGCTCTGCCGAGCTCTGTGCGAAGCTCTTCACTCTCAATAAGTGCGAGAGCCGCCTCTGCCACAGCCTCGGGAGTGCATTCTGTAAGTCTTGCGCTCTCGCCGTCCGTGAGCATATCAGGCACTCCGCCTACCGCCGTCGCGACTATCGGAAGTCCGCTTCCCATAGCCTCTATAAGCGTTATAGGCATTCCCTCGTAGAGTGAGGGAAGAATGAATATATCAGCCTTCGCAAGATAAGGATAAACATTCGCTTGCGCCCCCTCGAATATCACGCTCTCCTCAATGCCTTGCTCTTGTGCGTATGCTTTCGTCTCGTCAAGGAGAGAGCCGTCGCCGAGCAAGCGCAGAGTAGCGGCAGGGTGCTTTGCTTGTATTATTTTGAAGGCGTCTATGAGACCTCTATGGTTCTTCTGAGGAAAAAATCTGCCAACGTGAAGCAGCTCTATCCGCTCGCCGAGCGAGTAATCCTGCTTGACGTTGCACCGAGAGAGGTCTATTCCGTTGAATATTGTGGGGATGTCGGATCTGTCAAGTCCGTAGGTATCGGCTACCGATTTTTTTATTTTTTCGCTGAGAGCAACGGGGGTTGCCATTTTCTTTTTAAAGAAGTGGCGGTTCATCTCTCTTGAGATACCGCTCGCGTCCTTCTCGGCGAGATTATGCACCGTGTAAACGCATCTTATACCGTTCTTGTGAGCCGCGGGAACGGTGTATTTGACCGCATTGAGATGCACGTGGATAGCATCGGGGCGCTCGGCGGCAAAAAGTCGCTTGAGCTTGCCCGTCATAGAAAGGTCGGGCCCCGGGCGCTTTCCCATATAGTATATCTTTATACCCGCTCTCTCTATACGCTCGGTAATGGGAGAATGATAGTCAAAAAGGCTTACCGCCGCGACCTCGTGGCCGGCTTCTCTCTGCGCGTAAAGCAGAGTTTCACACATTATCTCCGCTCCGCCAAAGACAAAGCAGGGTATTACCTGAAATATCTTCACTTTTCATCCTCCTTTTATTTTGATCGCAGGGCGGTGGCTTGCTGCCGCCGTTTATAAAAATTTCTTTGCGTTTCGCGCGGACCGTCGGGGACGCCGGTCCCTACAAGGTTTAATTGTTGTTTTAAATTTCATCTGTAGGGGAGGATATCATCCTCCCACCTTGCTTAGCGCAATGTTACCAAAAGCCTTCCCTTGTGAAGGAATCTTGTCGCAAGCGACTGTTGAGTTTGCGTTGCAAACGTCAAGGGGACGGCTTGCGGTGGATGAGTAGTTACAAACACCGAAAATAAGGTGTAAAAAAGAAAGC
>CALCTA010000119.1 GCA_937893945.1 uncultured Clostridia bacterium | reverse complement strand
CTCTGCGAGCTTGCTCATATCAAGATCAAACGCAACGGTGGTCTTTGTGATAAGGAAAATATCAGTCAAAGGCGCAAAGGTATCGTCGAATGTGAAGCCGTCGTCGATGAAATCATCTCCGTCGGAGATAGGGCCGTTGACGTCTACTTCGCCTTTAACATCTTCGCGAGGCATAATGGGAGTGTCGATGTGGGAATAGTCGTAATCGTAGCCGTAGATCTCAGCCGTTGCCTTAGCGCCGACGAGCTCGTTCTCTACGATAACGGTGGTAAGCTCTATCTTAGAGGTCTTTACCTCGTTCAGATCCATGTCCCCAACGTTTGCGGTCCACTCAGCCTTGATGGACTTGAGAGCCTTTGCGTCGTCGGTAAGAGCGACCTCGATGTAAGCCGACTTGAATTCGTTTGAATTATCGGCAGGCTTTACCGATACCGCAAGCTTCGTGATCTCCTCGGCGCCCGTAGCGATGAGGAACTCAATACCTGTCTCACTGAGGCCTTCCTTGAGATCAGCCTTTACTTGTGTGAGATCCTCCTCGGGAATCTCCTCGCCTGCGATAACAGTAAGATTTTCTGCGATAAGCTCGTAGATGTAATCGTTAGAAACAACGAGCATATCACCCTTCTCGGTGAGGTGCTCTTCCTTGAGCTCGGGGATCTTGATCTTGGAGAGGAGCTCCTCGGGCTTTACGCCTGCATCAGCGTAGATGTCCTCGGGAGATACTGCAACCTCGTTGACAGTTTCCCAAACGCCGTCGATAAGCGCGTAGACAGAGATCTTCTCGTCGCCGATCTTACCGAACATTTCTTCAGCATCATAGCCATCTTCCTTGAGAGAAACGTAGAAGTTTCCGTTCTTTACAGCCGCGATGATAGAGCCGCTGCCTTCGGGAGTGGTGAGGTTTGCCTCTGCTCTTGCGGAAACCTTCTGAAGCTCTTCAAGAGAGCTCTCGGTGGTGCTGAGGAAGGTAGCAAGGTCTATTTTGTTGAATGCCTGAGCAGCTACCTCTTTGTTGGTGGGAGAGGGGGGCTCGGTGGGTTTTTCGGTAGGCTTTTCAGTGGGATTGTCGCTGTTCATGGGAGCGTTTACGTCCACGTCGTCAGAGCTGCTGTCGCAAGCACTGAATACTACTGCTGTAGAAAGGCAGAGTAAAAGCGCAAGAATGATCGTTAAAAGTTTTTTCATTGTTTTTCTCCTTGAAAAAATAATTTTGATTATGATAAAACAAAGATCGTCGTCAGTCGGTGGATCAATCGAGAAGGTCCTTGTTCTTTATAAAGCTTACAAGCTCGTCTGCGGCGGTGTAGTGTCCGTCAAGGTTTGGATGTCCGTTTGCGCCGCTCTGCTCGCGAGTCATCTTGAGAAGATAGATGCCGTTCTCCTCGCCGCCAAGCTCTTCGATAACGTCAAACGCCCAATCGTCGCAGCCGTAACCGCCGAAATTGTACGCCCAGATGATCGTAACGTCCTCTGCATAAGATTCACGGACGTATTCGATGAGCTCCTTCATGTTATTCTTGAAGCCTGACTCGCTGCTTCCGCAGTCGTAGTCGTTAGTGCCGAGGTTGATAACGACAATGTCGGGGGTTCTGGGGTCGAAGTGGGTGGCGGTCATACCTCTGTAGAAGGACTCCTTGGAATAGAATCCCTTTATGGAGAACTGTGTCCAGCCCTTGTCTATTCCCACGCCGCTGCATGCCGCGATGGAGTAATCCGCGCCAAGCTCCTCACACGCGAGGAAGGCGTAGGACTGAGTTCCGTCCTGCCAGAGAGCAGAGCCGGGATCGGAAGCGCCGGGCAAGCCGATGTTACCGTAAGCTGCGGTAAGGCTGTCTCCTATAAACTCGATGTAGAAGTCCTTATCCTCGGGCGGATCTTCGTTGAGGTAGCCCGTGATGGTAACGCCCTTGAGAAGCGCGAGCGACTGCTGAGGCTCGGTCTGCTTAAGGAAGCGGATGTTATGCTCTGCCGCCTCGTCTCCGAGGTCAGCGATGGTGAGATACTCGGTTTTTGAGTCGGCGAAGAGTCTTTCCTCTACTCTCTCGCCGTCTATGAATACTGTGAAGTATGTATCGTCGCTACAGTCAAGCTCAACAACGACCTCGTCCTTCATCACACCCGAGAACTCTATTCCCGAGGCGGTGAAGTCGCAAACGATACCGTCCTTAACGTACTGAACTCTGCCGCAGATCTTGAACAGACGCCAATCGTCAAAGAGCGAGTATGTAGCCGAAACGATAGGTCTCGGTCTTTCGGTGGGCTTTTCGGTAGGCTTTTCCGTAGGCTTCTCGGTAGGCTTTTCTGTGGGCTTTTCTGTGGGAAGCTCGGTGGGCTTATCGGTGGGAGCGCCCGTAGGCTTTTCGGTATTCTCTGTGTCGGTAGAGTTACATCCTACGACCGAGAACAGCATGCAAAGTGAAAGGATCGCGCATAAGATGTGTAAAAGCTTTTTCATTTTTCTCTCCTTGACGTTATTTTTTATCAGTAAAGAAGGTCCTTTTTATTGATGAAGCTGACAAGCTCGTTTGCAACGATTCCGTGAGTAGCAAGGTCGGGATGGCTGGTGCCACCGTCATTGTTTCTTGTAACCTTGAGAGTGTAGAGTCCTGCGTCCTCGCCGCCTATCTCTGTAAGTGTTTCGAGAACAAGGTCCTGCTTGCCGTAATTCATCATATCGTATATCCATACGATCTTAACGCTCGGATCATAGCAGTCGTAAACGAGATTTACAAGCTCTTTGACGCGGTCCTTGAAATCTCTGTCGCTGCATCCCTTGGTCTGATCGTTAGTGCCGAGATTGATGACTACGAGATCGGGGGTGCGATTAAAGTCATACTTTGCTTCCTTGTCTCTGAAGTAGGACGCGCAGGGGTAGTATTCCTTTTCGATATAGCTGTTCCAGCCTGAGCATACACCGATACTGCTACAGCTTGTGAGAGAGAAGTCTGCGTCAAGCATCTCTGCCGCCTGGAATGCGTAGTTGCTGGTAGCGTCCTGAAGCTCGGTTCCGTCAATACCGCCGGTGGTGCTGTTGCCGAAAATTCCGGTTCCGCTGGTGATACTGTCGCCGATGAACTCAATATAGAAGAGCTTGTCGGCAGGTGCTTCCTCAAGATAGCCCGTAAGAGTTACGGCAGTGATAGTCGCAAGCGATCTCTTAGGCTCGGTCTGCTTAAGAACGCGGATGCTGTGCTCACCCTGCTCATCACCGAAGTCGGCAATGGTTATGTATGAATCGTCGGGAGTAACGAGGAAACGCTTATCCACGCGCTCGCCGTCGATGAATACTGTGTAGTATGTATTTTTGTCAACCTTAAGCTCGAGAATTACCTCGCCCTTCATAACGCCCGAAAACTCAAGTCCCGAAGCAGAGGCATCGCAAATAAGTCCCTCTTCTGTCTCAAGAACTCTGCCGTGCTTTTTAAAGAGGTGAGAGTATTCGGGGAAATAGTAGAACATCTCCTCAAGCTCAACAGGTGCGTCTGTGGGTTTTTCGGTAGGCTTTTCGGTAGGTTTTTCGGTAGGCTTATCGGTGGGAGCCTCGGTAGGCTTCTCGGTAGGCTTTGTGATGGGCGCGTCAGTCGCGGGCGCGTCGGTCGAAGGCTCGTTAGTGTCTGCTGAGTTGCATCCTACCGCTACTACAAGCATGCAGATAAGCAACGCTACAGATATAAAAGCATATAGATTTCTTTTCATTTTACTCCTCCATCAGATAGATAATATGGGGTGAGACATAGTTTATTATATCACTTTTGTCCGCGTTTGTCAAGCGGAGGCAAAAATATGGTAAATTCTACACGCGGACTATATCTTGAATCTGCGTGCGTAGGCACAGCGCCGACAAAGCTCCTCGCTTGCCTTCTTTTGCGCAAAGCCTTCTTTTATCGCAATCGCGCGGGGAGAGCGGAGTATCGCTCTTACGTCCTCGCAGAAGATATTTCCGAGCGGAACTGCGCCGTCAGCGTCAAGACAGCAGGGAACTACCGTGCCGTCAGATAGGATAGCGAAGTGGTCGCCAAGTCCGTGGCAGAATACCGCGTCTCCAAGGTCTGAAGCATTGATGTCAGGCCATTCAAAGCGCTCGCCGAACTCGAAATGCAGCTTGTCGCGTATTCTTCCGCCGCGAGCGCTGATGCTCTCGGGCTCACCGAAGCGTGAGCGGAGAGTTGCGAGAGCCGTGGAATTGAGCAGGTCGGCAGAGCCGTCGCAGGCAATTCCGTCCGAGAGATTCCAGAGGCGAAGCACGGTAAGTATCCCTTGCTCGCTTGCGCGTTCAGCAAAATCAAGGCAGGAGCTTATATATTCGGCTCTCGCCTCATCGCTCTCACCCTCAAAGCTGTGGAGCGAGATGTTTACCTTGTAGGGCTTGGTCAAAAGGAGCTGTTCTCCTTTTGCGCGAAGCAGCGTGCCGTTGGTGGTAAGCGCGACCTTGAAGCCGCACGCCTTTGCGTATTCGATAAATGTAGGGAGCATGGGGTGCGAGAGCGGCTCTCCGAGCACGTGAAGATAGAGATACTCGGTAAGCCCCTTGAGATTGGAGACTACCCTCGCAAATTCACCAAGGCTCATCTGTCTTGGCTCGCGGCGCGTGCCGTGGCAGAACGAGCAATTCATATTGCAGGTGTTGGTTATTTCAATATATACTCTTGAATACATCAGCCACCTCTGTTATTCAAGCTCTGAGACGAGCTTCTTGAAGTAGCGACCGCGCTCGGCAAAGTTGTTAAAGAGGTCAAAGCTTGCCGATGCGGGCGAGAGCAGAACACAGCCGCCGCGATGAGCGTTCTCTCTTGCCAAAAGAAGCGCGTTTTCAAAGCTATCGGCAAGCAGTATGTTTATCTGTCCGTGCGCCGTTCGGTCGCAGGAGAGCAGGGCATTATATATCTTTTCGGCGGTATTTCCCGTAAGTACAACGGTGCTGACGGTAGAGCTTGAGATGCTCTCGGCTAAAGGGGCGTAGTCAAGATTTTTGTCGTATCCGCCGCAGATGACCGT
This sequence comes from uncultured Clostridia bacterium, assembly GCA_937893945.1. Lineage (GTDB taxonomy): Bacteria > Bacillota > Clostridia > Oscillospirales > CAG-272 > HGM12713. The sequence continues at coordinate 3,095 of CALCTA010000119.1, read as the reverse complement.
GATATCTCTGCCGTGAAGCGCCGAGAGAGCGGCGGCGGTGCGACTGGGCGAGGAATCTATAGAGCTGTTGTAGTAATCCACGCCGTCAAGCTGACGGATAAATTCAAGTCTGTGCTCAACTCCGCCAAACTCATGCGCGACAGTCGAAAAGACCTCGGGGCGCGCAAAGCCGTAGCAGAGACAGATGGCGGTCATATAGTTTTCAAGGTTGTGAGTGCCCGGCAGGCGCACCTCGGAGCAGACGAGCATAGTCTCCTCGCGCTCACCGTCAGACAGCACTATGCAGCCGTCCTTGATGAACGCCGCTCTCGCGCGAGCGAGTGTGCCGACGACCTCGGAATAGCTGTTCTTTTTTGAGGAAAATACGAAAAGCTCGATATCGGGGCGCTCTATGGCTATCTCCTCGGCAATATTTCGCGTTATGGCGCAGTCGGCGTTGAGAACTACTCGCTTTGTGTCCTTGCCTATAGCGTTTTTCTTGGCGGATATATATTCCTCAAAGTCCTTGTGCCAATCAAGGTGGTTCTGAGAGAGATTTGTTATCGCAACCGCGTAGGGAGTTCTCGAGACGCGCATAAGCTGAAAGCTTGAAAGCTCAAGCACGAGCGAGTCGCTCTCGTTCATCTCGTCGAGGCGGTCGAGCAGGGGAGTGCCGATGTTTCCGCCCACGAAAACGCGCGAGGACGAAGAAAGAAACTTTCCGCAAAGCGTGGTGGTCGTGGTCTTTCCGTCGCTTCCCGTGATGGCAAAGCTCCTTGCGGGAGAGATATTGAGCAGCTCCTCTATCTCAGAGGTGAGAAGCGCACCGCTCTCAAGCGCTCTCGGTATTGAGGCGGTATCGGGACGGATACCGGGCGAGCGGAAGATGATGTCGGCGCGGATATCCTCAAAGCAATCCTTTCCCGTAACGAAGCGGACACCTCTCTCGGAAAAGAAGCGCGCCTTTTCGGAATCGGCGGAGAGCTTTTCATCGTAAACTGTAATCTCACTTGTACAGGCAAACGAGAGAAGCAGGCTCAAAAGAGGAGTGTTTGAGACGCCAAGACCGAGCAGGGCGCATCTCTTACCGCGTATTTTTTCTTTCAGAAGGTCGGTGTATGACATAGCGTCTCCTTAAAGAGAATTTTCTTGTAAAATACTGTTCTGATTATAATTATATCCCTTATGCGAATTAAATTCAAGGGCTCGGGCGTAATTTTTTAAAAAAGTGGAAAAAAGCTCTTTTCAAAACGGCAAAAATTTGTTATAATGTATATGTATAAAAATATTTATGAGGTCATTATGGCAAAAAAAGAAACCGTAAAGGCAAATTATAACGATCAAAGCATAAAAGCGCTCAAGGGCGCGGACAGAGTAAGAAAGCGTCCTGCCGTTATCTTCGGCTCGGACGGCCTTGAGGGATGCGAGCATTCATTCTTTGAGATACTCTCGAACGCGGTTGACGAGGCGAGAGAGGGACACGGTAACGAGATACTCGTTATCGCATATAACGACCATTCTATCTGCGTTGACGATAAGGGACGAGGAGTTCCGCTCGGATACAACGAGGCAGAGCAGAGATGGAACTGGGATCTTATATACTGCGAGCTCTACGCGGGCGGAAAATACGATAACAACGACGGAAACTCAGCGTATGAGTTTTCTCTCGGTCTTAACGGACTTGGCGCGTGCGCAACTCAGTACAGCGCCGAATATATGGACGTTTATTCCTACGACGGAACGACAGAGTCGAAGATAAGCTTCAAGAAGGGCGAGCCCGTAAGTGAGCTTATCACCCGTCCTCTTGAGAAGAACGAGAGAAGAACGGGTACTGTGGTGCGCTGGAGACCTGACCTTGAGGTGTTCACCGACATCAGAATACCCCGTGAGTTCTTTATAGACACTATGAAGCGCCAGTCGGTAGTTACCGCGGGCATCTCGTTCGTGCTTAAATTCCAGGAGAACGACGGCAAGTTCACCGAATACAGATTTTACTACGAGAACGGAATATCCGACTACGTAGCAGAGGTAGTGGGAGACGCGTCTATGACACAGCCTGTGCTCTGGCACCTTGAAACTCAGGGTCGCGACAGAGCCGACAAGGATGAGTATAAGCTTAAGGCAGATTTCTCGTTCTGCGTTTCAAACACCGTCAATATGCTTGAGTATTATCACTGCTCGAGTTATCTTGAGCACGGCGGCTCGCCCGATAAGGCGGTCAGAGTTGCTTTCGTTTACGCGCTTGACAAATACCTCAAGAGTGCGGGTAAGTATAACAAGAACGAGTCGAAGATAACCTTCGTTGATATTGCCGACTGTCTCGTTTACGTCAGCAACAGTATCTCCACTCTTACATCCTATGCAAATCAGACCAAAAAGGCGATAACCAACGAGTTTATCTACGAGGCGATGACCGACTTCCTTAAGAAAAATCTTGAGATATACTTCGTTGAGAACCCCACCTCTGCCGAGATATTCGCAAATCAGGTGCTTGTCAACAAGCGAAGCCGTGAGAATGCCGAGAATACAAGACTTTCGATAAAGAAAAAGCTGACGGGTACGCTTGACATCGCCAACAGAGTTGAGAAGTTCGTAAACTGTCGCTCCAAGGACCCCGCTGTCCGCGAGCTTTATATAGTTGAGGGAGATTCCGCGCTGACGTCCTGTAAGCTCGGAAGAAACGCCGAGTATCAGGCGATAATCCCCGTTCGCGGTAAGACGCTCAACTGTATGAAGAGCAGCTACGACAAGATATTCAAGAGCGAGATAATCACAGACCTTCTCCGCGTTATCGGCTGCGGAGTAGAGATAGACGGCAAGATAAAGGGAGACATCACCGCTTTTGATATAAATATGCTTCGTTGGTCGAAGATAATCATCTGTACCGATGCCGACGAGGACGGATTCCAGATAAGAACTCTGCTCCTGACTCTTTTCTACCGCCTTCTCCCTACGCTTCTTCGTGAGCACAAGGTGTTTATTGCCGAGTCGCCGCTCTTTGAGATAACCTGTAAGGACAAGATATACTTTGCGTATAACGAGTTTGAGAAGGCTGAGATACTCAAGAAGCTCGGAAATCAGAAATACACGCTTCAGCGTTCAAAGGGACTTGGTGA
>CALCTA010000118.1 GCA_937893945.1 uncultured Clostridia bacterium | reverse complement strand
GAGCGTCACGGCCGAGCTTACGTCTGATAAGCTCGGTTCCGCCGAGCATATTCGACCACTGGTCGTCACCTCCGAACTGCATATTACAGCCGTAGGTGCGGAAGAGGTGGTAGAAGTCGTAGGACTGCATAATCATATAGTTGAACTCAAGGAAGGAAAGTCCCTTTTCCATTCTCTGCTTGTAGCATTCTGCGGTGAGCATGCGGTTGACAGAGAAGCAGGCGCCGACGTCGCGGAGAACCTCAACGTAGTTGAGTCCGAGCAACCAGTCTGCGTTGTTTATCATCATTGCCTTGCCGTCAGAGAAGTCGATAAAGCGGCTCATCTGCTTCTTGAAGCACTCGCAGTTGTGAGCGATAGTTTCCTCGGTCATCATCTGTCTCATATCCGAGCGTCCCGAGGGGTCGCCTATCATAGCAGTACCGCCACCGATAAGCGCGATGGGCTTGTTGCCTGCCATCTGAAGTCTCTTCATAAGGCAGAGCGCCATGAAGTGTCCTACGTGAAGGCTGTCAGCCGTGGGGTCAAAGCCGATGTAGAATACGGCCTTGCCGTTGTTAACCATTTCCTTTATTTCCTGCTCGTCGGTAACCTGAGCGATAAGACCTCTCGCCACGAGCTCGTCATAAATAGTCATAAATACCTCCAAAATGAGAAAATCATTATAATCCTATACATTATAAACCATTTTTCGCGCTTTGTCAATACAGATAAGCAAAAATTAAGGGCGGTCGCACGCGCGACCGCCCTTGTTTTTACGATATTAGCTGAGGGGAGTTCCGTAAAGCCGTACGCTTACTTTGCGGAGTTGCCCTTTGCCTGATTCTCGTAGATACTGGTCATTATTTAAGATTGATTTCACGAGAAATCCGAATTTTCAATATCACAATTGTTTCTGCTTTTCTTAGACTTATTTCAGCAGAATACAACTCTTTTTGAGAAGTTATTGACAAAAATTCAAGACAATGTTATAATTTAAATGTATTTCCAAACGGAATAACTTTATTTATTTTTGTAGGAGGATCACAAATGAAAAAACTGTTCTTTAGGTTGATTGCAATTGCATTAACAATGGTAATGTTTGCATGTTGTTTGACATCTTGTAGCAAGCCTTCGGAAGAAGATATTGTTGGAACTTGGCAGCACGATGATGATACCCGCTCTTTGCGTTGGGATTGCTTGGTTGTTAATGAAGACGGTACATTCAAGGCGTACTCTAACAATAACTTGAGCGACGAAGGCGAGTGGAGCATTAGGTGGGAACTGGGCTACGCAATAGTTTTCCCTTATAACGATGTAGACCTTAGTGAAGCTGATATAGCCTTTGTATTAAAAGATGGTAAACTGGTGTGGAAGGCTGCAACGGATGATACCGCTGTGTTTATTAAAGTTGAATAAATTACAAGAGCCACTCGCAAATGCGAGTGGCTCTTTTTTACGATTGTTTGCTCAGGTGGAGCGCCGTAAAGTCCGTACGCTTACTTTGCGGAGTTGCCCTTTGCCTGATTCTCGTAGCTCTCAACCATCTTCTTAACCATCTGACCGCCTATAGAACCAGCCTGACGAGATGTGAGATCACCGTTGTAACCGTTGTTGTTAAGGTTTACACCAACTTCATTTGCAGCCTGCATCTTGATCTGCTCAAGAGCCTGCTTTGCCTGCTTGTTTGCCATGATAATTCTCCTTATTTTTGCATATTCTGCAGAATATTCTGAAAAATTCTTTTTTAGCTTGAGCCTCGTTTTCGGGCGGCGCGACGTCTGCTCACCGCTGTCTTCGTTGCTCTGCTATTATTGTGCTTCACAGAAATTTTTATATGTATGGAAAAATAAGGTCATTTTTGCGCTGAAATATCAGAAAACGAGCTGAACGAGCAGCATATATATCACGGTGCCCGAGGCGATGCTGAGCAGCGTGTTCTTGCGCCACGCGTGAAGCGCGATTACGGCGGCGGTGGCTATAAGCGCGGGCATAAAGCCGCCGAGTGAGCTAAAGGAAACGCCTTTAAGGCAATAGACTACGAGCATTCCCATTATCGCAAAGGGAAGAAGCGAGCTGAGCTTCTCGATGATTCTCGGAGTTTTTCTGCCGTTGCCGAAAAGCAGGAAGGGCAGAAATCTGAGTGCGGCGGTAATCAGCGCGATTATCGCGACGGATATCCAAACGTAAGTGCTTTCAAGCATTTTTCTTGCCCTCCTTATACAGACAGAGTACGAGCGCTATGACGAGCATAGCGGGGATAAGGAAGGAGTCCGCGCCGAAGACTATAAGGCAGAGCAGAGAGGCTCCAACTCCGACGAGCGCGGGGAAATGCTTTTTTGACGAGCGCCATTGATCCACAAATACGGTAAGAAATAGCGCAGTGAGCGCAAAATCGATGCCCTCTGTGTTAAAATGCAGTACGCTACCCACGAGAGCGCCAAGTACCGAGCCAAGCACCCAATAGCTTTGATCAAGCAGGGAGACCGCAAAGAAGTAATCGGTTTGGCGTCCCTCGGGAAGCTCGGGGAGATCCGAACAGAGCAGAGAATAGGTCTCGTCGGTCAGTGCGAAGATGAGATAAGGCTTGCGCGCGCCCGTGCCCTTGTAGCGATCAAGCATAGACACGCCGTAGAAAAGATGCCGCGCGTTGACCATAAGCGTTGTGAGCGCGATAACGATATACGAAGCGCCGCTTGAAAGAAGCTCAAGCGCGACGTACTGCATCGAGCCCGCGTAGATGAGAAAGCTCATTGCAAAGGCGAGAAGGATGCTGTGTCCGTTAGTCTTAAGAATAATGCCGAATCCGAAGCCGAGAACGATATATCCCGCCATTACGGGTAGTGTGGACAAAAACGCCTGCTTTATTACCTTTTTCACGCCCTCGCCTCCTTTTTGAAAATTTGAATATATTATACCGCTTAGAAACGAGGATGTCAAGAAAAACATATTAAATGCGCATAGGCTTTTAAGACAGTTGCTCGGATGCCTGCTTTATTTTGATGGAAAGCACACTTGATTATTTCGTATAAAACGGCAAAAAATCTGCTTCGGTCATTGACAAAATCGGTAAAAAGAGGTATACTATAGTTAATAATATTACTTATCAAAATGGGTGGCGTTTCCTGCGCGCCCACAAGTACGAAAGAAGGAGAAAAATGAAGGACATCAAGAGAAATCTTACGATGCTTTGCGATTATTACGAGCTTACTATGGGCAACGGATATTTCGCAAACGGAATGAAGGACAAGATAGTTTACTTTGACGTTTTCTATCGCGACAATCCCGACAACGGAGGCTACGCGATAGTTGCGGGACTTGAGCAGATCGTTGAGTACATCAAGGATCTTCACTTTGACGAGGGCGATATAGAGTATCTTCGCGGCAGAGGATGCTTCTCTGAGGAATTTCTTGAATATCTGCGCACCTTTAAGTTCAGCGGAGACATCTGGGCGATCCCCGAGGGAACGGTGGTTTTCCCCGGCGAGCCGCTTATGATAGTCAGAGCGCCTATCGTTGAGGCGCAGTTCATCGAGACCTACGTTCTTATGATGATAAACCACCAGTCGCTCATCGCCACCAAGGCGTCGAGAATTACGAGAGCGGCAAAGGGAAGAGCAGTAAGCGAGTTCGGATCTCGTCGCGCTCAGGGAGCCGACGCAGCTATGCTTGGAGCGAGAGCGGCGTACATCGGCGGCTGTGGGTCTACCGCCTGCACGATAGCAGACGAGGCTTACGGCGTGCCTGCCGTAGGTACTATGGCGCACTCGTGGGTACAGCTCTTTGACACCGAGTACGAGGCGTTTGAGACCTACTGTAAGACTTACCCTAACAACGCGACTCTGCTCGTTGATACCTACAACGTTCTTGAGAGCGGCGTGCCTAACGCTATCCGCGCATTCAAGACGGTGCTCCACCCTCTCGGTATCCGCAACTGTGCTGTAAGAATAGACTCGGGCGACGTTACGTATCTGACTAAAAAGGTCCGTAAGATGCTTGACGATGCGGGACTTCCCGAGTGCAGAATCGTAGTTTCCAACTCTATGGACGAGTATATCATCCGCGAGCTTATCAGACAGGGCGCGGAGATAGATTCATTCGGTGTTGGCGAGCGCCTTATCACCGCCAAGAGCGACCCCGTTTTCGGTGGAGTATATAAGGTTTGTGCGGTTGAGGACGAGAACGGAAACGTAATTCCGAAGATAAAGATAAGCGAGAACGTCGGCAAGATAACCACCCCTCACTTCAAGAAGGTATATAGACTTCGCGGACGCGAGACGGGTAAGGCAGAGGCAGATCTTATCTGCGTTTATGACGAGACTGTTGACGACAGTAAGCCGCTTGAGATCTTCGATCCCGCGGCTACCTGGAAGAGAAAGACTCTTACCGACTTTACCGCAACAGAGTTGCTTGTTCCGATATTCCGCTCGGGTGAGCTCGTATATGAGCTTCCCACCCTCAAGGAGATCAGAGAGCATTGCGCTAAGGAGATAGACGGAATGTGGGACGAGGTTCGTCGCTTCAGCAATCCTCATAACTACTACGTTGACCTTTCTGAGAAGCTCTGGAAGCTCAAGCAGGAGATGCTTGACAAGCACAGACACGAGAAGAGCAGAAAAATATGAGAGTGATAGTTTGTCTTGAGGACAAGGGCGGAATGATGTTCAATCACCGCCGACAGAGCCGCGACAGAGTGTTGATAGCCGACGTCGTAAAGACGGCAGACGGCAGAAGGATATTTGCTTCTCCGTATTCTGCGATGCTCTTTGAGGAAAGCGGCGCTTCGCTTGTTTGCGACGAGGGCTTTCTTGATATCGCCGACGGCGACGGATACTGCTTCGTTGAGGATCGCGCGCTCGCGCCCTATGCCGAGCGTATCCAAGAGATAACCATCTACAAATGGAACAGAAGATATCCGACAGACACCTATTTTGACCTCGATCTGAGTGCGCTCGGCTTTGAATGTGCCTCGGTAGAGGAGTTTGAAGGCTACTCTCACGAAAAAATCACAAAGGAGATCTACAGAAGATGAAATTTACTAAAAGCTTTATAGCTATCTTAGCGCTTCTTATGGCGCTTTGCCTTACCTTTGCGGGATGCGATTCTTATTCGTCAACGCAAAAGGATCAGGTTTTCCCGAGCCCCGATGCTATTGCTACGGAAAAACCCAATGCGGATAACGATGCCAATGACGATCCCGCAAATAAGGAAGATAGTACGCAGGGTGCGGAGAAGCCTACCGAGGATAGTAACGCGTCCACCGACGATAACGGCAATAACAATAACAATAACGACAACAACACCGATGCATCGCCCTACAAGGATCCGATATGCGATCTGCTTGGACTGCCTTACTATTCGGGCAATCCTTGGGTAGCGGTCAACGGAAATAAGCCTGCCTTTACCTCTGAGGAGATCACTACTAAGGCGTACGAGTTCTTTAGCGAGCTTGACAGCCTTGGCAGATGCGGATACGTTATGTCCTGCGTTGGCAGGGAGCTCATGCCCACCGAGTCGAGAGGAGATATAGGACACATCAAGCCTACGGGTTGGGTGCAGAAGCAGTACGACGGAAACTTAGTAAGCGGCGGTAGCCTTTATAACCGTTGCCATCTCATCGGCTTCCAGCTGACAGGTGAGAACGATAACAGAAAGAACCTTATTACAGGCACGAGATATATGAACTGGGACGGCATGGTCGAGTTCGAGAATATGATAGCCGACTACGTGAAGGAAACGGGAAATCACGTTATGTATCGCGTAACTCCTATGTTCTACGAGAACGAGCTTGTCGCTCGCGGCGTTCATATGGAGGCTTATTCGGTAGAGGATAACGGTGAGGGTGTAAGCTTCAACGTTTACGCTTACAATATTCAGCCGGGTATAGTTATCGACTATGCTACCGGAAACAACTGGCTGGCTGAGGATGCGGGTAATAACGACAATAACCAGAGCACCGACGCCCCCGATGACAACACGGAAGTGAAGTACATACTCAACACAAGCTCCAAGAAGGTTCATATACCTACCTGCGGAAGTGTATCTACCATGTCGGACAAGAACAAGCAGGAATACAACGGCACTCTTGAGGATATACTTGCTAAGGGCTACCAAAAGTGCGGTGCTTGTAAGGCGGGAACGAACTGATAAGCGCTTGGTCTGATATGCAAAATTTTCATAAAGACAGAAAGCACCTGCGGCAATATTGCCGTAGGTGCTTGATTTTTGCGCTTTGACAAAATCGTGAGTGTATAAAGGCTCGAAAATATGCTAAAAAACCTTAATTTTGAGGACAAAATTTCGTTTACTCTCTTGCAATAATTTAATATATATGTTATAATATTGATGATATTATGGGTTGGTGTCGCAATTTGTCGGAAAACGGCGGATCTGCAATACGTTTATGATGGAGGTAAACAGTACATGGAATTTTTTGCTAAGGTCTGGGCGAGCCTTACGACGTTTATCGCTGATAATGTTATAAGACCGTTTGGTACGTTTGGCTTTTTGGACGCGATAGACATATTGCTCCTCGCAGGACTATTTTTCTTCCTCTACCGCTTCGCTCAGAAGCGTAGATCAACCAAGCTTATCATAGGAGTTATACTCTTCTTCCTGATAATGTACCTGGTTGGAACTATGGAGATGGTGGCTCTGGATTTTGTTGTAGGAGATTTCAGACAGTTAGGTCTTATCGCGCTGTTGATAATATTCCAGCCTGAGCTTCGTGCCGCTCTTGAAAAGATCGGTGGAGTAAAGGTGTTCAACTTCCAGCACAATCACACCGACAAGAACAACGTCAGTGCGCATTACGTGATCGAATCGGTATCCCGCGCGGCGCAGAAGCTTTCTCTTGCGGGACACGGAGCGCTGATAGTTATTGAGCGCAAGAATTCTCTTGCCGATTATAAACACACGGGAAGCGTTATAGACGCGGTAATCTCTCCGGATATGCTTTGCTCTATATTCTATAAGGGTACGGCTCTGCACGATGGCGCGGTAATTATCCGCGACGGAAGAATAGACACTGCGGCGTGCGTTCTGCCTATGACCTCAAGAGTGGATATAGACAGTGAGCTTGGAACAAGACACAGAGCCGCGATAGGAACGACCGAGCTTACCGACGCGATAGTCGTAGTAGTCTCCGAGGAGACGGGAAACATCTCGCTCTCAAGAGACGGTGAGCTTCAGCGCGGATTTACTTACAGCTCACTCAGAGCCGCGCTTAAGGATATTCTCATTCCGGTTGAGAAGAAGCCTAAAAAGCAGAGGGGCAGAGCTACAAGGATTGGTAAATCCGCTTCACCCACAAAGAAAAATAAGCCTGAGAGTGCGGACAGCACAAATGGAAGCACTCAGGATCAGCCTTGATATATTTTGCAAGGAGGTCAGATATGCCCGAAAAGGAAACGAACCGTGCCACCGCAAACGAGCGGGGGCTTGTAGTAAAAAATAAAAAATATAATAAGACCGATCTTATCGCCTTTGGCGTATGCTTGCTCGCGGCTATACTGATATGGATACACGCGACTAACCTGAGATACAACGAGGAGCAACACAAGAACGAGCCGCCCCTGCCGCCGTCTGATTCACAGACTGAGGTCGAGAGCTGAGCGAGGCTTGATAAATTTTGAAGGGAGCGACGGATATGGCTAAGGGAAAATATATCGGATTTCTTGTAAGCGGTATCAGTCTGCCGCCCGACGCCAATGAGAACGAGGCTTGCTCTATAGCGGCAAGCGAGCTGAAGCGTGCAGGGATAGACCCTGCACGACTTCATTTCGGCGTATATAAAAAGTCTGTAGATGCCAGAAAGAAAAGCGATATCAGACTTGTATATTCGGTGGCGGCGAAGTTTGATTCGCCGCGTTCGGCTTTTTTGCCGAAAAGTAACGGAAAATACCGTATCTCCGCGCTTGAGGACGGAGAGCTTCAGATAATTCACGGAAGCGCGCCTATGAGCGCTCCGCCGCTTGTCGTGGGAATGGGTCCCGCGGGACTTTTCGGCGCACTTTTGCTCGCCGAAAACGGTTATGCGCCTATAATAATCGATAGGGGCGACTGTGTCGCTGAGAGAGCGAAAAAATACGAGACCTTCTGTAAGCTTGGCATACTTGACGTAGAGTCAAATATACAGTTTGGCGCAGGCGGAGCGGGAACCTTCTCTGACGGAAAGCTCCTGACGAGAATAAACGATGCGAAGATCGGCTACGTGCTTCGCCGTTTTTGTGATTTTGGTGCGCCCGAGGAGATACTTACAGCCGCAAAGCCGCACGTGGGCACGGACCTGCTTCTCGGCATAGTTGACGGCATTCTCAAAAGAATAGAGGAGCTTGGCGGCAGGGTGCTTTACCGCACGCGTATGGACGGTATCCGTCAGCTTCCCGACGGTAATATTTCAGTAAGCACGACGAGGGGCGAGATAGCTTGCTCGTCTGTGCTTCTCGCAATAGGACACAGCTCAAGAGATACCTATAAGATGCTGCTTGAGAACGGATACGCGATCGAGGCAAAGCCTTTCTCGGTCGGAGTGCGCATAGAGCATTTGCGCTCGCGCATCGACGAGGCGCTTTACGGAGATATGGCAGGACACGAGAAGCTCGGCAAGGGAGAGTATCACCTTTCGGATACCTCGTCTGGCAGAGGTGTATATACCTTTTGTATGTGTCCCGGCGGCGAGGTGGTCGCGGCGGCGTCCGAGGAGGGCGGCGTGGTGGTCAACGGCATGAGCCGCAACGCGCGAGACGGCAGAAATTCCAATTCAGCCGTAGCTGTCAGCGTTTTTACAAGTGATTACGACGGAACGCCTATGGGCGCTATAGAATTTCAGAGAAAAATAGAGAGAGCCGCCTTCGCCGAGGGCGGTAAGGATTACTGCGCGCCGATACAAACGGTGGGTAGCTTTCTCGGCACGGGCGTAAATAAGATAGGTGCTGTGCTTCCTACCTACAGAGACGGAAAGGTAAGGGAAGGCTCTATCGACAGAGTGCTTCCAAACTTTGTGTGCGATGAGCTTCGCCGCGGAATCCTCTCCTTTGAGCGCAAGCTGTCGGGATTTTCTACCCCCGACGCTATACTCACGGCGGCAGAGACAAGGACCTCTGCGCCCGTAAGAATACTTCGCACCGAAAATCTTTGCGCGCTTGGCAAGGAGAGGATATATCCTTGCGGAGAGGGCGCGGGATACGCGGGCGGAATAACCAGCGCCGCTATTGACGGAATCAGAGTCGCGCTGAAGATAATGGAGCAATTTGCTCCCGCCGATTAAGGCGATAACCTTGTTTTAAATTTGTGTTTATATAGATTGGGGTTTTTATGAAGAATAATAAGAGAGAGAAGGTGTGGTGCGAGCGCTACGTCTTCGGCGATGCTCACCGCGATGCTGTGATAAGCGATATGGCTAAGCAGCTTGGCAGAAGTGAGCTTTTCTCGGTGTTGCTTTATAACCGAGGATACCGAAGCGCAGAGGACGCGCGACATTTCCTTCGCTTTGAGGAGGCAGACTTCCACGATCCGTATCTGCTTAAGGATATGGATAAGGCTGTCGAGAGAGTTTTTAGGGCTATTGAGAATGGTGAAAAAATATGTATCTACGGAGATTACGACGTTGACGGTGTAACCTCGGTAAGTATGCTTTACCTTTATCTTGGTGAGCTTGGCGCGGACGTCATCGTCAAGATACCCAAGCGCGAGGGGGAGGGATACGGCGTTTCCTGTACGGCGGTAAATACTCTTTGTGAAAACGGCGTAAGCCTGATAATCACGGTCGATACGGGAATTACGGCGGCGGCAGAGGTCGAATACGGAAAAACGCTCGGCGTGGATTTCGTGGTAACAGATCACCACGAATGCAGAAGCGAGCTTCCGGGCGCTTGCGCCGTAGTAAATCCCCACCGTCCCGACTGTAGCTATCCCTTTAAGGAGCTTGCGGGTGTCGGAGTGGTGTTCAAGCTCGTATGTGCATGTGAGATGAGGAGATGCCGCGAGAGCGGAAGAGCGGTCGTAGAGGGAATAAGAGAGGTCTGCTCGAAGTATGCGGATCTCACAGCACTCGGAACTATAGCAGACGTTATGCCTATAGTAGATGAGAACAGACTTATCGTCAGCATGGGACTTAAGATCATGGAGGATTCTCCCCGCCCAGGCCTTGCGGCGCTTATAGAGGCGTCCTCGTCAAAGAAAAGCGACGATCCTCACGCGAAGAAGAGAAAGATAACCTCGGGATTTATCGGATTTGGTATTGCCCCGAGAATAAACGCGGCGGGAAGGATATCCGATGCCGCTATAGCGGTAAGAACTCTGCTTGCGTCAGCAGGTGAGGAAGCCGACGGATACGCCGAGGAGCTTTGCGCTATAAATCGCCAGAGACAGATAGAGGAAAACCGTATTGCAGAGCAGGCTTACGAGATGATAGCCGATCTTCCAGATATTGATGAAAACCCCGTCATAGTGCTTGACAGCAACGAGTGGCAGCAGGGTATCATAGGAATAGTATCCTCGAAGATAACCGAGAGATACGGACTTCCGTCCATCCTCGTATCCTTCTACGGATCTATGGGCGACGAGGAATCGGCGCTTGACGACGGCAAGGGATCGGGACGAAGCATCAAGGGACTCAATCTCGTTGAGGCGCTTAGCAGCTGTGAGGATCTGCTTGTAAAATACGGCGGACACGAGCTTGCCGCAGGACTTACAGTCAAGAGAGGCGATCTTGAAGCCTTCAGAGAGAGAATAAACGCTTACGCAAGAGAGCATCTTGACGATGATGCATTCAAGATAAAGCTTGAGGCCGACTGCGAGATAGATATGGCTGACGTAAATCTAAGGTTTGCCAAAGAGCTTCAGTATCTTGAGCCCTACGGCACTGGCAACGCTACGCCTCTCTTCGTTATGAGAGACGTTACCGTAAAGAAGATAGCATATACCAAGGGCGGAGAGCATACCAGACTTTATCTTGAAAAGAACGGTATGTCTGTCAATGCTATGTACTTCAGCGTGGGCGAGGGTATGCTCGGCTTTGAGAACGGCGACCTTATCGACCTGCTTTTCAACATCGACATAAACGATTACAAGAACGTGCAGTCAGCACAGATGATAGTTCGCGATGCGAGACTTGCGGAATCATATACAAAAAGAACTACAGGTCAGATGAAGCGCTATTCCGAGCTTCGTGAGGGTGGAAAATTCCGCTCGGACGAGGATTTTATCCCTACGAGAGACGATTGCGCGGGCGTTTATACTCTTCTTCGCAGAGAGTACAGAAACGGTAATAGCGTTACAGACATCAAAAGCGTGCAGAGAGCTCTTGAGCAGGGCGGCATTGCTATAAATTACGTAAAGCTCAAATACATATTCGAGATATTCAACGAATTGCAGATATGCGATATAGCCGAGCTTGGCAACGATATCTATCGCTTTGAGGTGATATTCCGTGCCAACAGGACGAGTATCGACAAATCCGCGATCCTCAGACGCCTTAAGGCACAGTGTGTTGACCGCGTCTGGCAGTAAAAAGGTCTGCAGAAAGGAACCCAATGGCAGCGAATACCTGTTTTACCGTAGAACAGCTTATGGATAAGCTGAGTAATTCGGGAAGAAAATACGATCTGGAAAAAATAAAAATGGCGGGAGAATACGCCGAGTCTCTGCACGAGGGACAGTTCCGCGTGAGCGGAGAGCCGTATATATCCCATCCCGTAGCGGTGGCGGAGATAGTATCCAACCTCGGTCTTGATACCAATTCTATCTGCGCGGCGCTGCTTCACGATACCGTCGAGGATTGCTCGGATAAGACCGACCTTAAGGAGATAGAGACTAAATTCGGCTCTGAGACGGCTATGCTGGTTGACGGACTTACGAAGATGGTTACGCTCAACATCGAGGACAAGGAGGAGGCTCATATAGAGAATCTCCGCAAAATGCTCCTCGCTATGTCCAAGGATATAAGAGTTATCTTCATAAAGCTCTGCGACAGATTGCACAATATGCGCACTCTTTCCGTTAAGGCAGACCCCAAGAGAAGAAAGACCGCGCTTGAAACGATGTACGTTTACGCGCCTCTCGCTCACCGCCTCGGTATGCAGAAGATAAAGCAGGAGCTTGAAAATCTCTGTATATCCTATCTCGACCCCATCGGATACGCCGAGATAAAGCGGTATATTGACGAGAAGTACGGACAGAGCGTCGGTTTTATTGAGAACGTCAGAGGAATAGTAGATAAAAAGCTCCGCGAGAACAGTATTCATTTTGAGCTTGCGGGAAGAATAAAATCAGTTTACAGTATCTACCGCAAGATGTTCAATCAGGGCAAGAGCTTTGATGAGATATACGACTTCTACGCGATGAGAATAATCGTGGATACCGAGCTTGAGTGCTATACCGCGCTCGGTCTGATACACGAGATGTTCAAGTCTGTTCCCGGAAGATTTAAGGACTATATCTCAACTCCTAAGCCCAATATGTACCGCTCGCTTCACACCACCGTTATCGGCAGAGACGGAATACCCTTTGAGGTGCAGATAAGGACTTGGGAGATGCACCATATAGCCGAGTACGGTATCTGCGCTCACTGGAAATATAAGAGCGGAGAGAAGAGCAAGGCTGACATAGACAATAAGCTTGAGTGGATCTCAAGGCTTATTGAGACCGAGTCAAATACCACAGACCCCGACGAATTCCTCGAGGCTATCAAGACCGATATATTCCATGATGAGACCTTCGTGTTTACCCCTAAGGGAGACGTTATCGCGCTTCCTCTCGGTTCTACGGTCATTGACTTTGCCTACGCTATCCACTCGGGTGTCGGAAACTCTATGATAGGCGCAAAGATCAACGGAATGATAGTTCCTATCGAGCGCGCGCCCGTTACGGGAGACATAGTTGAGATACTGACCTCGTCGTCCTCCAAAGGACCGAGCCGAGATTGGCTCAATATAGTCAAGACGAGTGAGGCAAGAACAAAGATAAGAAGCTGGTTCAAGCGCGAGAAGAGAGCAGAGAATATCGTCGCGGGAAAGGCGATAGTAGATGCGGAATTCAAGCGCTGGTCGCACGGATATACAGAAGCGCAGAGAAACGAAGTAGTTGCCGCTGTAGGTCAGAGGATAGGCTATATGAGTGCCGAGGACCTCTACAATACGCTCGGCTACGGCGGTATCGCGCTCTCAAAGGTCGCGGGCAAGTTCAAGGATGAATTTGAACGCACCGTGATGGTCGATAGCGACGGAGATCAGGCGGCTGATATGACCGTCGAGCAGGTAAAGACGGTCGCTCCCAAGAATATCAAATCCAACGGCGGAATTATTGTTGACGGTCTTGAGGGCTGTCTCGTTAAGTTCGCAAGATGCTGTAATCCTCTCCCGGGCGATAGCGTTATCGGCTTTATCACGCGCGGACACGGTGTGTCGGTGCATAAATCCGACTGCCCCAACGTAAAGTTGGGTAGGGAGAACCCCGAAAATTCGGATAGATGGGTAGAGGCATATTGGGAGGAAAGAAAGAGTGGCAGCGTAGATCTTTACGAGGCTCAGATAAGCATATACGTATTCGACCGTATGGGTATTATCGCAGATATTTCGGTCGCGCTTTCGGATATGAAGGTACAGCTTCTTCAGATAAATACCTCGAAGTACGGTAGTGAAGGAGCTATCGTTAATCTTAAGATAAGCTGTAAAAACGTGGACCACTACCACTCTATCGTATCCAAGCTCAAATCGATAGACGGAGTTAACGATATAACGCGAGGATACGCGCAGTAATCATTAAAGAAAAGGACGGAGAACAAAATGATCGCAGTATTGCAGAGAGTAAAAAGAGCGGCGGTGAGTGTTGACGGCGAGACTGTCGGTGCTTGCGGCAAGGGACTTCTCGTGCTTTTAGGCGTTGCCAAGGGCGACGGCGAGGAGGACGCGAGAGCTCTTGCTGACAAAATTATAAATCTGCGTATCTTTGAGGATGAGAACGAAAAAATGAATCTCTCGCTTCTCGACATTGGCGGAGAGATTCTCACAGTTTCCAATTTCACGCTTCTCGCGTCCTACAAAAAGGGAAAGCGCCCCGATTATTTCGCGGCGGCAGCTCCCGATGAAGCCAACCGCCTTTACGAATACTTCTGCGAGCTTGTTGAGCGCGAGGTGTCGCATACGGGCAGAGGCGTGTTTGGCGCGGATATGCAGATAGAAACGGTCTGCGACGGCCCTGTAACCATCGTTATGGACAGTAATATACTTTTGAAGAAAAAGACCGAGACGGAGAAAGCGTAAAATGAAGATAATTCTTGATTCACCGATAAATAAATACTACGTTCAGACGCTTGGAATGATATTTTTCCCCGGGGAGCATTTCGGCGAGAGCGAGGAGACTCGTCCTGACGCGCCCGTCCTTTCGGTAAAGACTGTTGAAGACGAGGGAGGAGTAAGGACCTACGCGACGGTAGAGCTTGACGGAAAGAGCGAGAGCGCCGAGTATTATGCCGAGTTTATCCCCGAGAGAACTCACGAGCGCACACTCAAGCTCTCTATAGGCGGCGCGGTGCTTGCCGCCGCAAGCGCACTGCTTGGATACCGCCCCGCTTGGGGAATGATGATAGGTGTCCGTCCCTCAAAGGTCGCAAGCGAGCTTCTTGACGCAGGAAACAGCAAGACCAAGGTAAAGAAGATACTCAATACAGACTATCTCGTGATACCCAAGAAGGCGGCGCTTGCTACGAATATCGCCCTGACCGAAAAGAGCATAGTGGGAGAGCCCTCTCCAAAGGACTGCAGCGTGTATATTTCTATACCGTTCTGCCCCACTAGATGCACCTATTGCTCGTTCGTTTCTTATACCTCAAAGAGACTTCTCTCGCTTATTCCCGAATATTTAGAGAAGCTTAAGGGGGATATTGAGGCTAATTTTGCTATTATAAACCGCCTTGGCCTTAGAGTTCGCACGCTTTATATAGGCGGAGGCACGCCCACGATACTTACAGAGGCACAGCTTCGCGATCTTCTTGGATTTATTTCTACCAAGACCGACGTGAGCGCGCTTGACGAATATACCCTTGAGGCAGGACGTCCCGATACCATCAACGCCGAGAAATTTGCCATCGCGCGTGAGTACGGCGTTACGAGAGTCAGCGTAAACCCCCAAAGCCTTTGCGACGACGTGCTTTGCGGAGTTGGCAGAAGCCATACCGTAGATGAGTTTTATACTGCTTACGATATAGCCAAGAGCTCGGGCATAAGAACTGTAAACGTTGACCTTATCGCAGGACTTCCCGGAGATAATTTCCGTATGTTCTCAAAAACCATGGACGAGGTGATCCGCCTTGATCCCGAGAATATAACGGTACATACCTTCTGCATAAAGAAATCCGCAGAGGTGCTCAGACAGAACTCTCATATCTATTCCGCAAGAGGCGGAGACGTGGGTAAATGCGTGGATTACTCACAGATAAAGACAGAGCAGGCGGGATATATCCCGTACTATATGTACAGACAGAAAAATACCGTAGGAAACTATGAAAACGTAGGATTTTCAAAGCCTTCCTACGAGGGACTTTACAACATTTATATGATGGAGGAGATACACTCTATATTTGCCGCAGGCGCAGGCGCTGTAGGTAAGCTCGTGGATAACACGGGAAATTGCTGTAACAAGCGAGAGATAGAGCGTATGTTCCATCAGAAATATCCGTACGAATATTTGAAAGAGGACAAAAACGAGGCGTTTGCAGAGGCAGCGCTCCGCTTCTATACCGAAAGAGGAATGCTGTAATCTTTTTTCGTGCCTCTTGTTTCAACGTCCTCTTATGGAGGAACTATGACATACGATAATAATATAATACAAAAAAATAACGCAGAATGGATAAAGAGCTGTGAGGACAGGTTTGCGCAGAATATCAGCCGTATAGCTGAGGATATATGCAGTATGCGCGATTTGAGAATAATAAGGCTGTTCGGACCGTCCTGTTCGGGAAAGACCACGGCGGCAAACCGACTGATATCGGTGTTCGAGCGTCTCGGCAGGAGAGCGCATCTTGTTTCGATAGACGACTTTTACTATGACAGAGAGACCTTGCTTGAGTTGTCTCGCGCAAAGGGTCTTGACGGACTTGACTACGATTCCCCCGATACCATCGACGTTAAGGCGTTGCACATGTTTGTCGAGGAGATATTCGATTCAGACAAGGTGCATTGCCCGATATTTGATTTCGGTCTTGGTAGAAGAAACGGCTATAAAACGCTATCTATCGACGAAAACGATATATTTATCTTTGAGGGCATACAGGCAAACTATCCGAACGTCAAGGAGATACTCTCGGAGCATGGCTCTGTAAGTATCTTTATCATACCCGAGAGCAGAGTTGTTGCGGGAGGTGTTGAGTTTTTGCCGCAGAGGCTCAGACTTATGAGAAGGCTCGTAAGGGACTTCCTTTTCAGAAGCAGCTCGCCCGAATTTACGCTTGACCTTTGGAGAAGTGTCCGCGATAACGAGGATAAAAATATATTTCCTTACGCAAGCGAGAGCGACTATTTCGTTGATTCCTCAATGGAATACGAGGTTGGAGTTCTCAAGCCGTATCTGTGCGAAATACTTGGCAATATAGAGACTGACAGTAAGCACTATCCGAGAGCGCAGGAGATACTGAACTCTCTGAAGGACGTTGAGCCTATCTCACGTGAGCTGATACTGCCGCACTATCTGTATTGCGAATTCGTTTGATAACGTAAAAAACTGAATAAAGGATAAGAACAAAAGAACGCCGCCGACGTCCGACTTTTTAGTATATAGGATTTCTCTTTGGAATAAACTATATAAAACTGATACAGTCGTCTTCGTCGGGGGTGTTTGATTTGAATATAAAAAATAAAAAAGACGAGCGGGGCAGAGAACGAAGCTTTTTTTCGGGCGTGTTTCTTCTGTCTCTGTCAACGGTTATTGTAAAGCTGCTCGGGCTTGGATTTAAAATACCTATGCTTTCCTTTCTCGGAACAGAGGGAATGGGATACTTTAATTCCGCTTATGAGATATACGCTATGCTTTGCACAGTCGCTACCGCAGGCTTGCCCGTGGCGCTTTCAATACTTGTCGCTTCTTCTCGCGCAGAGGGGGATCTTTTCGCGGTAGAGCGCGTATATCGCTACGCTCACCGAATTTTTTTGGTGTTTGGCATTTCCGCATCTACCTTGATGATAGTGTTCTCAGAGGAGCTTGCGTCTCTCATAGGGAATCCTGCCGCGAAGCCCTGTATAATAGCTATAGCGCCTACTCTGCTTTTTATTTGTATTTCTGGTGCGATACGTGGCTATTGCCAAGGCTTTGAGTATATGACGCCTACGGCGGTCTCTCAGCTTATTGAGGCTCTTGGAAAGCTCGTGCTTGGAATATTCTTAGCAAGCTTTGCGATAAAGCGCGGATATCCCTTGCCAACCGTATCTGCCTTTGCGGTGCTTGGTATCAGTATCGGCAGTCTTTTTTCACTTTTGTATCTTTGGCTCGTAAAGCGTCTGAAGCCTCTTGCAACAAGAGACGGTTACAGAGGTGAAGAATCAGGAAAAGCAGGAAAGCTCAGGAGCGGAGAGATGCTGCTGAGGCTTTTGAAGATAGCTATTCCTATCACTCTCGGCTCGGCGGTGATAGGACTTACGCGAATTATAGATATGACGCTTATAATGCACCGTCTCGGAGACGTAGGCATTGATGCCGCGAGAAGAAATGAGATATACGGTGCATATACTACGCTGGCACTTCCCGTGTTCAGCCTGATCCCTGCGCTGATAGCGCCCGTGTCGGTCGCTCTCGTGCCCCAGCTGAGCGCTTTTTCGCAAAGCAAGGATAAAAGCGGAGAGGCTACGGTTTTGGAAAATTCGCTAAGACTGACGGTAATTCTCGCGCTTCCCGCAGCTCTCGGACTTACGGCGTTTGCCCGCCCGATACTCGAGCTTATTTTCCATGGGCAGAGCGAGGCTATCGCTATATCCGCGCCGCTTCTCTCGGCACTTGGCGGCTCGGTGCTTTTTTCCTGCCTTATGACTACTACCAACGCTATACTTCAGGCGTACAAGCGCCCGGGACTTCCCATAATATCAATGGCGGTAGGCGTGGCGGTAAAGCTGATATCCTCTTACGCGCTTATGGGTATTGAGAGCATAGGAGTTATGGGTGCGCCGCTCGGAAGCCTGCTTTGCAATATCTGCGTAACGCTCATAAACCTCGTGTTTGTTTTTGCACGCTCACACGAGGGACTTGACGCATGGCGGCTCTTTTTTAAGCCCTTGGCGGCGGCGGTGCTGTCGGTAGGCGGAGCGTTTGCGCTTTACGCGTATCTGTGCAGGATTATAGGCGGAGAAGGATTGCCATTCGCGATAGCACTTGCAGTGGCAGTTCTGCTTTATCTGTTGCTTTCGCTTCTGACGGGAAGCATAACGACAAATGATGTTTCGCTGTTGCCTTTTTGTGATCGCCTTGTTAGGCGGCGGAAGGCAACAAAGCAAGAGGAATAAATAGAAGATCTAACGGAGGAATAAAAATGACGGTCGCAGAAAAAAAGAAAATGCTGCTTGATAAGGCAGAAACAGGATACGGATTTGAGGACCTTATTACAGTAGTAGAGGTGCTTCGCTCAGAGGAGGGCTGCCCTTGGGACAGAGAGCAGGACCACAAGAGCATAAGGAGAGATTTTATAGAGGAGACCTACGAGGTGATCGAGGCGATAGATACCGACGATCCCAAGCTTCTCCGCGAGGAGCTTGGAGACGTGCTTCTGCAGGTTACATTCCATGCGCAGATAGAGACTGAGAAGGGAGTTTTCGATATAGGCGACGTGGCTAACGATATCTGCGTAAAGCTTATCCACCGACACCCACACGTTTTCGGCGACGTCAAGGCTGATACGTCCGAAAAGGTGCTGTCAAACTGGGAGATAATAAAGAGCGAGGAGAAGGAGCGCAAGACTGTTACCGACAAGCTCAGAGCCATCCCTCCGATGCTTCCCGCGCTTATGAGAGCAGAGAAGGTCGGTAAAAAGGCAAGCTGCTTTGATTTTCCCGATGCCGAGTCGGTAATGGCAAAGGTATATGAGGAGCTTGACGAGCTTAAAGAAGCGATGAGAGAGGGAAGTAAAGAGAATGTTGCCGAGGAGATGGGCGATCTTCTTCTTTCAATCACCTCTCTTTGCAGAAAGCTCGGAGTTGAATCCGAGGTAGCGCTTGGTGCGGCAACGAATAAATTCATAGACAGATTTGATGCCGTAGAACAGGCGGTGCTTTCCGAGGGTAAGGAAATGAGTGAGCTGACTCTCGAGGAGCTTGATGCTATTTGGGATAAAAATAAGAAAAAATAGTGAAAAAACAATAAAAAAATAGAAAAAATATACTTAAAACTATTGAAATTGCAAAGAAATTGTGATATAATCATTATGTAGATCAAGGGTACGCCCGACAATAAAAAATAGAAAGGTAAATGATTATGAACAAGACACAGCTTATTGACGTAGTAGCAACCAAGACAGGACTTAAGAAGAAGGACGCTGAAGCAGCTGTTAACGCTGTAAACGAAGCTATCGTAGAGGCTCTTAAGGCAGGCGATAAGGTTCAGGTTATCGGATTTGGCACATACGAGGTTAAGGAGAGAGCAGCAAGAGAGGGACGTAACCCCAAGACCGGTGAGACCATCACCATTGCAGCTTCCAAGGCTCCCGTATTCTCTGCAGGCAAGGCACTTAAGGACGCAGTAAACGAATAATTTTGTTCTTTTTGGGTTGTTGCAAAGTCATTTGCAACAACCCATTTTGATTTTCGGAGGGAAAATGAGACTTGATAAATATTTGAAGGTGTCGCGTATCATAAAGCGCCGCACGGTAGCAAACGATGCCTGCGATACAGAGCACGTGTGCGTCAACGGCAGACGCGCAAAGGCATCCTACGACGTCAAGGAGGGAGATATCATAGAGATAACCTTCGGACAGAGGACGCTAAAAATAGAGGTGGTAGCGGTCAAGGACAGCGTTGCTAAGGCAGATGCGTCGGGAATGTACCGCATCATAGAGGAATAATACCTCGCTTTTATTAGAGGTATATGATAAAAGATCTCCGCATAAGATTCAATGATGAGCAAAATTTTTGGATCTGTGCGGAGGTTTTTTTATGGGCTTGAATTTCGGAGAGGAAAAGAAGCTTGAGCATCAGCTTTTCATCAAATCGAGAAATCAGATGAGAGTTGAGGGAGTAGAGGAGGTAATGGGCTTTGACGACGTCAGCGTAAGGCTTAAGAGCAGTGAGGGCGAGATGTATATTGAGGGTAGCGACATAAAGATAGACACGCTTGACACCGAAAAGGGAGTGGTGGCGCTCAGCGGAAGAATAAATGGGGTGTATTATGCCGGAGATACGGGAAAGGAAAAGAAGGGCTTTCTTTCGGGGCTGTTTCGCTAAATAATGGAGATATCACAGATAACTCTTGCCGTAATGCTACTCTATTCCTTTCTCTTTGGAATAGCGGTGGGCATTCTTTACGACGTCAACAGAATAGTGCGAGTTCTTTTTGGGGTGAGATATACTAACAAAGCATATTCGAGACTGTATAGCCTGAAGCTGCCCGTATCAAAGAAAAACGTGCTTATAGGTAGCAGTAAGGGGTTTTGGCAGAGCCTTGTTATTAATCTTGGAGACGCTTTGTGCGTGCTTGTGGCAACCGTCGGCGCGATATTGATAAATTACGGATACAATAGCGGTCGCTTTCGCTTTTTCACGGTTGCGGCACTGATAGTCGGATTTGTGATATACCGCTTCAGCATAGGGCGGATGCTTATATTGGTTGCCGAACCGCTCGCCTTTATTTGTAAATATATCTTTCTGTCAATTTGCGGCATTTTAGCTTTTCCTTTGCGGAAATTCGGCACGCTTATATATAAATTTGTAAAAAAAATCTCCTCTTTGTATATATTTACTCTTGAAAATAAAAATAAAAAGTTGTATAATATAAGAGAAGAAGTGTTTTTATCGGACGGGGTGGGAAAAGATGCCTCCGAGACCGATAAAAATAAGCGCTGGAGATATAAAAAGGGAGGAAGCAACGGTGGAAACGAATAAGTATTTTGCCGATAAAAAAAGTAAAATTCACACTATCGTGGCTGCTTTCTTAGGCTTTCTTCTTATATTCGCATTGGTATATTTTCTCTGGAGTCTGATGCAGTATAACGATGCAATGGAGGAAAAGGCAGAGCGAGAGGAGTACGTTTCCAAGCTTAAGGACGATATACAGCGTCTTGAGTATATGGTCGACGCTCCGCTTGACGATGAGTTTAAGATACGCGTTGCGAGAGAAAATCTCGGAATGTGCTTTCCCGATGAAATTATATTCTACGGAGAATACGAGTAAAGCTCTGAACGGAAAGGAAATCTTTAATGGAAAAGATAAACGATATGGCTGAGTATCTGTTCCATCAGGGAACTAATTACAGAGCCTATGAATATCTCGGCGCGCACGAGACTGACGGCGGATACGTATTCAGAGTCTGGGCGCCGAATGCCGACAAAGTATTCCTCGCGGGTGAATTTAACGATTGGAGCGAGGATGATCCGCTTGAAAGAATAAGCGAGGGCGGTATCTGGGAGATATCCGTCAGCGAAGATAAAATAAGCGCGGGCGATAAGTATAAATACAAGATATACGGCTGCGGACAGGTGCATTTCAAGGCAGATCCTTACGCTACCGAGGCAGGACTTCCGCCCGAGACGGCGTCTGTCGTGCCGCATCGCTCGGAATATAAATGGAGAGACGACGGCTGGCTTGCATATCGCAAGAAAAACGCGGGCAAATTCTACAGTCTTCCGATGAATATATACGAGCTTCATATGGGCTCGTGGAAAAGACACGAGGACGGTACGCCATTTAATTACACAGAGCTTGCAAGAGAGCTTGCTCCGTACGTAAAGCAGATGGGATATACGCATATTGAGATGATGCCGATAACCGAGTATCCCTTTGAGGGCTCGTGGGGCTATCAGGTGTCGTCCTACTTTGCTCCCACAACGAGATACGGTACTTCAGATCAGCTCAAGGGCTTTATCGACTCGATGCACGAGGCGGGAATAGGCGTTATTCTCGACTGGGTGCCTGCGCACTTTCCTAAGGACCGCTTCGGACTTTACGAGTTTGACGGGAAGCCGCTCTACGAGTATCAGGGAGCTGACCGTATGGAGCACGCGGGGTGGGGAACGAGACGCTTTGACGTCGGCAGAAACGAGGTGCAGAGCTTTCTTGTATCAAGCGCATCCTATTGGCTGAGAGAGTTCCATATCGACGCGATCAGAGTTGACGCGGTGGCGTCAATGATATACCTTGATTACGATAAGCTTCCTGGCGAGTGGGTCCCAAATATTTACGGAGACAACCGTTGCCTTGAGGCGATAGCATTCTTCCGAAAGCTGAACTCACACGTTAAGGGAGAATTCCCCGACGTTCTGATGATAGCCGAGGAATCGACCGCGTGGGCGAATATCACCACCTTTGATAACGAGGGGCTTGGATTTGACCTCAAGTGGAATATGGGATGGATGAACGACACGCTTGCGTACGCTGAGCTTGATCCCATCTACAGAAAATATCACCACGATAAGCTGACCTTCTCGCTGACCTATTCGTTTAACGAGAAATATGTACTTCCGATATCTCACGACGAGGTAGTCCACGGAAAGAGATCATTCCTTGACAAGATGTCGGGCGACTATTGGCAGAAATTTGCGGGAGCGCGCGCCTTTATGGGTTATATGATGACGCACCCCGGCAAAAAGCTCAATTTTATGGGCGGAGAGATAGGACAGTTTCGCGAGTGGGACTATGAGGGCGAGATAGAATGGTTCTTGCTTGAGTATGAATCTCACGCGAAGTTCCAACGCTACGTAGCCGAGCTGAACCACTTTTATCTCTCACAGCCTGCTCTCTGGCAGATAGAGGGCTCGTGGGACGGCTTTAAGTGGATAGATCCTGACGACAATGAGCGTAGCATCATATCCTACCGCCGTATAGCTAAGGACGGTAAGGAGCTTCTCGTTCTGATAAACTTTACCCCCGTGGTCTACGAGAATTTTCTGCTCGGCACAGACGTAAGCGGGACCTACGAGGAGATATTCAATTCAGATGACGTCCGCTTTGGCGGAAGCGGAGTGATCAACGAAGGAGTCATCAAGACGAGGGGCGAAGGAGTAAGCTCCTGTCAGGACTCGTTGGAGATCAGAGTTCCGCCGCTGGGGATCACGGTGCTGCGTTGCAAGAGAAAATCACCCGTAAGACAGACAAGCCCTGCGCGAAAGGCAAAAAAGAACTGAACGATTTTAACAGAAATATAAAAAGTAAGACCATAACAGAGAAAATATTATTCAATACAGCGACAATGTTAAGTACGGGTTTTCCGAAAAGAATGGAGGATTATATGTTCAAGAAGAAAGAATGTGTTGCTATGCTCCTTGCAGGCGGACAGGGAAGCCGCCTTTACGCGTTGACCGAAAAGACCGCAAAGCCTGCGGTCGCATTTGGCGGAAAGTACAGAATAATCGATTTTCCGCTCTCTAACTGTATCAATTCAGGCGTTGATACGGTAGGCGTTCTTACACAGTATCAGCCTCTCGTGCTTAACGATTACATCGGTAACGGTCTCCCTTGGGATCTTGACCGAGCAGTAGGCGGTGTTAAGATACTGCCTCCTTATCAGGGTAAGAAGGGCGCTGACTGGTATAAGGGTACGGCTAACGCTATATATCAGAACCTGCAGTTTATAGATATGTACTCTCCCGATTACGTTATAATTCTTTCGGGCGATCACATATACAAGATGGACTATAACAAGATGCTCAAGGCTCATAAAAAAATGAACGCCGACTGTACTATAGCGGTTATCGACGTTCCGATCGAAGAGGCAAGCCGCTTCGGAATTATGAGTGTTGACGAGGATAACAGGATCTTCAAGTTTTCCGAGAAGCCTAAAAATCCCGATAGCACTAAGGCTTCTATGGGCATTTACATCTTCTCCAAGGAGTGTCTCTTTAAGTATCTTATAGCTGATGCGGCAGACCCCAACAGCTCTAACGATTTCGGTAAGAATATAATTCCCGCGATGCTCGCAAACGGCGAGAAGATGTACGCTTACTCCTTCAACGATTATTGGAAGGACGTTGGAACTATAGACTCTCTTTGGGAGGCTAATATGGATCTTCTCGGAGAAGATCCCTCACTCAATCTCAACGACGAAGCGTGGAGAATATACTCAAGACATAGCGCACATTCGCCCCAGTACGTAGGCGCTGACGCAAATGTAATCAATAGCAGCATAACCGAGGGCTGTGATATTTACGGAACAGTCCGCAACTCTGTCCTTGGAGCCGGCGTAGTTGTAATGCCCGGTGCTGAGGTGGTCGATTCTGTCATTATGGCAGACTGCATCATAGGCGAGGGAGCGCGTGTCTCCTACGCCATACTCGATTCCGACGTAAAGGTCGGAAAGGGATGTACGGTCGGTAAGTCCCGTG
>CALCTA010000117.1 GCA_937893945.1 uncultured Clostridia bacterium | reverse complement strand
AAGACAATTTTCGGGATCTACAAAAAGATCTTGTTGTCTTGCTTGTAATAATGTTTCTTTTAACCTCTCAGTCCGCTACGCGTCCAGCTCTCCTAAAAGGAGAGCCTTTATATTAGTTTCAATACCGCCGAGCGTAGTCTAACACAAAGCCTCTCCTCATAGGAGAGGTGGCGGTGTAACCGCCGGAGAGGTCTAAGACACCGAAACATCGAACGAGATCCCTCGGTCGTGGGCGAGCCACTCCCTCGCTATTTTTGACTAACCCGTCAAAAATAGTTCGACTCCGCGGCGGTTGTTTTCATATCACCCTATCTTACCAACATCTCGCCGCTCCGCTCAGGATGACCTGCTTAAATGAGGTACGGTTGTATTTTTAAGGGTTTTAGGACCGTCGAGTACGCACGACCCCTACCGATTTGTGCGGTGTTTGATATTTTGATTGTAGGGGCGACCATTGGTCGTCCGTTTTTTCATAAATTTGTTTTCCAAGTTGCAAAATTCATACGGGTATGATATAATTATATTAACTTCTCAAAAGGAGGCTGTTATGTGTGAAAAAAAGAGAGGAGCTCTGCGATACAAGCCCTCGGAGGAGTATCTCTCCTCGGAGTTCTACGCAAAGCTCCGCGCGATAAAATATACGGGGGATGACAGAAGCGACGTTATGCTGACCGCTCTCTCTCAGCTCGGCTACCACGAGGGAGATGCCGACTGCGATATGGGTGGTGGAAACACCGACGGCAGCAAGAATTTCGTGGAATATAACCGCCACTTCGGTAAGCTCGATAACGACGAGGGGAACGGGATAAGCTACGGCTACGCCTGGTGCTGCGCATTCGTTACCTGGACTACAGACGTAACCGGCATTGACCGATCTATCGTGCCGATAGACGTTACCTGCACCCGACTTGCCGCCCTGATGGATAAAAAGGGCTGCTTTGAGCGTTCGGTCGCTTTCGGCGGAGACTATATCCCCAAGAGCGCCGACCTTATCTTCTTCCGCCACGGAGAGAATACCTACACCTCGCACATCGGTCTTGTGCTATACTGCGACGGCGAGACTGTATATACCGTAGAGGGTAACACGGGCGGCGCGGTGCGCCGCAAGCAATATCCCCTCTCGGACAGCTCTCTTTACGGCTTCGGCACTCCCAAATATAACGAGGATAGCTCGGTAGCTATTGACTTCTCGACTTATATTTGCGAGTAGCTTAATCTACTACTTCTTCCTTTTTCGCTGATTCAAGCGCGCTCTCGTCAAAGTACTCAAGGGGGTCAACGGCAAGCTCGCCTACGGTCATCTCAAAGTGAAGATGAGGCTCGTCGGCTATCTCTACCATTGCGCTCTCGCCAACTGTGGCAATAAGCTGTCCCGAGCGCACAGATACTCCCTCGGCAATTCCCTCAGGGAGAGTTTCAGCAAGGTTCTTATAGACTGTAACGCAATCGCCCGAATGCTTTATTGCGATGCAATATCCCATAAGGGTATCTACCCATATCTTAGATATTTTTCCGTCGGCTGCCGCGTAAACGGGCGCACTTTCCTTGGTTGCAAGGTCAACGCCTATGTGAACGCGGTAGTCTTGCATTGTAGGGGAAAATACCTGAAGCGAGGGGTCGTGCTTATTGGTTATCTTTCCGCTGACGGGAAGAATAAAGCTGGGAATCTTGTTGCCTGTGCTTACAGAGTTGCCATTAGAGCCTGTGGGCTTTTCTGTAGCCTCGGGCTCAGTAGGCTGTTCGGTGGGCTGTTCGGTAGGCTTTTCTGTTATCTTATTGCCGCTGTCGTCGGGCAGCTCGGTAGGCTTTTTGGAACGGTTTGAGGCTATCGCCGCCGCAATGATCACCACCAGCGCTACGGCAAGGGCAAGTACCGTGAAAAGATAAGAGCGATTGATCTTTTTGTTTTTGAGCTTCTGCCACAGGCTTTGCTTGTTATTGAAAGATGAAGGCATATTCATAAACTCCTTTGTGTTAGTTACTGACCTTATTTTTAACACGAAGGACTTCTTTTATTCAGCAAATAAAAAATATAGAGAAAAATTCGAAAAAGTATAGCGAATGTGTGCAAAATAAGACAAACGTATTGACAATGTGTAAATTATATGCTATAATACCTATATAGTTTTGAATACTACATTCAAAAAAGAGAGGTGAGGCTCTTGAAAAAAAGAGAAAAAAAAGAAAAGAATGAGTCTCGCCGTATAGTTTTTCACGACGAGATGAACGACGAGTTCTCTACTGCAGAGATAGAGGCGAAAAGGATAGACGGCTCATACCGATACGAGAGGACTGACGGACTTCGCATAATCCCTCATATCTTCTGGTACAGATGCGTCGCTGTGCCGCTCGCGTTTTGCTTCCTGAAGCTCAAATTCAGACATAAGATAATAGGAAGAGAAAAGCTGAAGGCGGCAAAGGGGAAGGGATATTTCATTTACGGCAATCACACTCAGATAATTGCCGACGCTCTTATTCCTACCTTTATCTGCTTCCCGCGAGACGCAAGCGTTATCGTTCACCCTAACAACGTCTCAATGCCGGTCTTAGGCAGAATAACCCCCTATATGGGCGCGTTGCCGCTCCCTGAGGGAATGGACGCCACGCGCAATTTCAACGCTATTATAAAGAAAAGAATTGACGAGAAGCGTGCCGTGTTTATCTATCCCGAGGCACATATCTGGCCTTATTACACGCGCATCCGCCCGTTTGGAGACGAGTCCTTTATCTATCCCGTGAAGCATGGGACCCCCGTGTTCTGCTTTACTAACACCTATCAGAAAAAGGGAAAGAGAGAGCATCCTCAGCTTGTAAGCTATATCGACGGCCCATTCTATCCCGACGAGGCTCTGCCGCCGAGAGAACGCAGACGGAAGCTTCGCGAGGATGTATATGGCGCGATGTGCAAGCGAGCTGAGAAGTCCGACCTTTCTTGGATAGAATACGTGGACGGGCGTAATAATAAAGAATGATAGTAAAAACGAAAGGTCCTTTATGATAAACATATTGATGTGTGGAAACAAGGGCGTATTCGACGGAGTGCTGACCTGCGCTCTGTCGATATTCAAGCGCACAAAGACGCGCGAGCCCTTTGCGTTTTACCTGCTTACTATGGACGTAAGCCACCTTCGCTCCGATTATCTTCCGATAACCGAGGAGCAGAGAGAATTTCTCGAGGGAGTGGCAAGGTCATACAATAAGGATAATAAAGTAGAGCTTATTGACGTCAGCACGCTTTATGCCGAGGAATTCTCAGGCTGCCCCAACGAGAGCGCGTACTGCTCGCCCTATACGCTCATAAGACTGCTCGCTGACAGAATAGAGCAGTTGCCCGATAAGCTGCTTTACCTCGATGCCGATATAATGTTCAACCGCGATATAACTCTGCTCTATAGCACCGACGTGTCGGGCGTGGAATACGCCGCCGCGCGCGACCATTACGGCAAATATCTGATATATCCGAACTACATCAATGCGGGAGTCCTGCTCTTTAATATGAAGTATATGAAAGAGACGGGAATATTCGCGAAGGCGCGCGAGGAGCTGCGGCGCAAGAAGCTCACCTTTGCCGACCAGAGCGCTCTCATACGCTCTACCACTAAGAAGAAAATGCTTGCGCAGAAATTCAACGACCAGAAGTTTTTGCATTCGCATACCGTAGTAAGACATTTCTCAAAGAGACTTTTCTGGCTGCCTTATCCGCACACCGAGAACATCAAGCAGTGGCAGGTAGAGAGGGTACGCAAGGTATTCGGATACCGCTGCTTTGACGATGTGCTTGACGAGTATCTTGTATTGGCGCAAGACTTCAAGGAGAAGGAATATGACACGTAACGAAACTATACATCTTTTTTATGCCTGCGACGATGCCTTCGTGAAGTTTACGGCAGTATCGCTGCACTCTATTATGAAAAACGCCGACCGTGAGCGCAAATACCACGTTCACGTTCTTTATACAGATATAGACGAGGAGACCAAAACACGAGTGCTTGATATGGCGGACGAGAGCTTTGAGATAAGCTTTGATGACGTCAGCAGGTATCTTGATAACCTCTGCAGAAGGCTTCCTCTCCGTGATTATTATTCAAATACTACCTACTACCGTATGTTTATCGCAGATATGTTTCCCGCGATAGACAAGGCGATATACGTCGATAGCGACACCGTGGTGCAGGGAAATATTGCAGAGCTTTACGACTATGACGTAGAGAAGTACTATCTCGCCGCCTGCCACGAGCAAGCGATGGTGCAGACAGACGTTTACGGCACTTACGTTGAAAAATGTCTCGGACTTGACAGAAATCTTTTCTTCAACGCGGGCGTTCTGCTCATAAACTGCCGCTGCTTCAGAGAAAGACGCATACTTGAGCGCTTCGCCGATCTTCTCGGTGTCTATGATTGCCGTGTAACTCAGGACGAGGATTATCTCAATATCCTCTGCCGAGATCACGTTCTTTTCCTGCCTCAGCATTGGAACAGCGAGGTGTTTGGCGAGATGCTCGATGAGCCGCAGGACTGTAAGCTTATACATTATATAATGGTAGCAAAGCCCTGGCACTTTACCGATTGCCGCCTTGGCGATATATTCTGGAGCTACGCGGGCGAGACTGAGTTTTATGATGAGATAAAGGCACTGCTTGACGCTTATACCGACGAGCAGAGGGCAGAGGATATGGCATCTGCCGACAGACTTTATCAGCTTGCTATAGACGAGGCGGCGCGCGAGGATACCTACGTCGCGAGAGTACGCGCAAAGCAGGATTCAGGCAGAGTCGCCGTGGTGGATAAGATAGCACGCTACGAGAAAGAGGGACGCTTTGACGAGGATGTCGAGGACGATCCGCCAAGCCGACCTATTGAGCCGGGCGAGGTGGATTATCTCCGCAAAAAGCTCTCAAGCAAGATCAAATGCAAGAGCGCATACTCAATGGCGCGTAAGTTCCTTAACGGAATACTTGAAAACAAGCAGATGATAGTCAGCGACATCGTCGGGGTAGAGCATTTTGCCGCTCTCAAGAGCGGTGCGATAGTAACCTGCAATCACTTTAACGCCTTTGACAGCTTTGCTATGCAGATGGCATACGAGAGCGCAGGTCATAAGAAGAGAAAGCTCTATCGAGTTATCCGAGAGGGAAATTATACCTCTTTCCCCGGATTTTACGGCTATCTGATGAAGAACTACAACACGCTTCCCTTGGCTTCAAAGCCTGCGGCAATGAAGGAATTTGTAAGAGCAACCGACACGCTTCTCAAAGAGGGCAACTTCGTGCTGATATACCCCGAGCAGAGCATGTGGTGGAACTACCGTAAGCCAAAGCCTCTCAAGAGCGGTGGATTTTATTTTGCCGCCAAGAACAAAGTTCCCGTTCTGCCGTGCTATATCATTCTGCGCGACAGCGATATTATCGGCGAGGACGGATTTCCCGTTCAGGAATATACTATCCATATCCTTGAGCCTATCTATCCCGATGCCGATAAGTCGGTAAGTGAAAACTCCAAGATAATGATGGAGAAGAACTTTGAGGTCTGGAAGCAGCTTTACGAGAAAGAGTACGGAATTCCGCTCAGATATACGACTGAAATTTAAAATAAAAACAAAAAGCTCTCCGCCACAATTACGGCGGAGAGCTTTTTTATATCAGTTGATGATAAATCCCGAGGTCGTGATATAAGCGCAGAGAGCGCCCGTGTCATCGGTGATGCTTATCTTGTAAAAGCAGGTGCTGCGTCCCGCGCGTATCTTCTCTGTCTCTGCATAGAGGGTGCTTCCCTTGACGGGCGAGAGATAGACTATCTGCGAGGTCTGGGTTACCGTAGGCTTCTGCTTGAAATTTGAGGCTATCGCAAAGGCGAAATCCGCCATAACGAAGAATACGCCGCCCATTACCTGACCGAGCGCGTTCTTGT
>CALCTA010000116.1 GCA_937893945.1 uncultured Clostridia bacterium | reverse complement strand
TCTTAAGAGCAACCATTCCGAGAAGAACGGCTACTATTACCGCGGAGGTGCCGATGACACCGCCGCATCCCATATTTCTGAACATAGGATCCGCAAACGCGGGATCCTCCGTAGGATTCTCAGCAAGCTCTCCTGTAGGCTTCTCTCCCACGTCGCCGGTGGGCTTTTCGCCAATATCGTCAGTAGGATCCTCTGCAGTTCCCTCTTCCTCTTTGTTGAGTACGAGAGCATCCATTGCCGCTCCAAGAGATTCAACGACGCCGTCAACAGTTGATTGATCTGCGGAAGTAAGAGCGCTTCTCGCCGCATCAACAGCAAGCATAAGTGCCGCCCAGCTATCTGCTGTATAATCATCCTTTGAGAGCGCCCCCACACGAACGATCAGCGCCTTAAGCATACCGTAATCAATAGCTACAAGAGCATTCTTAGCGGCGAGCAGATCATCGTAAAGCTTCATAACGGTAGCGTAATCGCTCTTTTCGCTACGCTCCACTACATCAAGAACAACCATAAACACTCTCCAGCTTTCCTTAGTGTAATTGTTCTCGATCAAGCCCTTGGACTCGGATATGAGTGCATCAAGCTCGGATGTATTGGGCTTAAGTGCGGCCACGGCGTCCTCAAGACCTGCCAATCTCGCATTAATGACATTCTGCGGAACTTCCTCTTGTGCGCTAACCTCTTTTGCGGCAGTAAGAGCATTTTCAAGAGCTGCCCAGCTTGTCGCATCATATTCAAAGGAATTAACGAAAGTATTCTCTACGTACTCGATATATGCATTAAGATTATCCTTGTTTATAGGTCTGAGACCACTGTCATCAGATACGGGATGATCGTAAATCATTGCGTCCTTAATACTGATTGTTCTCTGTGTGCTATCTGCTCCACCTCGATGGTGTACACCAAATGCTACAAAATAACCCTCTGGGAGAGTGATAGATGCCTTAGAGCCATCCTCATGAGTAATATACGTCCAGAGGCCATCCTTAGCGAGATACTGTACGTAAACATCAAGTTCGTCATAGATAACTCTCCAAGATCCATATCCGCCTTCGACGAGAGCGGGAACCTTCGTATGATCTCCAAATACAGCATTCAAGTTGCCAGCCCACTCGTTCTTGTAGAGACCAATGTGAGATGCCCGATTGCCCTCGGCGTCATTATGGTCTCCATCGTTAGCGAACGCGCCGCCTACGAAGTAGTGCTCGGTTCCGTTAGTCGCGAATACAACCCCGGAGTAACCACCCACTCTGTTGAGCTTTGCCTTGAACTCATATACATAGTAGGAGTCAGCGGTAATAGCGTACTCAGACTGTGCAACGTAACCGAGGTTGAAACTCTTGTCGGGATCAGTCTTGCTGTTAGTTGCGGTGGTCAAGGAGTTTCCGTCAAAGAAAACATCATATACGTCGGCGAAATTATATTCGCTTTCCTGTCCTTTGAAGAGAGACTTATACTCAAGACTTCCAAAATCAACCTTATTCGGAATTATGCCTTCAAGATATACGTCATTCTCGGGAGAATTGACTTTAAGACCCTCCACAGCGTTTTTAAGGTATTCGAGCGCATAATCAACATCGTCCTGTAAGATTTCCTCTTGCGCGTTAGCGTATTTTGCGGCGTCAAGAGCAATCTCAAGATCAGCCCAAGTCGATGCCTCAAACCTATTTGAATCGACAAAGGTCTTTTCAACGTATTTGATGTATTCGTCAAGAGCGGTCTTATCTATAGGCATAATAAGCTTAAGCCAAGCTACAGCGTTTTTAAGATCTGCGAGCGCCTGTTCACCATCTTCCTCTGAGACTCCCTCTCGTTCGCTAACCTCTTTCGCAGTAGCAAGAGCAAGTTCAAACATAGCCCAACTTGATGTCTCGTATCTGTTCGGATCGACAAAAGTTTTCTCTACATACTTGATATACGCGTTAAGACTATCCTTGATTGTAGGTCTAAGCCCGCTATCATCAGACAAGGGGAGGCCGTAAAGAACAGCGTCTTTGATATTGATAGTTCTCTGATTTTCGGGAGCACCGCCTCTGTTATGCGCACCGAATGCTACATAGAAGTACTCTGGAAGAGTAATAGAAGATACGGAACCATCGTCATTAGTAATGTATGTCCAAAATCCATCTTTGGCTATATACTGCATACTAATAGTAAGACCGTCGTAGATAACTCTCCAAGAGCCGTAACCGTTAGCGTCAACATACACGGGAATGGCCATATGGTCTCCAAACTCATCGTTCAGCTGGTTATACCATTCGTTCTTGTGGAGATGGATGTGAGACGCCTGATGGCCTTGCGCGTCATCAAAGTCGCCGTCGTTAGCAAACGCACCACCTGCAAAATAGTGCTCGGTTCCGTTAGCAGCAAATACGACACACGCGTAACCGGTAGGTCTATTAAGCTTAGCCTTGAACTCATATACGTAGTAAGAATCCTTAGTAATAGCATACCCTGTCTGTGCAACGTAGCCAAGGTTGAAGGACTTTTCTCCGCTGGTATTGCTGTTAGCTACAGTGTTCAAGGAGTTGCCGTCAATAATAACATCATATACATCGGCGAAATTATATTCACTTTCCTTTCCATCCACAAGAGACTTATACTCAAGGCTTCCAAAATCGACCTTGGTTCCATTCGGTGATACATTACTCATATCACCGCTATAAACCTTTGCATCCTTAATAGTGGTATATACTTCGTCGTAATAAGCGTACGTAAAGAAGCCTATATCGCCCTCTGCCGTAAGCCCATTTACTTCATTGATGAGCTGCCACTGACCGCCTTCAGCCAAGAAGTAGGTTCTTATCATGCCGGCAGGTCCGTCGTAAACGACGAGCATATCGCTAAAGCCCGCGCTGTCAATTGCGATCGCCAAAGGTATCGTGTCCAACATAACGTAATCGCTAAGCGTGTTATTGCCATTTCTAATAGAAATGCGTCTCATAGAAACGTCTGTGCCGAAAGCTGTATTGTGGTTACCGTAGCAATTGTAGAACAGAGGACGGTCCGCGGCAAGATCGGTCGCCCACGCGCCAATACCAATAGAATTGTTTTTTGCTGTTGTTGCATCGATTACGTTGTCGCCGTGAGCTTTTACCTTGTATGTAAAGCTATATACGTCGGCAAGAGTAGCCTTAACACCTGCAACAGTGCCGCCCCACATATTCCTGCTTTGATCGATAGCACCATTTTTTCCCTTAACAGTAACCGAGCGACCGTCTTCTGATATGATATAATCCATAGCCTCACCCTTTAATACAGCGGGCTGGAATTTTTCGTCGCCATTGAAGTTGAACTTATATACGAGATTGGTATATGAAGGCTCATTGTCTTCAGGCGGTACCACTCCCTCTTCACCGGAGTTAGCGATCTTGCCGTATGCTTCGGCTTCAAGAACAGTGTACTTTTTTGCGGAAATAGTATCAAAATCCACCGCAAAAAGAATGTAATCAACAGTTGCCGCTTTATCAAAATCTCCGGATACTACCGCCGCTGTTACGCCGTCCTGGGTTTCCCTATTATCCTGAACGTTAGCTCCTTCGGGCATATTATAGAGAGGAGTTACCGTGCTGTAGTAGTACTGACCGGATCTGTATTCACTATACTTCTTGCCAGGATCTACAGTAGCTCCGTAAACAGTTACTCTGCTGATATTATCGCGTCCGTCCTTATCCGCAGCGGTATAAAGCTTGAAGGAATCAATAGTAACCGATTCTTTGAAGCTGTAGCCGAATACGTGGTCGTGTGTTACGGTTGTAGTGCCATCATCCAAAGTAAGAGTAGCGCAATTATCAGAATACTGATGGTTCATAGCACCCGAAAAAGGCTTTCCATCTGTAGCACTTGCTGTACCGGCGCCCGAGTTGACTCCCACGCGAAGAGACGGGCCCTTATTATTCAACGGGAAAGTGCCAACCACATCTACATAGTAATGGTAGTCATAGTAGAATACGTTTCCGCTTCCAGTAAATTGATAATTAGCCGCGTCTGCATCGCTGAACAATACGTTGGTGCGCCCAGCATCCTCGGTTGCCGCGCTCATAGGAATAATAGCAAGCACCGATGAAAGCAACATCGCGAGCATCAAAATGACCGATATACTTTTTTTCATAAATAGTTCCCTCCAAAAATCATTTATTTAGAGAATAATACTGTCTACTCTTACATTCTATCACATATTTTTACAAAAGGCAATAGTTTATTTCATAATTATGTAAAAGCAAAAATCGCCCCGCCTTTCTACTAAAGGCGGGGCGATAGCTTTCGCTTGTTATTTAAATCAAGACCTTATCAGTCCTCTTTTTTCTTAAGAGCAACCATTCCGAGAAGAACGGCTACTATTACCGCGGAGGTGCCGATAACACCGCCGCATCCCATATCTCTGAACATAGGATCTGCAAACGCGGGATCATCTG
>CALCTA010000115.1 GCA_937893945.1 uncultured Clostridia bacterium | reverse complement strand
TCCATGCAAGCTTGCAGTTGAAGTCTGTTGTGAAATCAAAAGAACCCTTGTGACCGCATTCACAGGTGTATTCTGCCTGAGTGCAATCGTCACTCAAAGAAACAATTTTTGTTGTGTCTTTACCACATTCTGAACAGTAGATGCTTACGGGGTAATATGCCTCGCGTTCACCCTCCTGAACAGGCTGAGTACGGTGAGATGCAAGAATATCGAAAATTTCACCACGTTTTTCAAGTGATTCAAGAATGTACTTTGTGTACTTACCACTTCTGTACATTTCTGCCTGGTGACGATAGTCCATATCGATGCCGAATTTAACAATTGAACGCTCGAACTCGTGCTCGAAATATTCTGCATAAGTCTTTTCTTCTGTATCAAATGGATTTTTAACGTCAACGTATGGGCAACCAATGAATTTTTCCATATCATCGTCAATAGCAGCAACGTTAACAGGAACCTTTCTCATACGGTCGAATTCGTCCCATGAGAAAAGAAGCTTCGCCTTTTTACCTTTTTTTCTGAGAGCTCTTACAACAAAGTAGCTTGTTGCAATGTCACGGAAGTTACCGATGTGGATAGAGCCTGAAGGGCTGATACCTGCAGCGCAAACGTACTCTTCCTTATCGGGATTGCGTCTGATAATCTTATCTGCGATCATTTCTGACCAATGCATAAAATCACACTCGTTTCAAAAATTGATTTAATAAATAACATAATTTAACAGTTTATCATTTTACAATATACAGACTTTTATGTCAAGAGAAACATAAATGTCTATATAAATGAAACAAATTAGTTAAGCAGTGGTAATGTATTTTCTAAAATACTATCAAATTTATATTATTGATTATTACTTTCTTTTGTGATATAATTGTCAATCGATATGATAATACGCATCTGAAAGGATGGAAGATATGAAAAATACAGAAAAATCAATGGAAAAGCTTGTTGCCCTTTGTAAGGGTAGGGGCTTTGTCTATGCAGGCAGTGAAATCTACGGTGGTCTTGCAAATACTTGGGACTACGGCCCACTTGGTGTTGAGCTCAAAACGAACATCAAAAATGCCTGGAGAAAGAAATTTATTCAGGAAAATCCATACAACGTAGGTCTTGACAGCGCTATTCTTATGAACCCACAGACATGGGTTGCGTCAGGTCACCTTGGTGGTTTCTCTGACCCTCTTATGGACTGCCGTGAGTGTAAAACACGCCACAGAGCAGATAACCTTATTGAAGATTTTGACGGTACAAACGTTGCAGGCTGGTCAAATGAACAGATGATGAATTACATTACAGAAAAGGGCATTGCTTGTCCTAACTGTGGTAAGCATAACTTTACAGACATCCGTCAGTTCAACCTTATGTTCAAAACCTTCCAGGGCGTAACCGAGGACGCAAAGAACACAGTTTATCTCCGTCCCGAGACCGCTCAGGGTATCTTTACTAACTTCGTAAACGTACAGAGAACCACGAGAAAGAAGCTCCCCTTCGGTATTGCTCAGATCGGTAAGTCCTTCCGTAACGAGATCACTCCCGGTAACTTCATCTTCCGTGTTCGCGAGTTCGAGCAGATGGAGCTTGAATTCTTCTGCAAGCCTGGAACTGACCTTGAGTGGTTCAACTATTGGAGAAGCTTCTGCCGTGATTGGCTGCTTGCTATCGGTCTTAAGGAAGAGAACATCAGACTCCGCGACCACGATCCCGAGGAGCTTTGCTTCTATTCCAAGGCAACCACCGACTTTGAGTTCCTCTTCCCGTTTGGATGGGGCGAGCTCTGGGGCGTTGCTGACCGTACAAATTATGACCTTTCTCAGCATCAGGAGACATCGGGCAAGGATCTGACCTACTTCGATCAGGAGACAAACGAGCATTACATTCCTTACGTAGTAGAGCCCAGCCTTGGCGTTGAGAGAACTGTACTCTCTGTCCTTTGCGACGCTTATGACGAGGAAGTTATCGACGCAGAGAAGAATGACGTAAGAGTAGTTATGCACCTGCATCCCACTCTCGCTCCCTTCAAGGCAGCGGTTCTTCCTCTCTCCAAGAAGCTTTCCGAGGGCGCTGACGCTATCTACAGCGAGCTTTCCAAGTACTTCTCGGTAGATTACGACGAGGCAGGCTCTATCGGTAAGAGATATCGCCGTCAGGACGAGATCGGTACACCTCTCTGCATTACCTACGACTTTGACTCCGAGACCGACGGATGCGTTACCGTCCGCGACAGAGACAGCATGGAGCAGGTAAGAATCCCGATCGCAGAGCTCAAGAGCTACATTGACGAGAAGATCGCATTCTGATTTATACAGAGAAATGATAAAAGAGCAAGAGCAGAAATTTTCTGCTCTTGCTCTTTTTGATGAGATGATTTTATCAATTTACCGAACTTTTAAGAAATTTTAAAATATCGTAAATGTTCTTGACGGGATGCACCGTGATGCCGTCAACCGAAGGACAGCTCTGCGCGTTGTGGGTTGGAAGCAGAACGTCGGTAAAGCCAAGCCTTGCCGCCTCTCTGACTCTCTGCTCAACGTGAGACACACCGCGGCACTCGCCCGCAAGTCCTATCTCGCCTATAGCGATAAGCGAGTCGGGTATCTTTTTGTCGGTCAGCGAGGAGATGAGCGCCATCGCTATTCCAAGGTCGGATGCGGGCTCGTCTATTTCAAGACCGCCGATGACGTTGAGATATACGTCGCTGCCCGAGAATTTAAGTCCGAGACGCTTCTCAAGGACTGCGAGGATAAGGCAGGTGCGGTTGTAGTCTATGCCGTTTGACGTGCGGCGCGGAGCGGGGAACACGGTGGGGGTTACGAGGGCCTGTATCTCGGCTACTATCGGGCGCGAGCCTTCAATAGTACACACCGCGCAGTTTCCAGAAATATCTGTAGGACGGTCAGCAAGCAGCATCTCCGAGGGGTTTGCCACCTGTCGAAGTCCGATATCGGTCATCTCAAAAACGCCGATCTCATTGGTAGAGCCGAAGCGGTTCTTCTGCGCTCGGATTATACGGTAGCTCTGTCGCTTGTCGCCCTCAAAATTAAGCACCGCGTCAACCATATGCTCAAGCACCTTAGGGCCTGCGATGCCGCCTTCCTTGTTGACGTGTCCGACGAGAATGACCGAGATGCCCTCTGTCTTTGCCTTGCCGATAAGAGCCAAGGCTACCTCCTTGACGTTTGAAACGCTTCCGGGGGAGGACGAGATTATATCAGAATACATAGTCTGAACAGAGTCTGCGATGATAACGTCAGGCTCTATCTTTTTTGCCTCTGAGAGAATATTTTCAATATTTGTTTCGGTAAGTATGTAGAGATTGCCGCCAAGCACCTTCAGTCTCTCTGCGCGGAGCTTTATCTGACTGCCCGATTCCTCTCCCGATACGTAAAGCACCTTTTTCTCTCTGCCGAGAGTGTCGCATATCTGGAGAAGAAGCGTGGATTTTCCTATTCCGGGCTCACCCGAGATAAGCACGGCAGAGCCTGCTACAAGACCGCCGCCAAGTACTCTATCAAGCTCGGAAAGACCCGTGGCGCTTCTTATATAAGCAGGAGCTTCAAGCTCGGAGAAAGCGGTCGCGTGGCTCTCGCCTGCATAAGCGACAGAGGTACGCTTTTGCGCTGCCACCGACGGAGCGCTTTCCTCCACGTCCTCAACAAAGCTGTTCCAAGCGTTACACTTAGGGCATTTGCCAAGCCATTTCGCACTCGTATATTGACAGCTCTCACATATATAAACGGTCTTTAGTCCCTTCATAGCTTACCTCCGATACTTTTCTTGAAATAATTATACACCGAGCGGAAGAAAAAATCAAGAGGGAAGCACAAATTAAACCGGTTGTCTGTTATTTATAAATTCCACGATAGCGTCGCAAAGCACCTCTGTAAGCCTTTTTTGATATTCCTCGCTTGAAAGAGCCTTGCATTCCTCCATGTTTGAGATAAATCCGCATTCAAGAAGAACGGCAGGGCAGGAGAGATGCTTTAGCAGATATATGTTGTCTCCCGCGTTCTTTGAGGCGCGGTTGTTAGAGGGCTGGAGCTTCTCGCGCACGGTGTTCTCGAGCGTTCTCGCAAGTATAGCCGATTCGGCGTTGTTTTGCGAATAATACACTTGAAATCCGCTGTATTTTTCTACGGGATAGGAATTCTGATGTATGCTCACAAATATAGCATTTTCGTGTTTTGCGGCGATATCGAGGCGCGCCTGCATATCAAGCGCCTTTTTTCTGCCCTCGTAGCTTTGAGTTCTGTCGTATAGAAGAATATCCTCCTTGCGAGTCATAACACAAGGGATACCCGAGGAAGAAAGAGCCTCGCAGAGTCTCTCTGCTATCTGAAGATTGATATGCTTTTCAAGGCTTCCGTCAAAGCCCGTGGCGCCTCCGTCCTCACCTCCGTGCCCCGCGTCGATTATAACCGTGGGCAATTCCGCATCGCTGATTGTTGGCTTAGGCTTTGAGTTAGCTCTTTGGGATAGACAGTAGAATGATGCGAATATGCAGAGGAAAGCGAGAAAAAAGGCAATAACACCCAAGAAGCGAGAACTCTTTTTATATGATGGTCTCATCGTATCCACCTCTTTGGAGAATTTTTGGATAAAACACCTTGAAAAGCAAGAAAAAATAGTGATAAATTCCAAAGATTTTCCCTTGAAAATCCTTGACAATAAGCGAGGTTTTTGGTATAATACTATTTAAATATTATATTTCTGCAATCGGGAGGGTTTATGGATTACAGTTCAAAATTTATTAAGGAAGGTCTTACCTTTGACGACGTGCTTCTTATCCCCGCAAAGAGCGACGTTCTTCCTGCGGACGTTTCTCTCAAGACTCGTCTTACCAACAAGCTTTCGCTTAACATCCCCGTGCTCAGCTCGGCTATGGATACCGTAACCGAGGCAAATCTCGCAATTGCTATTGCGCGTGAGGGCGGTGCCGGAACTATTCACAAGAATATGTCCATCGACGCTCAGGTAGATAACGTGGACAGAGTTAAGAGAAGTGAGAACGGCGTTATCAGCAATCCTATCTTCTTGGGCCCCGACAGCTACGTTTACGAGGCTGAAAATCTTATGCGCAAGTTTAAGATCTCGGGCGTACCGATCTGCGATGGCAACAATCGCGTAGTTGGTATCATCACCAACCGTGATATGCGATTCCTCACCGATTTCAATATGAAGATATCCGAGGTAATGACTAAGGATAATCTTGTTACCGCTCCCGAGGGAACTACTCTTGCAGAGGCTCAGGAGATCCTCCGTCAGCACAAGATAGAAAAGCTTCCTCTCGTTGATGATAATAACGTTCTTAAGGGACTCATCACCATCAAGGATATAGAGAAGGCTACCAAGTACCCCAACTCCGCAAAGGACGCGCGCGGTAGGCTTATCTGCGGTGCGGCTATCGGCGCTACCAGGGACTGTGTTGACAGAGCAGGCGCGCTCATCGCCGCGGGCGTTGACTTCCTCGTTCTCGACTCGGCTCACGGCCATTCTCAGAACATCATCAACAAGGTGTTCGAGGTCAAGAACGCATTCCCCGAGGCACAGGTCATCGCGGGCAATATAGCTACAGGCGAGGCTGCTTACGAGCTTATCTCGGCAGGCGCTGACGCTATTAAGGTAGGTATCGGTCCCGGATCTATCTGTACCACCCGTGTAGTTGCAGGTATCGGCGTTCCTCAGATAACCGCTATTTGTGATGCGGCAGAGGTTGCTGACAAGTATAACATTCCCGTTATAGCAGACGGCGGTCTTAAGTACAGCGGCGATATCGTTAAGGCTATCGCGGCAGGCGCTTCCACCGTTATGATAGGCTCTATGTTCGCAGGCTGCGAGGAAAGCCCCGGAGCAGAGGAGCTTTATCAGGGCAGACGCTTCAAGGTATATCGCGGCATGGGCTCTATCGCGGCTATGGAGAGCGGCTCTAAGGATAGATACTTCCAGGAGGGCAACAAGAAGCTCGTTCCCGAGGGAGTTGAGGGTAGAGTACCCTTCAAGGGTCCGCTTGCAGATACAGTATATCAGCTTATGGGCGGTCTCCGTTCAGGTATGGGCTATTGCGGCGCACCCACTATCGAGGATCTTCGTACAAACGGCAAGTTCGTTCGTATTACGGGCGCGGGACTTAAGGAGTCTCATCCTCACGATATCAATATCACCAAGGAAGCACCCAACTATTCTACTCTTGGTTGATAGAAATACTTTTGAGATCAAGGCAGTTGCTTTATGCGACTGCCTTTTTTCATTTGGAGCGAAAATATTGCCAAGAAAAAGCAAAAAAATTGAAAAGCCTTTGTAAAAGGTATGTACAAATTTGTATTTTTATGATATAATTATTATGTATATTTGTAAGAATACGCCTGTAGGCGCGTTTTGAAAAAAGAAAAAACGGTAATTACGTGTAGAGGATAAAAGCAAAGATGGAAAACAATAAAAAATATAACAAGAAGCCTCAGAGAGACTTCAACAGAAATAAGGGTGGGGATAAAAAATATGAGCCTCGCCGCGACAGCTACAGAGACGAGGAGCAGAACGACGGACTTATAGTGGGAAGAAACGCCGTCAGAGAGCTTCTTAAGTCGGGAAGAACGGTGGACAAGCTTCTCGTTCAGAAAGGTGAGCGCGAGGGATCTATCGTGGTTCTCGTGGCAGAGGCTATCGAGAGACATATTCCCGTGGTAGAGACAGACCGCGCAAAGCTTGACAAGCTTACCAATTTTGCGGTCCATCAGGGCGTTGTCGCTATGGCGGCAGAAAAGGAATACTGTACTGTCGAGGACATTATAGCAATAGCCGAGGAGAGAGGCGAGAAGCCATTTATAGTTATCGCTGACGGTATTACCGATCCGCACAATCTCGGAGCGGTAATAAGATGCGCAGAGGGTGTTGGCGCTCACGGACTTATTATCCCCAAGCGCAGAGCCGTTGGACTTACGCCGGTCGTAAGCAAGGCGTCCTGCGGAGCAATAGAGCATCTTGCGGTCGCAAAGGTT
The DNA here is from genome assembly GCA_937893945.1 of uncultured Clostridia bacterium. Classification (GTDB taxonomy): domain Bacteria; phylum Bacillota; class Clostridia; order Oscillospirales; family CAG-272; genus HGM12713. The sequence goes on along the minus strand of CALCTA010000115.1, from coordinate 1,141 downwards.
ACTAACATTGCGGCGACGGTTGAGGAGCTTAAAGAAAGAGGAATATGGGTGTTCTCGGCTGAGGCAGGCGGCAGACCGTATTATGAAACTGATTTTAACTGCCCGTGTGCTATCGTTCTTGGAAGCGAGGGCGACGGAGTTTCCAAAATAGTTAAGGATAGATCCGACTATATAACTTCAATTCCTATGTACGGAAAGGTAAATTCCTTTAATGTATCTACTGCTGCGGCAGTAATTCTCGCTGAGGTATCAAGACAGCACAGAACGTGATTTTTTAAAAAAGATTTAGGGAGGTACTGTATGGCAAAAGGTAAAGATCTATCATCTGAACAGAATATTTCAGAGGTGCTGGCTATGCTCAAGCAGTCTGTGGACGCGAGCGGAGCTGCCACCGATGCTCTTGGCGAAATAGAGCCTGCCAATGCTGACAGTATGTCCGAGGAGGATCTCAAGCAGAAGCTGAGAATGCAGTATATGGCATCAGAGCAAGAGGACAAGGAAGAGGAGAAGGATACATACGAGATCGACGAGGCGTTCCTTGAGGAAGCTGTTGAAATAGCCGACGAATCCGAGGAAGAGCTCGAGGAAGAACCCGAGGAAGAACCCGAGGAAGAACCCGAGGAAAAAATCGAGGAAGAACTTGAGGAAGAACTCGAGGAAGAACTCGAGGAAGAGATAGAGGAAGAACTCGAAGAAGAGATCGAGGAAGAACCTGAGGAAGAAATCGAGGAAGAACCTGAGGAAGAGATCGAGGAAGATGATGACGAGCTTCCGTGGTATGAGGATGACGTTCTCGAAGAGGGTCCCGAAGAAGAACTTGAAGAGGAAATCGAAGAGGAACTTGAAGAAGAGCCTGAAGAAGAGCCCGAAGAAGAGATTTGTGAAGAGCCTGAAGATGACGCTGAGGGCGAGATCAACGACGAGCCTTTGACTGTCGAGGATATTAACGCAGTTGAAGAGGAATTCGGCTTCCTTGACCCCTCGTTGCTCAAGCTCAGGGACGAGCCGATATCCGAGGATATCACGGTCATATCTCCTATGCGCGAGGAGATCCAAAATGAAGCTTCGACAGAGAACGGCTCTGACGCTCTGAACGATGTTGATTCAGAGGATATAGATGACGGTAGCGAGGAAGACGATG
>CALCTA010000114.1 GCA_937893945.1 uncultured Clostridia bacterium | reverse complement strand
CAGAAAACAAATAGATACCCCGACAGATTAAAAAGTCTGTCGGGGTTATTTCTGTGCGAAAAATCAAGTCTAATCCCAAATATCAATTATTGGTTAAAAAATTTCCTACATATTGTACATTCTTCTATTTGACCACAAAGCTCAAAACCATTCTTTTTATACATTGATAAAGGTCCGTGATAAGTGTGATATTTATTATGTTGAAATGGATATGCCTCTACTATCACATATCCATCCGCTTTTGCATCTTGGCATATGTAATCAAGCAATGCTGTAGCAACACCACTACCTCTATATCCGGGAGCTACGGAAAAACAAACGATAGATTTAATTTTTTCTCCGTTGTCGGGAACTTGCTTTGCAAAATTAAAATTTACATTGTCATATGCCTTTTTATCGTTTGCATTACACCATCCAACAACCTCATTATCAACATACGCTAAATATCCCTGCATACGTCCACTCTTGATAAAATCTATTGCTTGCTCTCTATTATACTCGGCACAATCCTTGTCGCAATTCCACGCCCGTTTCTTTTGTAATGCGTTATTCCAATGATAGCACATACAATAACATCCGCACCATTCATCATTATCTGAAAAAGCATCTTTGTCAAAATAGGATAACCAATCATCTAATAATTCAACTGTCAATTTTCGAATAGATAGATTCATATCATTACTCCTTGTAGTATTTGTTTTATCTTTGCATTTTATCGCAAGTTTCGCCTTTGTATTACAAAGGCATCGGGCAAAGCCCATATCCCTAAAGATGAACGAGCGCATCCAAAGGCTCCCTTGTGTAAAGGGAGCTGTCGCGTTAGCGACTGAGGGATTGTAGCGTCGCTTGCGACGCGTCACGAACTCTTTGAGTTCGTGCATTGATACTTTAATTAATAACAGAACCAATCCCTCCGTCAGCCTTCGGCTGCCACCTCCCTTTACACAAGGGAGGCTTTTTGTTAGTCCCATTATAACACAAATCGGCAGAGAAAACAAGTTCTCTGCCGAAATTTATGTGCCTGTCATTTCTCCGCTAAGAATGCAAGGAGAAGAGTCCGCATTTTTTGTTATCATTATTTCTCGGGATCGAGATATTTCCAATAGGAGATGATGTAGTTAAGTCCCGACCATACCGTCATTACCACGCAGAAAGCGAGAGTGATCCACGAGAGCGGTACGATATCAGCGCGCCATAAGAGCTTCTCGCCACTTACCGCCTCTACAATAAGCTTGATCACATACTGAAGCACGGGCTCAAGGAAGATAGTAGAGATAGCGACTATCTGCGACACCGTCTTGAGCTTACCAAGATAATTCGCCGCAAGAACTACTCCCTTGCCCGATGACGCTACAAGTCGCATAGAGGTAACCGCAAGCTCGCGGAATACTATAACGATAAGCGAGAGCATCAGAGGGAGTGTGAGATTATTAAATCTGTAAAGCAGAACGAACATCGCGCCTATTACCATAAACTTATCGGCAACGGGATCCATAAATTTACCAAAATCGGTAACGAGATTGTTCTTTCTCGCGATCTTTCCGTCAAGCATATCTGTTACCGACGCACCGATAAAGAGCGCGGCGCAGATAGTAGAGGTAATGTACCACCAAGCTCCGCTTGTGGGGATAAAACCAACTACAAGTATTATAGGCACGAGGCACATACGAAGCACCGTCAGTCTGTTAGGAAGATTCATTTTCGCCATAATTCCCTCCAAAAATCAATTTTGTGTAATGGCTCTTCCCATAAGGTCGTAGTCGAGAACCTCTCTCACCTTGACCTTAACGAATGAGCCGGGGGCTATTCTCGTCTCCGCTCTGAAATATACCTTGCCGTCTATCTCGGGAGCGTCAGCGGCGCTTCTGCCGAAATGCACCCTTGCGACAGGATCGTAGTCCTCGCAGAGAACCGTGATGGTCTTTCCGACCATTTTTTCGTTATTAGCGGTGTTTATATCAAGCTGCTCGCGCATAATGATATCTGCTCTGTCCTGCTTTATCTGCTCATCTATCTGACCGTCAAAGTCATACGCGGGGGTGTCCTCCTCGCGAGAATACGGGAACACACCGAGATGCTCGAACTTAGTTTCCTTAACGAACTCGCAAAGCTCTTCAAAATCCTCCTCGGTCTCTCCCGGGAAGCCTACTATAAAGGTGGTTCTGATGACGATGTCAGGTATCTCTCGGCGAAGCTTCGCTATGACCGAGCGCACCATTGCGCTGTCTCCGTGGCGGTTCATCGCCTTGAGCATATTGTCGCTTATGTGCTGGATAGGTAGGTCTATATATTTAAGTATTCTGTCGTTATCTCTTATTTCGGCAACAAGCTCGTCGGTTATCTTATCGGGATAGCAGTAAAGAAGTCTTATCCACGGAATGCTCGTAGCGTCTGTGATAGCGCGGAGAAGCCTTGCGAGGCTGTACTCACCGTAGAGATCAAGTCCGTATCTCGTGATGTCCTGAGCGACCACGTTAAGCTCGCGCACACCAAGAGCCTCAAGCTGCTTTGCCTCCTCAACTATATCCTCAAGCTGCCTGCTTCTGAATTTTCCTCTTATTGAAGGGATAGCACAGTAAGCGCATCTGTTGTCGCAACCCTCTGCTATCTTGATATACGCACTGTATTCGGGCGTGGTCAGCACGCGGTCTCCGCCAAGGCGCACCGTCTCTTTATCTTCAAACGAGCTGTATTTTCTCTTTGAGCCCTTCTTTTTGTTGACCGTAACCGCCTCAATAGCCTCAACGATGTTGTGTATGCTTCCAACACCGAGCACCGCATCGACCTCGGGAAATTCCTCAAGGATGCTCTCGCGATATCTCTCGGCAAGGCAACCCGTAACGATTATCGCCTTGAGAGTTCTGTTCTTCTTGAGCCAAGCGATGTCAAGTATGTTTTCTATAGCCTCTTTTTTTGCGCTTTCTATAAATCCGCAGGTGTTGATTATAACAACGTCCGCCTCGGTCTCCTCGGGGGTTATCTCATATCCCGCGGTAGCTACCTCGTGGAGCATTACCTCGGTGTCAAGCTGATTTTTCGGACATCCGAGCGAAACAAATCCAACCTTCATTTTTTACATCTAACCTTTCAAAAATCTTTCTTTTTAAGCCTTTCTTATTCAAAGAGTGCCGCAAGCTCTGATGGGCTGTCGATAAGCACGTCGGGGCAGGTCGCAAGCAGATCCTCTCTATCTCTAAAGCCCCATGACACCGCAACTGCCGTCATTCCCGCATTCTGCGCGGTCTTGATATCCACCTCGCTGTCTCCGATAAAGGCGCACTGCCAAGGCTCTGCGCCAAGCTCGCTTGCGATAAGCAAGGGAGCGGTGGGATCAGGCTTTCTCGGCAGATCTGTCTCACCCATAGCTATCGGGATAACGCCCTCGTCAAAGAGTGAAGAGATTATTCCCTTAACGTAAGCATCAGGCTTGTTTGAGAGCACCGCAAGCGTGTAGCCTCGCGCGTGAAGCTCGGTCATAGCCTCGTACATTCCCTCGTAGCAGCCGTCAATGCGGTTGTAGGTGATACCGTAGCAGGTCTGAAAATATTTGTATATCTCCTCTGCCCTCTCGACGTCCTCTGCTACCTCGGCAGGAATTGAGCGAAGGATAAGCAAGCGCGCTCCGTTACCCACGGCGGCTCTTACCTCGGAGTAGCTTCTCTTCTCGAAGCCGAAATGCTCCATACACATATTTACGGCATCGCGGATGCTGTAAAGCGTATCTGCAATAGTTCCGTCAAGGTCAAATATTAAAAGCTTTTTATCTTTTATAATCATACGCGCGTCCTACCTCATAGTATTCCTCATAATATTATATCACATTATTCGCAATATGTCAACGATGCTTTGATGCATTATTTTGCCCGACTGCTCACTTGTTTCTGTAATAATTTTAAATTTACTATTGACAATCCTCATCTGCGGTGCTATAATTAACAAAACTTTTTAATTTTGAAGAGGTAGTACGATGATCAGATATATGAGCACACCCAATATGTTCGTTATCTCGCGCGGCGTAAGCTTCCCTTATTGGAGCACGTCGGGCTCGTATCGTCGTTCTCAAGATCGGTATAATTAAATTTATTTGCCGTTAATTTTGGTTCAACATACAGCCCTTATTGTTTGAGGGCTGTATTTTTTATTTAAGGAGGAAGAAGAAATGGAAAGAATTGAAGTGATCAAAAACCACTACTCAAGCTACAACGAAAACGAGCGCTTTTCTTCAAAGCACGGTGCTGTAGAATTTATCACTACCCTGAAGTATGTAGAAAAATATCTCTCCCCCGGTATGAAGATAATAGAAATTGGCGCGGCTACGGGAAGATATTCTCATTATTTTGCAAGGAAGGGCTATGACGTAACCGCCGTCGAGCTTGTTGAAAAGAATATAGAGGTGTTTAAGGAAAACACTCTCACAGGCGAAAATGTAAGCATTTTTCAAGGAGATGCAACGGATCTTTCTTTCATTGAGTCCGAGGCATACGACGTAACGCTTTTGCTCGGTCCGATGTATCATCTATATACCGAAGAAGATCAATTATCTGCGCTTTCAGAGGCGCTCCGAGTAACCAAAAGGGGTGGAATAATCTTCTCGGCATACTGTAACAGTGATCTGACGGTATATCAATATTGCTTCGGCAGAAATATGATACTTGATACTATAGCAAAAAACAAAATAGATCTGCGCTCGTACAAATGCTTTTCTCTGCCCGAGGATATATTTCAGCTTCATCGCAAAGAAGATATAGACGCTCTTATGTCGCATTTCAAGGTTTCACGTCTGCATTACGTGGGTACGGATATGCTTACGCATTTTATGCGCGGTTGTGTGGATGAAATGAGCGACGAGGTATTTGAGATCTTTATAGATTACCATCTCAGCATCTGCGAGCGCGCGGATATGATCGGCGCGACAAATCACATTTTGGATATTTTCAGAAAAGAATAAGCGGGAGGATAATACCCTCCCATACAGATTTTCATATTTAATTTTGTAGGGGAGGCGTTTCGCCTCCCGTTTATTTTGCCCCATTTTGGCGGGAGGGGAAACCCCTCCCCTACAGGCAAATATTAAAGTAACGATTAGACCTGTAGGGACCGTGCGTCCATATTTGCTTCGCAAATTGACTGTCCTAAAACCCTTAAAATAACAACTGCACCCCATCAGAGCAGGTCATCCTGAGCGGAGCGGCGAGATGTTGGTAAGATGAGGTGATATGTTAACAACCGCCGCGGCGTCGAACCTTTTTTCGACCGAGGTAGGCGAAAAAAGGCGAGGGAGTGGCTCGCCCACGACCGAGGGATCTCGCTCGGAGTTTGGGTGTCTTAGACCTCTCAGGCGTACAAACCGCCAGCTCTCCTAAAAGGAGAGCCTTTCTGTTAGTGTAGATCCCTCTTAGCGTAATCTTACTTAAAGCCTCTCCTTTCAGGAGAGGTGGATGCGTATGCAGACGGAGAGGTCAAACGTAACATTAAGTCAAGTAAGACAAGC
>CALCTA010000113.1 GCA_937893945.1 uncultured Clostridia bacterium | reverse complement strand
GTTCATATTTTACCATGTACCCTATTACATATTCCACTATTGCAGCGTTAGACATTCATAGCCTTGCAAGTTGTCCTGTAACAACAATTTTAACTCCCTTCCAAAGCGAATTTTTCCTTTGGGGTTAATTGCGACTGTTACACTATTTACACGAGCTAACCTTTCACCGAGGTGACGTTACCATCAGGTTCTAGTGAGGTTACCTTCGTGCAGGTTCAAGTCCTGTTACCCGCACCAAAGCTAAACGGACACCAACCGGTGTCCGTTTTTGCTTTGAGGTAACAGATGCGCATAACCTGCCTGCAACGTTTGGCGTTTTGCAAAGCAAATGGCGACTTTAGCCGCCAAGACAAACTTGCCGCTGAGCGTAGCGAAGCAGTAAGTCCTGTTACCCGCACCAACAAAACGGGAGCATCAGCTCCTTTTTTGTTTTTTAGGATTTCTTCACCACTTTGAGCTCAAAAAGTGCCTTTTAAAAAAACTTTTCCCCACCATATTGACACGCTTTTGGGGGTGTGTTATACTGACCTTACAGTAAAAAATAAGGAGTCTTTAAATGAAAAAACACATCGCCTTTTTGCTTTGTCTGCTAATGATGCTATCACTATTTTCGTGTAACGTTGATAAGGAAACCGATACTGTTACTTCAACCGATGATAGCGCGAATAAAGAGCAAAATGCCACTCAACCTTTCGATGATACGGCTACGGACAATAATGCGGATACAGACGATGATACGACCACTGACGAGCCTATTTTTGAAAGAACCCAAGAAAACTATATCGCTATGCAAATGTACACCGCGGTAATTAAGGGAGAGGCCTGCATAATTGACGAGCACTTAGGCGAGATAAAATTGAAGGACTATCATTTTCCAAGCAATAACACAAGATTAGAAGAGTGTAAATTGCTCGAAAAAGCGTCGCTGGACGTGGATGGAGACGGTATCAGAGAATTCGTTATTAAATATTCCGATCAGGAGTACATCATTTTACGCTGCTATAACGACAAAGTGTACAGTTATTGTTTGAATGGCTGTGATTATTATAAATTCAATACGGACGGAACGTTTTATTGGGCTATTTATCCCGACTCATCGACGATGGAGTGCGGACTCAGCAAAATCACCTTTGACGGAGAATCCTTGAACGTAAGATCCCTCTACAGTCTCAAAGATCCTATGCAATGTGAATATTTTGTAGATGGAAAAGCTGTTACGGCTAAAGAATATCATAATTACCGTGACGGCTTTCGCACAGAAGCAATGGATTTTTCTTATCTTGACCTGACGCCCTTGTATCCCATCAATGCAGAACAGGCTTGGAACTTAGCAAACGATTATTGGGATAACCAGGACGGAAGTAGAGATTACGGTGTCGGAAATATTTGGACCAACAGAATAGTGTTGATCGACATACCAAGCTCTGACACGGATTATTATCGCTTTTCCCTTCAAGAAGAACACTACTCAAGGGCTCAAGAGGGATATGAATGTATGCCGCCTCGCTTTGTCAAGGAAAAAGATCAAATATTGGTAAATGCTTTTACGGGAGAAATTACAACACCCGAAGAGATAGCGGCAAACGGCAAGTGCCTTTCGCTCGATGAAGCGATAGAAATTTCAAAGAATTATCGTGAATATATTGATTTTGATAAGGAAGGAATCAATTATCGCATTGAGCTTGATCTTGACGAGGAAGCTCCGGATCATGTTTACACCATAGTCATTAAAAAGCTTGTAAATGATCATTACGTCCATTACTCACTCGATTGGATAGATAAATATACCGGAGAAATCATTTCACCGTATTATATGTACGGTAAGGGTTGAGGCTTTCTACTGAGCGTAGCGAAGCAGATCTCCCCCACCAAAGCTAAACGGACACCAAACGGTGTCCGTTTTTGCTTTTCTTTTATCTCTGCGAATAGTGCTTTTCGTAATAATCGCGGTATTCCCCGTTGATTATATTCGTCCACCATTCTCTGTTTTCAAGATACCATTTTATTGTTTTGTCGATTCCGTCGGCAAATTTCGTTTCGGGAAGCCAGCCAAGCTCTTGGTGTATCTTAGTCGGATCTATCGCATAACGCATATCGTGTCCTTTTCTATCCGCTACGTAGGTGATAAGGCTCTCGGGCTTATCTAACTTTTTACAGATAAGCTTTACGATATCGATATTAGCCATTTCATTATGCCCACCGACGTTATATACCTCACCTACTCTGCCCTTGTGTATGATGAGATCTATAGCCTTACAGTGATCCTCAACGTACAGCCAATCTCTTACGTTCTCGCCCTTTCCGTACACGGGAAGTGGCTTGTCGTTAAGCGCGTTTGCGATCATAAGAGGAATAAGCTTCTCGGGAAAATGATAAGGGCCGTAGTTATTCGAGCAACGGCTTATGGTTACGGGCAATCCGAACGTGCGATGGTATGCAAGCACTAAAAGATCCGCGCCTGCTTTAGAGCTGGAATACGGTGAGCTTGTGTGTATGGGAGTCTCCTCTGTAAAGAAAAGATCGGGTCTGTCGAGCGGAAGATCGCCATATACCTCGTCGGTAGATACCTGGTGATATCTTGTAATTCCGTATTTTCTGCAAGCGTCCATCATAACCTGCGTTCCGAGAATATTGGTCTGCAAAAAGACCTCGGGGTTATCTATCGAGCGGTCAACGTGGCTCTCTGCCGCAAAATTGACTACTATATCAGGATGCTCCTCTTCAAATATTTGATATATTCCCTCTCTGTCGCAGATATTAGTCTTACAAAAGCGGAAGTTTGGATTTTCAAGAGCCTTATCAAGCGTGGAAAGATTACCTGCATAAGTCAGGCAATCCACACACACGATGCGGTACTCGGGATGCTTATCGAGCATATAATATACGAAGTTAGAGCCTATAAAGCCTGCTCCGCCTGTTACGATTACTGTCATATTTATCTCCTTTTATTTATCACTGTGTCTTATCTTGCCCTTAGCAACGTTGAGAAGATGCTGACCGTACTGATTCTTGGACATCTTTTCACCTGAAGCTATCAACGTATCACGGTCTATCCATCCGTTTCTGAATGCGATCTCCTCGGGGCAGCACACCTTAATGCCCTGATGATCCTCCAATATCTTTATATAATTGGAAGCGTCAACAAGCGACTCGTGTGTTCCCGTATCAAGCCAGGAATATCCGCGGCCGAGCGTGGTTACGTGAAGCTTTTTGGCATCAAGATACATATTATTGAGCGAGGTTATCTCAAGTTCTCCTCTTACAGAGGGCTTGACCTGATTTGCAAGCGCGCTCACTCCGCTCGGGTAGAAATACAGCCCAGTAACGCAATAGTTCGACTTGGGATTTGAGGGCTTTTCTTCTATGCTTATCGCATTGTTATCATCGTCAAGCTCCACTATTCCAAATCGCTCGGGATCCTTTACGTAATAGCCGTAAACTGTCGCAATTCCCTCCTCTGCGCGCTTTACGGAGTTCTGCAGATGCTTTGAGAGTCCCGCACCGTAGAAAATATTGTCTCCAAGTATCATAGCGCAAGGATCGTTACCGATAAATTCCTCGCCAATGATAAACGCCTGCGCAAGACCGTCGGGAGAAGGCTGAACGGCATATGACAAATTTATTCCAAACTTTTCGCCGTTACCCAAGAGCTGCTCAAATCTCGGAGTATCCTCGGAAGTCGAGATTATCAATATATCCTTGATACCCGCAAGCATCAAAACGCTTAGCGGATAATAGATCATCGGCTTATCGTATATAGGCAACAGCTGCTTACTTGTAACCATCGTCAACGGATAAAGTCTCGTTCCCGATCCGCCTGCCAAAATGATACCCTTCATAAAAAAGTCTCCTCTATCAATTCATTTTTAAATACGCTTCAAGATCTCTTATATACTCACCCGAATCGTAGTGCTCACTTGACAGAACAAGCAAGACACAATCCTCTGAAAAATCAAGCATGTCCTTCCAAAGCATTCTCGGCACGTAAAGTCCAACCTCGGGAGAATCCAGCAAAAATGTCTCCTCGTTTTGATAAACGTCAAGCACTCTAACCCGACAAGAGCCTGCAAGGCAGATCATTACGAATTCGCTGTTGCGATTTGCGTGCTGACCTCTTACGGCATCCTTATCGGTAGCGTAGCTGTAAAATACTCTCTTTATCTCAAACGGAATACTGCTTCCGCCCTCAACGACGTTCATCTTGCCGCGAGCGTCTCCTCGCTGAGCAAACTGTATCGTATAAGCGTCGTCCTTAGTCGGCATAGCAGAAAGAAATTCCGCGCGTGTTATTTCCATTGAAAGCTCTTTTCTTCCGTTCGTCTCATGTTCGTCAACAACTTTAAAGCCTGCTTTCTGATACACCTTGATAGCAGGAATATTCTCCGAGAAAACGTGCAAAAGTATCTTATCAAGCTTCAAGCTCACAAAAGCGATCTTCAATACAGCTACCGTCGCGTGATATCCGACAGATTTTCCGTGAGCCTCACTGTCTCCAATGAGTATCTTGCCGAATTCAGCCGAATTCGCTGAAAAATCATAAAGCGACAGACTGCCAACAACGCGTCCAAGCTGCTTTGTTTCATAAATCGCGAAGGTCATTTCGTCCTCGTTTGCGAGATAAGACTCATACCATTTGAACTGCATTTCCGGGGTTATATAGGGTATCTGTCTGAGATATCTCGTGTTTTCGGGATCGTTACGCCACGCGCGCAAGAACTCAAGCTCGTCTTGGGAGATAGGCTTCAGCGCAACGTTTTTATAGGTTATAGAATAAGAATGCTTCATTGTTATTCTCCAAATTGATTTACCGCATCGATAACCGTCTGAATTTCCTCATCGGTCATTCCGTTATACATAGGCAGACTGAGAACCTCATCCGCATATTTCTCGGTTATAGGATAATCTCCGCGCTTTTTGCCCAGATACTGATACGCTTCAGAGAGATGCGGGGGTATGGGATAGTGTATCAAAGTACCTATATCGCGCTTTTCAAGATATTCCTTAAGCTCGTCGCGGCGCTCGCAATGCACTACAAACTGATGCCAGGTAGAATCTGCACCGGGACGTATTTTAGGCAACTGAATAAGCGGATTATTGATTTCGTTAAGGTATCTCTGCGCTATAGCGCATCTTTCGGCATTGAAGCCGTCAAGATGCTTCATCTTTACTCTGAGCAGACCTGCCTGCATCTCATCAAGACGGCTGTTTGTACCAACCACCTGATTGTGATAACGCTTTTCACTTCCATAGTTGCGGTACACCTTGAACTTAGCGGCAAGCTCCTCGCTGTCGGTAACGATACATCCTGCGTCTCCGAACGCGCCGCAGCCCTTACTCGGATAAAAGCTGAAGCAGCCTACGTCGCCAAACGTGCCGACCGTCTTTCCGTTCCAATGGTTGCCGTGGCTTTGTGCGCAATCCTCAACGACCCTGAGGTCATATTTTTTTGCGATATCCATTATCTTTGTCATATCGCAGGCTTGTCCGTACAGATGGACCGCAAGAATAGCCTTAGTCTTGTCCGTGATCACAGCTTCAATAGCGTCAGCGTCAATATTGTCGTATTCATCAGGCTCAACGAATACGGGAGTTGCTCCATTCATGGTTATTCCCATTACACAGGCAATATATGCATTAGCGCATACTATAACCTCGTCGCCCTCCTTGATATCAAGCAAACGAAAGCTGATCCAAAGCGCATCGAGTCCGCTTGCAAGTCCAACGCAATATTTACTGCCTATATAGTTTGCCCACTCTTCCTCAAAAGCAGATACTTCCTTGCCGAGAATATACCAACCCGAGCGCAAGACCTCAACTGCCTTTTCCTCGTACTCAGCCGCATTAAGCGAAAACTGCCTACCTAAATTGTTGGGTAAAATCATATTGTTGCTCCTAAAATTAAATATTTATATATTTTGGTTTATTCAGATCTTCTGATCATTTTTATAAGGCCCTGCAGATCTTTTTTATACGCGAGCGCAACGGCTACGCTAAAGACTAAAGCACACAGGACGCCAAGGATCACGTTTGTCGGGAAAAATACTCGCCAGATAACGAAATATGCCACGGTCAGTAGTACTACGAAAACAAATCTTTTTGATATAACCATGAGCTTCATTTTGCACAGCACCAACACGCAGATCACATCCGAAACCACATAGCCGATAAGCGTTGCCAATGCAGCGCCCTCAATACCAAGCACGGGAATCAGCACGAGATTAAGCACTACGTTTACCAAAGCACCTGCGCTGAGGATCAGCATATTCGGCCAAGTCTTTTTTATAATTATAAACTGATTACACGCCACCTGAAAGAGCATCTGCAAAAGCGGTGCGGCAAACAGATACGGCGCTATTATATAGCCTGCAAGATACTCCTGTTCAAAAAGCAGCTTGTAGATTGGGAAGCTTAAGGCGCATATAAACGCCGTAGCAACAAAGGATATTGCTCCGAGATATTCAAATATGGAAGAATTGGAGCTTACCTGATCATCGTCCTTCATTGTAGAAAACGAGAAAAACTGCCAACCTCCCGAAAATGCCATATATATAAGCTGACTTGCGTGTCCGAGCTTTGAGCCTACCGAATATATTCCCGCAGCACCTACGCTCAACAGATTTGTTATCATAAGCTTATCGCTTGAGTTAAACACCCAATATATCAAAAAGTTGGGCAACAACGGTATAGCGATAACAAGCATTGTCTTTAAGAGCTTATAATCAAAATTCTTGAATGAAAACCACGATCTGTTAAGCAAATAGAAGGTAGCCTCCATCGTAACTCCCGATATTATTCCCGCAAGAGGAAGCGCGATAATATAATGACCGCTAAGCAAAAGCGGAATGGATATTCCGTACGAAAGGAGGGGGCTGACGGTGTTGGCTATCAAAAACACGGTACGCTTATTCTGCATTCTCGTGGGCGCGGAAATAATGCTATTGGTAGCTCCGACAAGAGTAGCAATAGCGCTGAGATATACGAGATATCCAAGCGTAACGTCCGAGAAAAACAACTTTGCGATAGGCCGAGCAAGCAGGCACATGATGACAAAAACGACAGCCGAGGTCATTATTGTAAACAAAAGTGCGGTTGAGCAGACCTTCTTTTTAAACTCAGGCTCATCCTTCTCGAAGAACATACGGTACATCGCGTCGTACATCCCCATTACCGCCAAAGCGCTTCCGATGCTTATGAGAGTATTGCTCAGGTCGCTGAGGCCGTAATACTCGGTGTTTGGCATCAGGCGTGTGATTATGGGAACCATAACGAGAGGAACTATTTTGCTGATAATTCCGCCCAAGCCATAAACGAGCAGGTTTTCAATAAAAAGCTTTAACTTTTTCATATTTATCAGATCTTACCTGTGGATTTCCACGCGTCAACGTATCTTTGCGCGTTCTTAACGTAGTGGTGTGTATTCTCAACGTACTGTCGGGACTCATATCCCCACTCTGTGATCTTTTCCTTGTTTTCTAAGATATATTCCAGCTGTTGATATATCTGATCCACCGAAGGCTGCACGTGGAAAATAGGAGATGACTCTATACCGAAAGCGTCGAGCGTATGCTGACGGCTTCCCGACATAACTACCTTTCCCTGCGCCATAGCTATGCAAGCGTTTATACCATATCCGTGAGAGCAGCACTGATCAACGACTACATTAGCCCTGTTCATGACCTCAACGTACTTATCAAATGGCATGTGTCCGTCTATGATTATCTCAACGTCATCCGGATACTTCTCCTGCAAGCGCTCCATTGCCGCTCTTATAAACGGAGTTCCCTTGGCAAGCTCTCTGTTTAAGCCGTGGAAAAAGACCACCTTCTGTTTTACGGTGTTTTCCTGATATCTGATATTATCGGTGTTTATGGGAAATGGGATGACATTTGATAATTTGTCATTTCCTTCATAGCCTAAGGTGTACTCGTAAAGGCTCGGTATTATAACGTCAGCGAAAGAAACTATCTTTTTCTCTGCCTTAATTTTAGCTCTGCCTCTGAAGGTAGAATCGTCGTAATAGCGCAAGGGTGCCTTTTCGTGATCCATCATATAATAGTCAAGCTTGCCCTCTCTGTAGGCTGTTACGAGTGCAAGATCGTCGCCTGCGGCAATAAGAGAAAAGCACTTGTTTTTCAAGGACAAGGCTTTGCATATCTTACTGTTTACAAGCTGAGGATAGCTCTGCGGATTTATCAGCTGCACAACGTCATAGTCCTTAAACGAGCGAGCTCTTTTTAAAGCGTCGTTGCAGGTTTTCACTCTGCCGATCGCTCCTGAAGAGACATCAAACAGATTGCCGTCTGCGCCGCCTATCTGCTTCCAGGAATCTCCGTTAGCAAACAATTTTACGTCTATTCCACCAAGCTCCTGCAAGCCCTCCTTAAGATAGCGATGCAACGAGCTGAATTCGCCTAAAAGCAATACCTTCATAAAAATACCACTCCATAATTCATCCCTTAGGGCATAGAAATACCCATATACTATAATACTACAACATTCGTCTTTTGTCAAGAGATATTGCCGTTTTTAGTATTTTCAAACCGAAAAACGATATACCAAAAAGTTAAATTATGCAAAAATAAAAAAGGAGCGCCTGCTCCTTTTTTAATGTAAATTCACTTATTTTTGTTTATAAAGCTCTCCGTGCAGCCTCAAAAGATCGTAATATACGCTTGATGGAACGTTAAGGTTTCCCTTCCCTGTACCGAGGCTTACGTCGGGTTTCGCGCTGCCGTGATAGTCGCTTCCGCCGCTCTGGAGAAGCGAGTATCTGCTTGCTATCTCCTTTGAGATAGCAATTTCCTCCTCGGAATACGAGGAGTGCATCGTCTCGATGCCGAGAAGACCTGCCTCTATCAGCGCAGGAAGGATCTCGCAAAGTTGATCTGCACTTATCTCCTTGAGCGGATGCGCAAGTATTGGCAAGGCGTTTATGCTTCTCAGAAAGCGTATCGCATCTATCAGCTCAAGTCTATCGGGCTGAACGTATAAACCGTATTCTTTGGAAAGAACAGTTTCAAATGCCTCGGTAACAGACGAGACGTAGCCCCTCTCAAGAAGCTCTGCGGCTATATGCGCGCGGTTGACGTTGCCGTTCATGGTTCTTTGGCAGACTTTCTCATAGTCCACCTTGTACCCAGCGGCATTAAGGCGCGAAATGAGATCGATTACGCTTTTCTGCTTGAGGATATGAAATTTACTTACCAAAGCTTCAATACTTTCGTAATGCTCGGGGCTGATGAAAAGACCGAGCAGATGGAATTCCCTCTCGTTGTAGTTGCAGGAGAGCTCAGTTCCACCGACGGCGATAACACCGCACTTCTCTGCCTCGCGCAAGAAATCGGGGAGTCCTGAGACGGTATTATGGTCGGTCAGCGCGATGATGAGCCCCTGCTCCTTTGCCATAGCCACAAGCTCGGCAGGCGTTGCGCTACCGTCAGAGTGTATTGAATGAGAATGAAGATCGCATCTCAAGGTTGTTTTTCTCTCTTTCCTTTATTTTTATCCTTTTGCATTTTCGGATGGGATTATCGTCTCTCCCGTATTGACGTCTATCCATATCTCGTCAAATATCGAGTAGTGATTATCTATCCGCCAACTTATAGTGAAGGCGTAAACGGTCTCGGGTGTATCAAGATAGTGCGAATACGAAACGACGTATTGATTTTCTTCAATATCAAGGTCTTCCCAATATTTTTTAGCGAGAGCAAGTCCCTCTCTATAGGATATATTATTCTGCCAAGATACCTCAAGCGGCAAAAATTCGACCTTTGTCTTGGGATTATCCTCAAAATATTTCAATATTTCTTCTTGAGTTACTTGTTTGCCTTCAATATAGTATTCTGCATCAGGCTCACCGTCTTTGACGATGCTCCAAACCTCTTTTGTTTTTAGCTCAGTGCCTTCAAAATACATCCTGTCTTCTCCGTAGTTCAATGCTCCCCCGTTATTCCAGGAATACGAGCCGTCGCTCTTGAGATTATACAGAGCACGGAAGCTAAAGCGATACAAGTAAACTTTTCCCTCAAAGTAGCGAAGAAGCATTGTATCTCCGCAATCTATAACGAGCTCGTCGTAAGAGTCGCCGTCCATATCTATGTACGTGTAGCTCAGATCCTCGCAAGCGGCAAGAGGAATTCCCTGATAAGGCGTGAGGCAGTCTTTCAGATAATTCATCTTGTTTGTGTCTGTCTCGTGCACCTTTATTTTGGAGTCAAGCGCGTCCGCGAGGGCTTTTGCAACTGCCTCCTTTGAAGGCTTCTCTTCGGTTGCGGTGTTATCTGTAGCATTATTTTCTTGGGTTGCGATGTTATCAGTGGCATTATTTTCTTGGATTGCGGTGTTATCAGTGGCATTATTTTCTTCGCTACCACTATCTGTTTGGTTGCTTTCTTGATCGTTGCAAGAAAGCAGGGCGAAAAGCATTAAAAAAGAAACCAAAAGCGCAATATATTTTTTCATTTCTACCCTCCATATCTTAGCGTACACACTTAATATATCACACCAAAAAACTCTTGTCAATACGGTGGGGGAAAGTTTTTTTAAAAGGCGTTTTTTAGTGGCAAAGTGGTGCGGCGGGGGGGATTACAAGA
>CALCTA010000112.1 GCA_937893945.1 uncultured Clostridia bacterium | reverse complement strand
GTCAGCCAGCTCCGCTTCGCTCCGTGTCTGCCACCTTCCCCGCTGGGGAAGGCTTTTGGTAAGATTGCGTTAGGCAAGGCGAGAGGAGTAAGCCACCGCCCCTATAAACAAAAGATTAAATCTCGCACAGAACAGTAGAGGCCGATGCCCTCGCCTGCCCATTTGAATAGCAAACAACGCCCGACCGTTACGGTCGGGCGTTTTGCTTTTATTTATTACTTTCTCTGAAGCAATACGGTAACGGTAGCGCCGTCAAGGTCGATAGTACCCGTGAACTCTACGTTTGCGGGTGTCTCGAAGGTAGCAAGGAGGTCGCCCTCAAGCTGAGCGCGCTTCTCTGCTATGATGCTCTTAACAAGCTCGGACTCTGTCTCAAACGCGATGTAGATTCTGTCGCTTACGTCAAAGCCTGCTTCCTTGCGGAATACCTGACACTGACGGACTATATCACGGAGAAGTCCCGCTCTTGCAAGCTCCTCGGAGATAGTGGTGTCGAGAGCCACAAATTCGCCGTTGTTCGAGTAGATGGCGATATTATCAAGCGCCTTGGAGTTGAGCGTAAACACGTCAGGCTCTACCTCAAGCTCAAGCTCGGGAAGAACTACGTTCTGTCCTGCCTTAACCGCATCAGAAAGCTCCTGCTGACGCTCTGCGCCAAGCTCGGCAAGGAATGCCTTGACCTCGTTTGCTCTGTTCTTGAGAACTCTTCCCGCAACCTTGAAGTTGACCGTGAGGAAGTTTGACTCAAGCGCCGAGGTGTCCTCAAGCTCCTTGACCTCGCCAATATTCATCTCGCTCATAATTACCGCGCCAAAGGTCTCGATAGCGTTGTGGTTGCCCTCATTTGCCGAGACGTACATGGTGGAGAGAGGCTGACGGATCTTGATCTGCTTCTCGTTTCTGAGCTTCAGACCAAGCGAGATCATATCTCTTGCCTTCTCAACGTCGGCAAGGATCCTGTCGTCGGTTATATCAAGGCGCTCCTCAACAGCAGGATACTCGGTAAGGAATACCGATACCGAGTCCTCAGCGGAGTATCTCTTGATGAACTTCTGCCAGGTAAACTCTGCCATAAAGGGAATGATGGGCGCCATGATTCCCGTGATGGACTTGATAGCGTAGAACAGAACAGCGTATGCGTTCTGCTTGTCCTCGGAATTCTCTGTAGTCCAGAAGCGTCCGCGATTTACTCTGATATAGAAGTTGGAGATATCGTTTACGAAGCTTTCAAAGTGGGCAACTACGTCGCGAGTGGAGTAGTCAGCCATATACTCGTTAGCAACCTTGATGAACTGATTGGTACGGATGAGCAACCAACGGTCAACGGGACAGAGCGTGCTTGCATCAAGCTTGGAGAGATCCACCTTGGTGTTGTCAATGTCCGCGTAGGTCGCAAAGAAGGTCTCAAGGTTCCAGAACGCGAGCAACTTTCTTCTTGCCTCTTCACCGAGGTTGAAGCCGAAGCGCACGTCGTTGGAGGTAGAGGAGGACGCGAAGATGTAACGCGACGCGTCAGCACCGATAATGTCAGCGGCCTCGTCAAAGCGTATCATAAAGCCTGTCTTGGAGAATCTGCTTCCGTCCTCGGAAACTACCATTCCGTGTGTGCTTACTCTCTCGTAGGGAGGCTCGTCAACAAGCACGGTGCTCATAAAGAGCATAGAGTAGAACCAAAGGCGGATCTGCTCCTTCATCTCAAGAACGTGCTCTGCGGGGAAGTACTGCTTCCAGTATTCCTTGTCGGTAAGATACTTGAGCGTCGAGAAAGGAACGATACCTGCGTCAAGCCATACGTCGCCGACCTGAGTTACTCTCTCAACTGCCTTCTGGCACTTGGGACAGCAGATCTTTACCTCGTCTATCCACGGACGGTGGAGATGAGGAATTGCATCGACCTTGGACTTATCAACAGCAAGCTCGTAAAGCTCGTCCTTAGAGCCAACAACCGTCAGCTCGCCGCACTCGCAGAGATAGAAAGGCAGAGGCAGACCGTAAAATCTCTTACGGGAGATATTCCAGTCGGACATATTCTCAAGCCAGTCGAGCATTCTCTTGCCCTGATATGCAGGCTCCCAACGAACCTTGTTAGCGTTTGCGATAAGTCTGGGGCGAAGCTCGTCAACAGCGATTGCCCACTCCTTGCCGAGACGGAAGATTATTTCCTTCTTACATCTCCAGCAAACAGGGTAGCTGTGCTTATACTTGTGTGTGTAGAAGAGCTTATTTCTCTTCTTGAGCTCGTCAAATACGAGCTGACGGCAATCCTGAGCGTCAAGCCCCGAAAGGAAGGAGAAGCCATCATAGAAAATGCCGTATTCGTCAACGGGGATTATCTTGGGAAGTCCGATAGACTCGCCGAGAGCAAAGTCCTCAGCGCCGCATCCGGGAGCGATATGAACGACTCCGCATCCCTCGTCGTCAGCGACCTCATCCCAGAGGACTATCTTGTGAGCGAAGTTCTGCTCGTCCATCTCGGGGAAGCAGGTCTCGTACTCAAGTCCTGCGAGGTCTGTACCCTTGAGGGTTTCGAGAAGCTCAACGCCCTCCTTGCCCTCAAACTTCTGCTTGAAGTAGTTGAGCGAGGTAACGTAGTTGTGCTCCTCACCCGCAACGTGAAGTCTTACGTAGGTCATCTCGGGATTTACCGCGAGAGCAACGTTTGCGGAGAGTGTCCACGGTGTCGTGGTCCATACGAGGATATAATCATTTGTATCCTTGATGGGAAGCTTGAAGAATACAGCCTCGTGCTCGATCTCCTTATAAGAGCCTGTCATCTCGTGCTCGGAGAGCGAGGTTCCGCAACGCGAGCACCAAGGCATAGGCTTATATACCTGACGGATCCAGCCGCCCTCGTGGCACTTCTTTAAGAAGAGCCAGATGCCCTGGATATTCTCGTCGGTGTAGGTGTAGTAGGAATTATCCCAGTCCATCCACTGACCGAGGCGGATAGACTGCTCGGTGATAACGCCCGAGAACTTCTTGACACGGTCGATACACTTGTTAGTGAAGTTATCAAGGCCGTAAGCCTCGATATCGTGCTTAGTCTTAAAGCCAAGCTCCTTCTCAACCTCGACCTCTACCCAGAGTCCCTGAGAATCGAAGCCGTTGCGGTAGTGCGTGTCGCAGCCCTTCATAGCGTGATACTTGATATAGGTATCCTTAAGTGTTCTTCCCCAGGTGTGATGTATTCCCATGGGGTTGTTGGCGGTGATAGGACCGTCGATAAAGCGGTACTTAGGTCCGCCCGCGTTCTTTGCCTTCAGCTTTTGGAAGCAATCGTTTTCCTTCCAGAAGCTAAGCACTTCTTTTTCATTTTCCACAAAGGGATACTTTGTTTCAAACTTGTCCTGCATATCTTCTTCTGTCCTTTCTGTTTTTGACATACTTATACATTTTAATAGATAATACAGTATATCACATCTACGAGCGAAAGTCAAGAGCAGCGCAATATTTTTCTTCTTAATAATTTTATAATTCCACACCCCTCAGGATGACCTGTTTAAAAGATGCGAGGTTGTTGATGTGATGTTTAGAGATCGTCTTGCGACCCGTTTATAGAAACGGCAAAAGGGACAGAGAATATCTCTGTCCCTTTTGGATTTTTAATCAACCGTGCTGTAGAGCACTCGTCTGCCGTCCTTTCGGCGCTTGAGCAGTCCTATTTCGGCAAGAAATTTAAGTGCTGAGTAAGCGTCTCTGCCCTTGAGCGAGGTATATGGCGCGTATTCTGTGGGCGAGAACTCGCGTCCGCGAAGCTCATTAGGTATAAATCGCTCAAAGTCGCGCGGCGAGGAAAACTCCTCTACTCCCACAAGTGTCGTGGGGAAAAGCTCGGAATCGTACTTTCCGCTTCTTCTATAGCGCACCGCCTCGGAATATCTGTATTCCTCCGCCTCGATCAACACAAGGCAGAGTGAAAAACGCTCGTTTTCAAAGGCGCGTGCAATATAGATAAGGTCGGGGAGAAGGCTCTCGACGCTCTCCTTCTTGGGAGACTTTTTCATTCTGAGTATCTCGCCCGTCTCTTTCTCGGCGCGTATCAGCGTCTTTTTTACTATCAGCGGATGCACAACAGTTACCTTGTAATCAGTGCTATCAAGATAGTAGGCTATCTTATCCTTTAGCGGATAGAGACTTGCGCACTGTATCTCATAGATGCGCCCGTCGGTAAGTATATCGGCGGTATATCTTCCGACCTTGACCTCAAAGCAGCTCTCACTATCACATATACTGCGCTTTAGTATCTTGTGAAGCCTCTTTTCGTTGTATATGCCTATTCCCTCCTCCTCGGAGAGAGCGCTCAGAATATAGCTCTCAGCCGCGCAGAGCCCTTCAAATTTTTCTTTCGTAATTATCTTCTTCATCACGTTGCTATACCCGCGAACTGATTTGAATAGAGCTTGAAGTACTCGCCGCCTGCCGCAAGAAGCTCCTCGTGGTCTCCTGCCTCGGCGACCTTGCCGTCCTTGATAACCACTATCTTATCGGCGTCGCGTATGGTAGAAAGTCTGTGCGCTATTATAAGCGAGGTGCGGTTCTCCATAAGAGCCACCATAGCCTGCTGGATATGCATCTCTGTTCTCGTGTCAACGCTTGAGGTAGCCTCGTCGAGTATGAGTATCTTGGGATCTGCAAGCACAGCACGGGCAATAGAGAGAAGCTGTCGCTGTCCTTGAGAGAGATTGCTTCCCGACTCAGCAAGCATAGTGTCGTAGCCGTCGGGCAGGCGCTCGATAAAGCTGTCTGCCTTAGCGAATGCCGCCGCGGCGCGCATCTCCTCGTCGGTAGCGTCGAGCCGTCCGTATTTGATATTCGCGCGTATCGTATCCGAGAACAGAACGGTGTCCTGAAGAACTATCGCTATCGAGCGGCGCAGAGTTTCCTTAGGTATGTCGGTTATATCTCTGCCGTCTATAGTGATAGTACCCCTATCGACCTCATAAAACCTTGTAAGCAGATTGACGACGGTGGTCTTACCCGAGCCTGTCGCGCCGACTATCGCTATTTTCTGCCCCTTCTTGAGCCATAGGTCAAGTCCCTTAAGCACAGGCTCGTCGGGCTCGTAAGCAAAATGTATTCCCTCAAAGCGAATATTGCCCTCAATATCGGCAACTCTGACCTCGTCAGTTCCCTCGTCTATCTCGTCAGCGCTGTCCATTATCTCAAATATACGCTCCGCGCCCGCAAGAGCCGTGAGGATAGAGGCATACTGATTGGCTATCTCGTTGACGGGACGGGTGAATTTCTTTGAATACTGAAGCATCGAGTGTATGTCTCCAAGCATCAGCGACGGAACGAGGAAGTTGGGGTTGAGCACGAAATATCCGCCGAAAGCGGCTATAAGAACGTACTGGAAATTGCCAAGGAAGTTCATGCAAGGTCCCATTATAGAGCCCCACACGCGAGCAAGTATGCTGCTCTTCTTCAGCTCTCCGCTCACCTTTGTGAATTCATCTACAGCCTTTCCCTCTTTTCCGTAAGCTACGACGGTCTTGTAAGAGGTAACCATCTCCTCGACCTGACCGTTGAGCGCGCCGAGAAGCTTCTGGCGCTTGACAAAGTATTTGCGCATAAATTTTGCGAGATTGGTGGAAACAGCAATGGTAAGCGGTATAGTTATGCAGGCGATAAGCGCCATCACCCAGCTGTAATAGACCATCATTGTAAACGCGCCTATCAGCGTCAGTATGCTTGATATAAGCGAGGCTATCGACTGCGAGACCGCGTTTGACACGTTCTCAACGTCGTTTGTCATTCTTGACATTATGTCGCCGTGTCGGTGAGTGTCGGTATATTTGATGGGAAGTCTTGATATCTTCGAGAAAAGGTCGTTTCTCATCATATAGACGGTATTTTGCGAGAGCTTTGAGGCGATTATTCCCTGCGCAAGACCGAGCGCCGCGCTACAAAGGAAAAGCACGCCCATAGCGGCAAGATAGCCTATCATTGCCTCAAGGTCAACAGATATTACTCCGTTCGCATCGACCTTTATGGTGTTTATCGCCGCACCCTGAAGCGCGGGACCCGCAAGGTCAGAGACCGTAACCGCCGCCATTATAGCGACGAGCGCTATGACGAGCAGCTTGCTCTTGCCTATGTATCTCAGCAGTCGCTTCAAGGTCTGCCAGGTATTCTTCGGCTTCTCTCTGTTCACTCTTGCGCCCATCGGTCCACCGCCGCCACCGCGACGCATATCGGGCATTCTTTGAGGTGCGCTGCTCCTTGCGCCGTTATTCTGAGCGTTCATCAGAGCGCCACCTCCTCTCTCTTGTCATCACCGTTCATCTGCGAGTTGTATATATCCCGATAAGTCTCGCTCGTGCGCATAAGCTCCTCGTGCGAGCCGCAATCCTTGATAGTACCGTTCTCGATCACGGCTATCCTGTCGGCTTCCTTGACGCTTGCTATACGCTGAGCTATCATTATTACCGTCGCGTCCTTGAGGTTCTCGCGGAGCGCCTTGCGAAGTCTTGCCTCGGTGGCAAGGTCAAGCGCCGAGGTAGCGTCGTCGAGTATTATTATCTCAGGACGGCGCACGAGCGCTCTCGCAATAGACATTCTCTGCTTCTGTCCGCCCGAAAGAGACGCTCCCTTTTCGGCTATGTAGGTATCGTACTTATCGGCAAAGCCGTTTACAAAGTCCTCAGCCTGCGCTATTCTCGCCGCCTCCGCGACCTCCTCGTCGGTAGCGTCAGACTTGCCCCAGCGGATATTCTCGGCTATAGTACCCGAGAACAGCTCGCTCTTCTGCATAACGTAGGATATTCCCGAGCGGAGAGAGGAAAGCTCGTATTCCTTGACGGGAACTCCGTTGACAGATACCTCGCCCTCGGTCGCATCGTAGAAGCGCATTATCAGATTGACGAGCGAGGTCTTGCCCGAGCCCGTCGCACCGATTATAGCGAAGGTCTCGCCCTTCTTTATATCAATATTGACGTCGTGAAGCACGGGACGTCCCTTTGCCGAGGGATAGCGGAAGTCAACGCCCTTAAAGGAGACCGCGATATCGTTATCATCTCCCCGTCTGTCGCCCGAAACTATCACGGGCTCAGAATCAAGCACCTCGCCCACACGCTTGACCGAAGCCATAGCGCGAGAGACCGAATGAAAGAGCATAGTTACCATCATAATAGACATTATTACCTGCGTAACGTAGGTAACCGCCGCCATGATAGTACCCGCACTCATTCCGCTTCCCGCAACGTTCTCTATCTCAAAGCCGCCGATAAGTATTACCGCTATCACCGAGGCATTCATAACTACGGTAAGCACGGGATGCATTATCGCCATCAGCTTCTGCACCTTTATATTGGTGTCGCGAAGCTCACGGTTTGCGCTCTTGAAGCGCTCGTATTCATACTCCTCGCGAACGTAAGCCTTAACTACTCTCGCGCCGCTTACGTTCTCCTGAACCACCGAGTTGACCTTATCGAGCTTCTTCTGTATGTTGCTGAATATCGGAACTGCCTTTCCAAGCACGAAGGCGAGCATTATCGCCATTATCGGAAGCGAGCAGAGCAGGACTATACCGAACTTTATATCAAGCGTGCAGAGCATCACCGTGCCACCGATAAAGAACATCGGAGAGCGCACGAGCATGCGGAGTATCATCTCGGTAAACTCGACTATCATAGTGATGTCGTTGGTCATTCTCGTAACTAACGAGCCTGTGGTAAATTTATCGGTCTGCTCTATAGAGAGCGACATCACCTTGGCATAGGCGTCGCAACGCAGATCGTCGCCAAGTCCCTGAGACGCCTTTGCGGCGGTATATGCGCAAAACACGCCGAAAAATCCGCCAACCAGCACCACGAGCAGCATCAGCACACCAAAGGTGATTATGACCTGCATAGAGCTGTAGCTTCCCTCTCCGAAAACTATCCTCATGACCGTGCTGCCGAGCGCCGACTCAGACACGTCGCCCGACGCGTTGATGCCGTAGTCAACTATAACGCTCATCAGCTTAGGCAGGCAGAGGTCTGCCGCCACCTCGCCTATCATCAAAAGCGGCGAGACTATAGCAAGAAGCGCATACGGCTTTAGGTAGTGTAATATCCTTTTCATTTTTCCTCTTCTCTATCCCTTCTGCACTCTTTTTGCGAGAGACTTACAATAAGATTTTCGCGGATCTTTGAGAGCAGAGCCATCAGAGTTTCCCTCTCGCTCTCGCTAAGCCCCTCAAGCGCTATCGCATCGCTCTCCTTTATCTTTTCTATCGCCTTTGAGTCTATCTCTCTGCCGTAGTCGGTAAGATGCGCGCAAAGCTCGCGTCTGTCCCTTGGGTTTTCGCGAAGCTCTACCATTCCCTCGCTCTCCATTCTCCGCAGAAGCACGCTGACCGTAGGCGGACGGAGATGCGTCATATCAACTATCGCCCTCTGAGTTGCGCCATCGTTTGCGGCAAGAGACGCAAGCACGAGGCGCGCGCCGTGCTGAGACATTATTCCGTCTATATTCGCCCCTCGTATCTTAGCGTGGCTAAGCCTTGAGATGTCGTGGCATAGCTTTACGGGATTTTCGCTAAGCTCCTTGCGCAAGGGCGGAGATAAGGGCATTTTATCTTCATGCTTTTTCATTCTTCTTCCCCTTTTTCCTGAAAAAATTTTATCGACGATTTTCAATAAAGAAAAATTAGTTAGTTACCTAAGTAATTATATCACCGAGAACTGCTATTGTCAACAGATTTTTCCTTAACTTTGCCGAACATCTCGCCTCGCGCTCTCTTTTTAAAAAATTTTCAAATTTTTAAGGAAATGAGAGTGTTTCTTTTGATTTAAAATCCTTTCTTGAAACATATTGCAACACATTCACGCGCGTTTTTATGAGAATGATAATAACGTATCCGAAAAATTCGGATAGATACCTTTTTTAATCGAAATTTTTTCTAAACTAAAGATGAAGGAGAAAGAAATCATGAAAAAAAGGTTTGCAAAAAAATGCTTTTCTCTTATCTGCCTGCTCCTTATCTGCTCGATCTTCTCTATTCCCATTTCTGCCGCTATGGGCAGTGCCGAGGCAGTAAGCGCATATTCTGACGGATTCTCGCTCGGAAGCGGAGATATCGACCTTGCCGCAGTCGCGACCGAGCCTTCGGTTACTGTAGGTAGCAGCGGAGCGGCGCTCAGCAACGCCTCTCTTCGCTCGCTCAAGCTCTACCCCGGTGGAGTTCCTTTCGGAGTCAAGTTTATGACAGAGGGCGCGCTGATAGTCGGATTTTGCGACGTGGGCGCGGGCAATAACCCCTCATCCGCAGCAGGACTTCGCGTAGGAGACAGAATAATTGCGGCAAACGGCAGAAAAATATCCTGCTCTGCCGAGCTTTGCGAGCTGCTTGGCGCTTCGGGCGGCGCGGCGGTGTCGATAGTCTATCTGCGAGGAGATTCCGAGCATACAGCCACGCTCACACCCGTCTATTCCGAGACCGAAAAATGCTATAAGAGCGGTATGTATCTCAAGGACAACGGCGCGGGTATCGGCACTGTAACCTATATCATTCCTGGCTCACTTGAGTTTGCGGGACTTGGACACGGAATATGCGAGAGCGAGAGCGGTCGCCTCACTCCTATCTCGCGCGGCTCGGTAGTCAACGTCGGCATCGACGGCGTCGTAAAAGGACTTTGCGGCACTCCCGGAGAGCTGAAAGGACACTTCAAGAGCGGAAAATGCGGCTCGCTTTTGCAGAATACCGAATGCGGCGTGTTCGGAATACTGACCTCGCTCCCCGAAAATATTCCCTCCGCTCCCCTCTCGCTCGGTCTTCGTAACGATATACGCGAGGGAAAGGCGCATATCTACTGCACGCTTGACGGCAACACACCGCAAAAATACGAGATCGAGATAGTCAACATCGACCGCACGGCAAGCGCGGGCAAGTGCTTCAACGTCAAGGTAACAGACCCCGCTCTCCTTGAAAAGACAGGCGGAATAGTTCAGGGAATGAGTGGTAGCCCGATCATTCAGAACGGCAAGCTCGTCGGAGCTGTAACTCACGTTATGATAAACGATCCTACAACGGGCTACGGGATCTTCATCGAGAATATGCTTACTGCGAGCGCAGCTCGCAATGAATTGCCGAAGACGGCATGAATTGAGCTAAAGCTCATGAATTGGCTTTGCCATGAATTGCGCTGAAGCGCATTAGAGAAAAGGCAATTCAATTCATGGAGCGCATAGCGCGAGAAATCATGAAGCCGTAGGCTTCAATTCACGGCACAAAGTGCCAAATCATTCTCTATTGCCGAAGACGTCGTAACCATTAAAATTGTAGGGACCGGCGTCCCCGACGGTCCAAAAAAGGCAATATCATTCCCCAAAGGATTGATATTGCCTAAACATATAAATCAGGACATATTTTAGGATATGTTATTTCTCCGTCAAGAAATTCAATCGCAAAATCCTCACGCTTTGTTGACTTTGGAAAACGAATATGGTATAATGTGTGTACAAAAGCTCAATTGAGCGTGGAGGGTAGATAATGAAAAATAATCTTATAAAAATTCTGGCGCTTATCGCCGCGCTTGCCTCACTCGTGCTTTTTGCCGCCTGCAACGGCGACACCGACGGCTCTACAGATGCGTCGGGCGAACAACCGCAGGATACTCAGGGCAACACCTCAAAACCCGAGGCTATCGTAGGCGACGAGCTGATAATATTCGAGAACGGCGCGTACAACTGCCAAATAGTTTGCAGCGACAAGGCGACGGAAATAGAAAAGAGCATATATACAAAGCTTCGCAACAGGCTCAAGACCGCCACGGGCGTTGCTCCGACATACACCACCGATTTTCTCGCCTACAACGATAGTGGAGAGAGCCGCAAAGCGCCTGCTATACTTATCGGCGAGACAAACTACGAGGAAAGCAAAGAGGTATATTCCGAGCTTAACTACGGCACGGGAATCATAAAGCTCATCGGCAACAAGTTGGTAGTCGCCTTTCCCTCTGCCGAGGCAGGAGAGGCGCTTTACATCAAGCTTATCTCCGCACTCACGGCTGATTCTAAAGAGAAGGTCGCGATGAGCCTGAGCGCATTTCCCTTCTCCAAGGTAGCGACCCCTGAGCTTGCGTCTCTTCCCGTTATGCCCGAAAAGCCTTACGCTACCGTTGACGGCGGCGACGATACCTACTTTGTCCGTCTTGAAGATGTTGACGACAAGGATTTTGAGACCTACAAGCAGATGATAGCCGCTAACGGCTACACCCTCTCAGGCACACGCGAGGCAGGTAACGTCAGCTTCGCTACCTTCATCAAGAACGACGAATATATCTACACCTATTATAAATCCAACAGCAACACCATTCGCGCCATCGTCGGCCCTACAAGCCATATGCCCGACACTCCCACGGGAGAGACCCCCGTAAAGACTGCAGAGCCTACGCTGACTATGGTTGGTCAGGCGTATTCAGACATCGGTCTCGGTATGGTATACCGCCTGCCCGACGGAAGATTCGTTATCTTTGACGGCGGCGCTAAATACTCCAAGGACCTCGTTTACAAGGCGCTCGAGTCTCAGCAAGTTACCGAGAAGATAACTATTGCCGCTTGGTTCTTAACGCACCCCCACATCGACCACCACGGCGGTTTTGTCGAGTTTGTTGAGAATCACGGAGAAGAGGTCGTTATAGAGAACATAGTATTCAATTTTGCCACCCCCACGAGATATCACGCTGTCAGCGGCGAAGAATCAAACAACGGTATGTCCACCATCAGACAGATGGCAAGACACGATCTTTCGGGCACGAAATTCATCAAGCCGCATACAGGTCAGCTGCTTGAGTTCGGCGGAGTTCTCTTTGAGGTAATGTACACCCCCGAGGATTACTATCCCGACAACTTCCAGTATCTCAACGATTCCTCGCTCGTTGTAAGAGCCTACTTTGAGGGCAAGTCGATACTTATGCTTGCCGATGCTACCTATCAAGCAGGTATCATCCTCACCGAGACCTACCGCGACTATCTGAAGTCGGATATGGTACAGCTCGCGCACCACGGAATCTGGGCAAGCGCAGCCGTGCTCTACGAGAATATTCAGGCAGAGGTCCTTCTCTGGCCTTCTAACTCGGCAGGCGCGACAAAGTGGCTTTCGGACAGTGTAGTTGCCACGGCACTCTCTTACGCTAAGGACGTATATCTGCCGGGCCCCAAGACCACGACCATCAAGTTCCCCTACGAGTTCATCAATAACAAGGAAGAGTTCATCAATAAGCACACCGCCGTAGAAGAAGAGGGCGGCGAGACCGAGGGGGCTTAAAAAGCTATAAAAGGACGGAGATCAAAGATCTCCGTCCTTTTTGTTTTTTACAACGGATCAAACTACTCATTTCGCCTATTGATTCAATCTTTCAACAATGGAAATAAAACGAGGATCTTGACGGATACAGTCATAGCGACCATGCTGTAAGCGATCCAGCATATAGTAGCAATGTGTATGTTCTGTGAGTTCATGGAAATCTTTGTTTTTCTCGGGATAGACTTGAGTATCAACCAAGAAGGATGTGAAATGCTTGCCGTGATCATTCTGATAAGATATATCGTAAGATACGGCATGATCGCACATTTTTTCAAGAGATTCCATAGCATCCTCGGTTTTGCCAAGCGACATTTGGTAAGTGGAGATCACCCAATGATTAAAGGATATCCGGTTATGATGGAACATTAGATCATCGCCAT
>CALCTA010000111.1 GCA_937893945.1 uncultured Clostridia bacterium | reverse complement strand
CAAGCAGTACGAGACTCCGCTTGACGAGATCAGATTTCAGAATATAATGAACGCCTATGAAGAAAACCACAGATATTCCCTGATCTCTCTTTACAATGGACGGCTCTCATTCGGAGATTATTTCGTTCTGACCTATGGTGAAGAGACATTCATCAAATGTATGCTTTCTCCCCAAAGCACAAACTCTACATTAGGACTCACTATGGATGAGATAGTTGACGGATGGTGCGTTTGGTTGGAGCAATTCAAAGTTCTCAAGTGAATCAAATCAAAAAATGCAGATCCGCTCTCTTAAATGAGCGGATCTTTTATTGACAAATCATCACTTTTGCGATATAATAACTATAATAATATATCTACTTTTTCCAACTCTTGTAGGAGGATATTTAAATGAAGCATCAAAAAAGAAATCTCGCTCTGGCTTTACTTCTGCCGCTGTGTCTCTGCTTACTTCTGACCTCGTGTGATCTTCCCTGGGAGGTATCAACCTCTATAGGAGAACGTGAGAATGAGTATGACGGAATATTTGATATTCGTGATGAATTCGGCACTGATTCTACAGATAGACCGCCCGTAATCATTCCCGATGACTCGGATAACAAAAATGAGAACGAAAGCGATGGCGACCGTGTGGAGAACGAAATTCCCACCGACGACAAAAATGAATATTTCCCTGACGATAAGGGCGATAAAAACGAGAACAATGTAGAATATGCGGCAAGCGTAGGACTTCGCAGCGTCGTATCGGTATATGCGGGCTTTGGCAATAATTCTTCTGCTGGCTCGGGCGTTATATATAAGCTCAACATTGTATCAGGCTCGGCGTTCATAATTACGAATTACCACGTTGTATATCATTCGTCCTACGGTCTTAGCGAGGACATCAACTGCTATCTTTTCGGTATGGAAAGCTCTGATTACGCCATCCCCGCGACCTTCGTCGGCGGCTCGCCCAACTACGACATCGCGGTTCTGAGAATTGACGACAGCAAGGTAATACGTGCCGCGGGCGCGCGCGGAAGCATTGCTGCGGCGTGCCTTGCAAACTCCGACTACGTCTTCCCCGGTCAGTCGGCTATCGCTATAGGAAACCCGAATGCAAGCGGAATATCGGTAACCTCGGGAGTAGTGAGCGTTGACTCCGAGCATCTCGAGATCATGAGCGCAACAGGCAGCGGATACGTTCAGCTCAGAGTCATCAGAGTAGATACGGCTGTAAACTCAGGAAACTCGGGAGGCGGTCTCTTTGACGGGGACGGCGAGCTTATCGGAATAGTAAACGCTAAGATAGCAAGCTCATCGGTCGAGAATATAGGCTACGCAATTCCTTCAAACGTGGCACGCGCCATTGCAGACAACATCATCTACTACTGCCACGGAACCGACTGCACCTCGGTTATGAGAGCGATGCTCGGAGTAACCGTAACAATCTCCTCGCTTTCCACAAATTACAACATAGACACAGGCAGGCTTGAGCGTATTGAAGAGGTATCGGTCCACGAGGTAACCCCCGGCGCTCTCGCGGACGGAATATTTGAGGTTGGAGACATCATCAAGACAGTAAGCATAGGCAATCAAAGCTTGAATATCACCCGTCAGCATCAGCTTATAGACACGATGCTTGACGCTCGTGTGGGAGATACGGTGAGCTTCACACTTATCAGAGATAACAAGGAAATAAAGTTGAGCACAACTATTACAGAAAAGTGCCTTACCGCTTATTAAACTTCAGCGGTGTCCTGCTAAAAACGCGGGACACCGCTTTTTCTTTGATTTTTGCACAAAAGCGAATATAATTTGTAAAAAATTCTTCCTCTCTATTGCTAAAAGGCGATTTCTATGTTAAAATATCATCAGTACTATTTTGAGGATGGCATTATGGCAAAGAAAGAAAAGATCAAGGGAAATAACTCGCTTGTTCCCGACTTTATTTTTGATACTTACAAGGACGTGCGCCCCGAATTCCTTGCCTCACTTGGCATACGCGCGCTACTTATAGATATCGACAACACCTTAGCTCCCTACGAGCAGGATCTGCCCGATGAAAATATAATAAAATGGTTTGACGAGCTTCGCGCATCAGGCATCAGCGCCGCGCTTATCTCGAACAATCACCCCCCTCGCGTTGAGCTTTTCAATTCCCTCTTAGGACTTCCCGCCTATGCCGACAGCGGCAAGCCGAAGCGCAAAAATCTGCTTCGCGCTATCGACGAGATGGGCGTTCCGCTCTCTACCGTGGCAGGTCTTGGCGATCAGCTTCTGACAGACACTCTGGCGGTACATCGCCTTGGACTTATCTCTATCATCGTTCCGCCGATAAAGGACAAGCGCACCCCCTTCTTCCGCTTCAAGAGGTGGCTTGAGAAGCCGTTTATCAAAAAATATTACAAGCGAAAGGCTAAAATCAATGAGTAATTTTAAAAGAATAGATCACGCTACCTTCGGCCCCGGTGGAAACAGCGATTCCTTCTACGCCGACGGTAAGAAATCAACCACCGACGCGCCGCTTTGGGTAAAGAATTTCGGTCTTGACGCCTACGAATACGAGGCAGGCAACGGAATTGCCGCAGGAGATGCGACGCTCAAAAAAATAGGCGACGCCGCAAAAGAGCACGGCGTGCTTATGTCGCTGCACACCCCCTATTTTATCTCTCTTTCGGGTGTGATTCCCGAAAAGCGTCTTAAGAGCATCGACTATATCAGCCGCTCTCTCCACGCCGCAGAGCTTCTCGGTGCGGACACCATAGTAATTCACGCAGGCAGTGCCGCGAAGATCACTCGAGCTGAGGCAATGCTGCTTGCATCCGACACGCTTGAGAAAAACCTTGAGGTAAACGGTAATACCGATATCCGTATGGGTATAGAGACTATGGGAAAGGTAAATCAGCTTGGCACTCTTGAGGAGGTAATAGAGCTTTGCAAGGTCTCCCCGAAGTACCACCCCGTCGTTGACTTCGGACACATGAACGCGCGCGAGCTCGGCAATTTCTTCCCCGACTGCGACAGCTACCGCCGAGTGTTTGACCTTATTGCCACCTCTCTCGGCGACGAATACGCTTACAATCTCCACTGCCATTTCTCAAAGATAGAATTCACGGGCGCGGGCGAGAAGCGTCATCTGACCTTTGCGGACACCGTCTATGGTCCTGATTTCGAGCCGCTTGCCGAGGCGATAATCAAGGAAGGCGTCGCTCCGAGAATAATCTGCGAGTCTGACGGAACTATGGCAGAGGACGCACTTGATATGAAAAAAATTTACTCATCAATAAAAGGAGAATAAACAATGACACAGCTTCAAAGATTTCAGGAAACACTAAGAGCGAGCGAGTTTGACGCCGCTATCATCTCCTCCGAGCTTAATCAGCGCTATCTCTCGGGATTTAACTACACCGACGGATACGTGCTCGTAGGCAGAGACAAGGCATATCTCCTCGCAGACTTCAGATATATCGAGGCGGCTCGCGCACAGGTAAAGGATTTTGAGGTAATAATGCCCCCCGTATCTATGCTTGACACACTCAAGGAACTTATCGGCGAGAACAAATTCGTCAAGGTCGCTATTGAGGACGAGGAGCTTTCCTGCAAGGGACTTGAGCGCTTCAGAGATAGACTTCCCAAGGAGTGCGAGCTTCTCTTCGGAGCATCGGCAATTCTCACCAAGCAGCGCACCGTAAAGCTCCCCTACGAGCTTGAGCGTATGGCAAAGGCGCAGGACATCACCGATATGGCATTCGCGCACGTGCTTGATTTCATCACTCCCGACGTTACCGAGATAGAGGTCGCTCTTGAGCTTGAGTTCTTTATGAGAAGCCACGGAGCAGAATCCACCGCGTTCGATACTATTGCGGTCTCGGGCCCCGCTTCCTCTCTTCCCCACGGCGTTCCCTCAAACGTAAAGCTCCGCCGCGGCTTTCTTACCATGGACTTCGGCGCGAAGTACGAGGGCTATTGCTCTGATATGACGAGAACCGTCGTTATCGGCAAGGCTGACGAGGAGATAAAGAAGGTTTATAACACGGTCCTTTCCGCGCAAAAAGCGGCGCTTGAAAGAATAGAGGGCGGAATGCTCTGCCGTGAGGCTGACGAGATCGCGCGCTCTATCATCCGCGATGCAGGCTACGGCCCCGCATTCGGACACAGCCTCGGACACAGTGTTGGTATGTTCATTCACGAAAGTCCCTCTCTCTCCCCCAAGGCTCCCGAGGATTCACGCCTCGCTCCCGGTAACGTTGTTACGGTTGAGCCCGGTATATATCTTGAGGGCAAGTACGGCTGCCGTATCGAAGATATGGTCGCTATCAACGAGGACGGAAGCCTCCACGATTTCACCCATAGCCCCAAGGAGCTTATCGAGATCTGCTGATAAATAAAAGGACTGTTTTGAATAGTTTAAAAGCCTCGACAGATAGTTTTCTGTCGAGGCTGAATTTATTTCACGGTCTTCTTGTAACAAACACATTTATATGTTATAATAAACTCAACGCAAAGTTGAGTGCAACTCATTTTTTAGTCGCTTCTTTTTGTTTAATCAATATGCGATAATATAATCATAAATCAATTACCTAAAATGGAGGTTCGATTATGAAAGAAACTATGGGGCAGATCATACGCAGATTGCGTAAAGAGAGAAATCTTACACAAGAAGAACTCGCCGAACAGCTCGGCGTTACCTTTCAAGCTGTTTCAAAATGGGAAAATGATGCCGGAATGCCCGATATTTCTCAGGTCGTACCGATAGCGCACGTCTTTGGAGTGAGTACGGACGTGTTGTTCGGAACATTTGGGACAAATGATACGGAAGAAGTATGGAAAATAGTCAATAACGCTCAAGCTCTTCTTTCGCGTCCACTTACCTCTGAAAGTCTTTTCCAAGAATATCTTGCTATAAAGGAAGGATTGAAGCTATATCCCAACAATACAATTCTTCTTATGCACTGTTTGGAAACGGGTATTGCACTCTCCTATCCCGAAAACGATGAGCTTTATGATTCTGAACGCGCAGAGGATATCTACAAAGAATGTGTAAGATATGCCAATCTTGTTATTTCATATTCAAATAACGTTTCAGATGTTTTGCGCGCTCATATGATAATGGTTATTTTGCACTCGGCGTATGGAAATTTTGAGAAAGCATGGTTTCATGCAGAACAATTTCCGTATCGTGCCGACTTTAATAATCATGTTATGTACGCTTACTATGCGCATTGGAAAAAGGATTATAGACGTGAAGCCCAAAGCTGCCAATATGGATTTGTGCACTATCTTGAGGGAATGCTGAACATAAGCGTAAGACTTGCAAAAAGCTATATGTTACAAGAAAAATATAAAGATGCGGCGAGTGTCTTGGAAACCTCTCTTGAATTGATACAGTGTATTTTTAAAGATAATGAGGTTTTGCCGCCCGTTCATCATCGTGAGCAGGGTGATCTTTACGCACTTCTTGCAGAGATCTATCTAAAAGACGGATATCCTGATAAAGCTCTATCATATCTTGAAAAAATGGTGAATTACGATTTAAATGATTATGCGACGATAGATAGTAATACTAAGACAAAAACTCCGCTTTTGAATTTGATTCCTCACGGATTGTACCACAAGAGGATTGATAGACATCAGAATTTAGTAACCAAGCTTACTGATCCTCGATTTGAATCCTTAAAAACAAATGAAAGGTATCAAATTTTGATCAATTCGGTCAACGCATAATAGTAGCCTCCGATAGGGAAAATCCATGTCGGAGGCTATTATTTATTAAATTACACCACAATAAGTGATAAGTAAGTACGCGCTTGCATACAAACAAAAGCCTCCCTTGTGTAAAGGGAGGTGGCATTTTCGTAAGAAAATGACGGAGGGATTGGTTCTACATTAAATAAAGTATCAATGCACGAACTCAAAGAGTTCGTGACGCGTCGCAAGCGACGCTAC
>CALCTA010000110.1 GCA_937893945.1 uncultured Clostridia bacterium | reverse complement strand
CCCGCCGCAACGAGCTCCTCCTCGTTCATCTGACGGTGAGTTGCGCTTGCGGGGTGCAGACAACAGGTTCTCGCGTCAGCAACGTGAGTCTCTATCGCCGCTATCTTGAGGTTGCCCATAAACTTTTCTGCCATCTCGCGTCCGCCCTTGACACCAAAGCTTACGACACCGCAAGTACCTTGTGGCATATACTTCTGCGCGAGGTCATAATACTTATCTCCCTCAAGGCTCGGATAGGTTACCCAGGCAATTCTGTCGTCGGACTTTAAGAACTTAGCGACTGCAAGTCCGTTCTCGCAATGGCGAGCCATTCTTACGTGAAGGCTCTCAAGTCCGAGGTTGAGAAGGAATGCGTTCTGAGGCGACTGAATTGCGCCAAAATCACGCATAAGCTGAGCCGTTGCCTTGGTTATGAACGCGCCCTCAAGGCCAAAACGCTCGGTGTAGGTAACGCCGTGATAGCTCTCATCGGGAGTGCAGAGTCCGGGGAACTTCTCGGGGTACTTGGTCCAATCGAACTTACCCGAGTCAACGATGCATCCGCCAACAGCCGCGCCGTGTCCGTCCATATACTTTGTGGTCGAGTGGGTAACTATATCAGCGCCCCATTCAAAAGGACGGCAGTTTACGGGAGTTGCGAAGGTGTTGTCGATTATAAGCGGAACGCCGTGCTCGTGCGCCACCTTAGCGAAAAGCTCGATGTCAAGCACAGTCAGAGCGGGGTTTGCGATAGTCTCGCCGAACACCGCCTTGGTGTTCTCTCTGAACGCCGCGTGAAGCTCCTCCTCGGACGAGTCGGGGGAAACGAAAGTAAAGTCGATGCCCATTCTCTTGAGCGTAACCGAGAAGAGATTGTAAGTGCCGCCGTAGATAGTCGAGGAAGCAATTACGTGATCTCCGCAGGATGCGATGTTGAATATCGCAAAGAAGTTTGCCGCCTGTCCCGAGGACGTCAGCATAGCGGCAGTGCCGCCCTCCATATCGCATATCTTAGCCGCAACGCTGTCGTTGGTGGGGTTCTGCAAACGGGTATAGAAATATCCCGAAGCCTCAAGGTCAAAGAGCTTGCCCATCTCAGCGCTTGATGCGTACTTGAAGGTGGTGCTCTGAATTATCGGTATCTGTCTGGGCTCACCGTTTCCGGGGGTGTATCCGCCCTGCACACATTTTGTCTCAATTCTGTAGTTGTTGTTTGCCATTTCTTTTTTCTCCTTGTATATAAAAATCAATCGTTATCTATCATTTTTCTTAAAGCCGTCGCCGCGGCGTAGGCGCGCGAGAGATACTCGTCTGCGCTCATATTTCCGTAAGGTGCTCCGTCCTTCTTAAAGACCTCAAGCATCAGCGTGCCGCCATATCCCGACGACCTTATCTGCCGCGCGATCCTCTCAAAGTCAAGACGCGCATCAAAGGGCAGCATGTGTCTGTCCTCGTTAAAGACTGCAAAGTTATCGTGAATGTGAAGCGCTACGAGCTGAGACGAAAACAGCGGCATATATTCCCTGCCAGGACTAAAGCAGCCCTCGTGTCCGCAATCCCAACAGAAGCCGACGTGCGCGTTTGCCTCAAATGTCTCAAGCGCCCAGGATATGTTCGCAAGCTTTCTCTGGTTTTCAAATGCAACCACGACGCCCTTCTTCTCGGCGTGCTCGACAAGGCGCGTAAATCTCGCCATACCGACGTCATTTATCTGCGGCGCGTGGACTCCCGACGAGAGATGAACTATCGCCGTAGGCACTCCCGCAAGAGCGCAGTTATCCACGGCGGCTATCAGCCGCTCACACATTCGCTCACCGTCCTCGCCCTCGCGCCACATATCGTTAATGCGGTCAAAGGGCGCGTGAAGCGTGTCGTAGGATATTCCCTTCTTCGCAAGAAGCTCGGCTATCTCTACCTGCCGCTCGGCGCTGTAGGTATCGCTGAAGGTCGCCTCAAAGCCGTGAGAGGCAAGAAGCTCTGCCGCCTCAGAGTCGCTGTAGCCCTTAACAGAGTGCAGATTTATTCCAATTTTCCTCATTTTCAGCACCTCCGCATCGCCTCGCGCCTAAAAATAACTATACAGATTAATTATATCACAAGCAAAAGAATTATTCAATAAGATTTTTAATTTTTGTCGCCTTTCCAATATATATTTTAAAAATTCACGCAAAGCAAAAAGCCGCCCGTCGCTTTCGCGACGGGCGGGAATTCAGATATTGATCATTGAACGTTTACATAAGCCAACTCGAAAGAGTTGTTTATCCAAATGTATGCTCTTACATAATAATCCCCTTCGGAGTTGATTATAAGATCGGTATATCTGATATCATACTTGCTGCTGAGTTTTTCAATAAGATATTTCTTTGCGGCGTCTATTTCTTCCTTGGTAATGTCTTTTTCTGCATCGTCATACATCCTGAACATCTGTGCCTGTATACGAAAAACGTCACCGTTACCATTTAAGCTGATACCAATAACCTCGTTTGTGTCCATTCCAAACACCTGTCTGACGTAAGTTACGTTATACGGCGTATCATTACCCTCAACAAAGCCTATGCACTTATATTCGTTTCTGAGCTCTTCTCCGTACACCTGCTTGAATATCTCATCGGCTATTGATATTGCGCTACTCTCGCTGATGATTCCCTTAATAGATGCCTTTTTAGCATCAGAGAATAAAATAAGCTCGTTTGTGGCGACGTTAACTCTCATTCTTATCTTAGTATCTTGCATGTATTCGTGAAAATCCTTAGAACTTCCGAACTTTTTGTTATCTGCTATTTTGGGTCTGTAGGTGGCGCTGTATTCCATTTTGTAGGTTCGTCCCTGTATAGTTATTTCTTTGAAATCGTCAACTTTATCGGATACTTCCAAAAGCTTTGTGCCATTTGAAGAAAATATCACGCCTTCATACTTTTTTTGTAAATCTTCTACGTCTTTTTCGCTATATTCCTTACCGTACGGAGTTACAGTACCCGAGCCGCTTCCAAAAAAGATTACGTCGTAATCAGGTGGATTGCTCTGCACGAGCCGTGGAACTATCATAAACGCCGATATAATTATTACAGTCAAGCAAGCGGCTACGGCTATCAGCCTTACCGCAAGTATCTTTTTCCCTTTTCTCGCGTTTGGCGCGGCTGCTTCGATCAACTCGGGATCGATATTGCCGAATTCTTCATAAAATTCTTTTTCCGTCATACGTTAAAGCCCTCCTTTTGCAAATGTGTTTTCAGCTTGTTTCGTGTTCTGAGAAGGAGCATAGCAACCGCACTTTCTTTCATTGAATACTCGTCTGCGATCTCTGAAATAGAGCTTGTGTACCAATATCTGCGAATGAAAATATTGCGCGTTTTGGACGGCAATCCTCTGAGAAAGCCGTTCAACGATTCCCTCATAGCAACTCCGGGAACTATTCTCAGATCCTCGTCTTTGCTTGGCAGGCACTCCGCAAGCTCGTCAAGAGCAAGTGCAAAATTGCCCCTTTTCTTAGCGTGATTCTTCTCATAAGCATTCAACGCGATCTGTCGGCTTATCATTCCGACGTAAGCTCTGAGATGCTCGGGGCGGTCAGGGGGTATGTTCTGCCAAGTCTTCAAATACGTATCATTCACGACTTCTTTTGCGTCCTCGTCGTTCTCAAGTATCTGATAAGCGATATAATGACAGTATCTGCCGTACTTTTTGTCGGTCTCCTCTATAGCGACCTCAGAGCGATCCCAATACAGCTCAACTATTTGTTTATCTTCCATAAGCTCTCCTCCTTTCAACTCTTGTAAAGCGCTTTCACTATAAATAACAGGAAAACAACTGCTGACATCACACGTTTTGGAAAACTTTTTATATTAATTATTATAATATCATCTTTAAAGCAGTTAGTCAAGTACAAATATTCTCCCATACCCATTGACAAACCCTCTCTTAACCGATATAATTATTATAACTAAACACTTTGAAAGGTGGATACAACCATGAACAACATACCCCGCAACGAGCATCCGCGTCCCGACAGACACCGCGAAAGCTGGCTTTGTCTTAACGGCACGTGGGATTTTGAGATCGACAACGCGCTTGTCGGCAAGGCAAAGAAATTCTACGAGAGAGACAGCCTTGACGCAAAGATAACCGTGCCCTTCTGCCCCGAGAGCAGACTTTCGGGCGTGGCGCACACCGATTTTATGAACGCCGTTTGGTACAGACGCGACCTTGACATCCCTGCCGATTGGGAGGGCAAGCGCGTTATATTCCATATCGACGCCTGCGACTATAAAACAACGCTTTATATCAACGGCAAGAAGGTCGGCACTCACTCGGGCGGCTACACATCCTTCCAATTCGATATAACCGACTATCTCTCGCCCGAGGGCAACTATGCGACCATCTACGCCGAGGACGATCTTCGCTCCGAGAAGCAGGTCTCGGGCAAGCAGTCGCACTCTCTCGGCTCTTATGGTTGCTACTACACGAGGACTACGGGTATCTGGCAGACAGTATGGCTTGAGGCGATCGAGCCCGCTCATATTACCGCTTACAAGGGATTTGCAAATATCTCTACCACCTCGGTCTCTCTTGAGGTGCTGACGAGCAAGGCGGCTGTCGGCGCGTCTCTTGAGGTCTCTGCCTACTACGAGGGCAAGCCTATGGGAAGTGCTGCGGCTACGGTCAACTCCGACTCTACCACGGTCGAGATAAAGCTCGCCGAGGCACACCTCTGGGAGTGCGGCAACGGTAGGCTCTACGATCTTTCCTTCAAGCTTACAAAGGACGGCAAGACCGACCTGCTTGACGGCTATTTCGGACTTCGCGAGGTCGCTCTGACGCGCGAAAAGGGACTTATGATCAACGGCAAGACTGTTTTCGGACGCTTCGTGCTTGATCAGGGCTTCAACCCCGAGGGAATCATCACCGCCCCCAACGACGAGCATCTTGTTTTCGATATCGAGGCTTCTATGGCTTGCGGCTTCAACGGCGCAAGACTTCATCAGAAGGTGTTCGAGCCTCGTTTCCTCTACCACGCCGACAGACTTGGCTATATGGTATGGGGCGAGACGGGCAACTGGGGACTTGACCACACACTTTCGGACGCTATCTACAACTTCCTGCCCGAGTGGCTTGAAGAGGTAGAGCGCGACTTCTCGCACCCCTCGCTCATCGGTTGGTGCCCCACAAACGAGACTTGGGACAGACACGGCAGGCAGCAGTTCAATCCCTTCCTTGACAGCATCTACGACATCACTAAGGCGATAGACAAGACCCGTCCCGTTATTACAAGCAGCGGATCTTACCCCACCGAGCGCACCGACGTTCATGACGTTCACGATTACGAGCAGGATCCCGAAAAGTTCCGCTCCTACTACTCCGAGATCGAAAACGGCATAGTTCGCGATCAGATCCAGAGAAAATCTCCGCGCCGTCAGATCTCAAAGACCAACCTGCCCATATTCGTCAGTGAATACGGCGGCATCGGCTGGGTTATGAAGGAGGACGCTACCGCTTGGGGCTACGGTAAGAGTGTTGAGGGCGAGGAGGAATTCTTCGAGCGCCTTGAGGGGCTGACCGACGCGCTCCTTGAGAATAAGGACATCTTCGCATACTGCTACACTCAGCTCACCGACGTCGAGCAGGAGCAGAACGGACTTCTCACCTACGACCGCAAGTTCAAATTCGATCCCGAAAGATATAAGCGCATCTTCGCTAAAAAAGCGGCTATTGAGGATTGAAATACATAAACAAAAAAGGTTGACTGAAATTCAGTCAACCTTTTTTGCTGTGCTTCAATAGAAATCAAACCGATGAATAAAAATTATTTGTAGGGACAGGCGTCCCCGACTGTCCTTTTGTGGTGCAAAGTCGCTACACCGCCGGAAAGACTTAAATTTTGAAGCTTAGCACCCAGATTTTGCAACTTAGGCGATTGACCTTGCTTTTTTATTTGCTTTGTTGTATAATGTAATAGCCGAAGAGAGCCGAACTCATACGGTTTTGTGTGACAAATATCCGCATCTGCGGCAGATAAAATGCTTGCAATATCTTATATTACTGCGCATTTTCTCTTTGCATCTGCAAAATATTTGTTCACTCAAAACTGCAAAGCACCCTCCGGCGTTGAAATTTTTGATGGATTTAGTCAAAGCGAGTTGAAGCAAGATGCCGATCTTGCAAGACGAGATTTGGCGAAAGACGCAAAAATTGCTCGCCGCAGGGCGTATGCGTTCGACTCTCTTCGGCTATACGACAGGAGGGTGAAATATGAAGCTTACGATTGATAAAAACGAATTATACTTAGATCCTGAAATCATTGTAAAATGCAAGGAAATTGATGACGTTCTTCAAGACATCATTTCTTATATAGGAATAGCCGACAAAAAGATGGTCGGAGAGGTAGACGGAGAGCTCTTTTTCATTCCCCTGAATAATATTCTATATTTTGAGTCGGTTGACAAGATCGTATATATCTATACAGATAAGCAGGTTTACAGATCATC
Organism: uncultured Clostridia bacterium; assembly: GCA_937893945.1. Classification (GTDB taxonomy): domain Bacteria; phylum Bacillota; class Clostridia; order Oscillospirales; family CAG-272; genus HGM12713. The sequence goes on along the minus strand of CALCTA010000110.1, from coordinate 2,722 downwards.
TGCAAAGCTCTACGTTTTAGAAGAACAGTTAGCCGAGACATATTTTTCACGCGTATCCAAAACGACAATTCTGAATTTGAAAAAGCTCAACAGCGTGAGATCGGCGAAAAACGCCAAGCTTGAGGGACTTCTCATCAACAAAGAAAAGATACTTATATCTCGACAATACGTTGCCGAAATAAAGAAAAGATTGGGGGTATAATTATAATGAAAAATATTATTAAAAAGAGTTTTGCCGATATATGCGTTTCTTTAACGCTTCTTCTGATATCCTCTCTTCTCGCCTCCTTATTCCCTTACGTTATGAGCTACACACCCGCGCAAAGACTGTTTTTCTACGATCTTCTGTTCAGGCATGCCGCAGGGCTTTCGGTCTTCTCGGTCGCAGGCATCGTTTCTCATCATTTTTTTATGCAAACAGAATTGTTTTCCGCAAGCAAAGCTATGCGAAGAGTTATCTCTACCGTTATATTTGCTTTGTGCGCGTTTTTCGTTCTTCTTTGGGGCTTCTCTCCGTTTTTCCCCGTTGTTTCCAAAACCTATATTTTAGTAGGAATAGCATCTTTCATCTTTATTTCCGTAATAGTAATGATTATTTGCTTTGCCGTAGAAGATAAAATAGCAAAAAAGGACGCTGAAATGATAAATAAGCGCTTGAATGAACTCAGGAAAGAAAAATAAAATGGACTTTAGTATGAAAAGGTATAAGTTTGAGCCAAAAAGTTTGCTTTTTTTAGTAGCAGTATATTTCTGCTCCTGGGGTTTGGGACACTTGTTAGAAGATTTTGTCCGTTTCTCGGCGCTATTCGAGTTAAAATTCTTTGCTGAACGCATAAATGCCAATGATCCTATGGTATGGGATATAACCTTCGAGATATGCTTCTTGTTGGCCTATATAATATGCCACTCTATTTTCTGCATCACTTATAAATCAAGGCGCAAGAAATTTATAGAGGATACAAAAGGACTAATAACAAAAAAGAATGGCCTTTTGTATCACTCAGAGCATCATCTGCTAACCGATGCAGTTATTATCTTGATACAAACCGTCGTATATCTTGCGCTCTTCTTATTAAAGCGAACTCTCTGCCCCGTTGCTATTATTTACAGGCTCTGCGGAATTCCGTTTGGTCTTATAGTAAATGCTGCTTTTTTGATTACAATTCATCTGTGCCATATCCTTTGGGCGCAGTATAATTGGCGAGTCAGCCACTATATGAGCGAGTAGTAAGGAGGTACGATATGATAATAATTATTCTAATGGCTTTAATACCTGCCCTGATAATCGTCGCCTGTGTTTCCATATTCTCGTTTGTTCATGCAGTTATTCATAGGAGTTTATTTTATAAACGAATCAGCCAAATTTGCAAAACAAAAAAATACAAGCTGACTTTTTCAAGAAATTTTTTTGCACCATTTTTTAAATACAGTAACAAACCGGATATTATAATCAAAACCTCTGAGAAAAATTATTTAATTCGTATCATTACCTGTAAAAGCAAGTCTTTGATCTATAAATTTCCATCGCCCGAATGGTATGTTTCTTTTGAAAAGATAATATCAGCGCCAATAAATCCGACGGGAAGATTCAGACACTTACCTACATTGAATGAACTATATTATAATGACAACATTGACAACAAGCCCATTATGGTATTCGCACCCTATATGCCTAAAATTTCTTATCTAACAAAAGACAGCATAAAACGTGAAATATCCGAAAGTAACGATACAATAGGCGGATGGTCTGTTTACAGTGTTAAAGATTTACTTAATGAACTATAATTAAATATTTGGAAAATCAAAAAAGGTTGACTGAAATTCAGTCAACCTTTTATTTATATCAAAGTCTCTCAAGCATGTGAAGCGCCTGCTCGAAGCTGCCTCTCTCACCCGTCCATACGAAATGCTTGGACATTATTCTGTAGTCGGTAACAAGGAAGCAGGTAAGTCCCGCCTCACTCGCCGCCTTCATATCCTCGCGCTCGTCATTGCCGATCATAAGGCAATTCTCGGGTGCGACGCCTATCTTCTCGCATATCTCACGATAATAGTCAGGGTTAGGCTTGCAATAATGCGAGTTTTCAAAGGATGTTACAAGGTCAAAATCCTTCTCTGAAAGTCCGAGCCAACTGATGCGCTCAAGCTGTGCGACCATAGGAAATACGGGATTAGTAGCAAGAACTACCTTTCTGCCGTTCGCGTGAGCCGCCTTGACAGCCTCGCAAGCCAAAGGATTTTCACCCGTCTGCGCCTTCAGAGCCTTGAATCCGTTATAATAAAACTCCGCCGCTATCTCGGGAATTCCCTCTTTCTCCTCACCAAGCTCCTTAAAGAAAGTCTTCCAGAACACCTGCTCGTTGGTCTGCGAGCCGTCGTTATGTACCATCGCCGCAGTACCCGCAAGAGTAAAGTCTATCATCTGCTGGGGAGCGATGCCGTAAGGAGCGATGTGCCCTGCTATCCCCTTAAAATATTCCCTTGCAAAAACTGATTGATCCATTGGCAGAAGCGTTCCGTCAAGATCAAAAAAGACCGCTTTTATTTCAGGTCTGACAGTCATTGGCTAATCTCCTCTCTTCGCTCTTCGCTCGCCTCTCGTTCATCGCAAAAAAAAGGAACAACTCAAAGGTTGCTCCGTGATGAAAGATGTCCATTGAAAACCGAACAAAGTCATATTGAGTTGTTAGAAGCGAAACTCAAGTAATTAAAATCGTTGAAC
>CALCTA010000109.1 GCA_937893945.1 uncultured Clostridia bacterium | reverse complement strand
CCGTCTTTCTTATACGCTCACTCTGAGTGCGAAGTCCCGCCGAGGTCTGCTCGTACTCGGCTATCTCGTCGAGCATAGCCGTATTCTTATCGTTCTCGCTGTCTCTGGAGCCGTCGATAAAGGATATTCTTGCCTTAGCGTCGGCTATCTCTGTCTCTATCGCTCTTATATCCGAAAGCGCGCTGTCAATGTCAAATCCGAGCTTCTGCGCCTCCTCGGCGTATTTGCTCTTTTCTGCCTCAAGCGCTTCCTTTTCCTTTGCCTTTTCTTCAAGGGAAACTTCAAGAGCCGCAATTCTCTCCCGTCTTGCTCTCTCTGCCTCGTATTCCTTTTCTATAGACTTTTTCGTTGACTCGCAAGCACCCTCTGCGGCAGCAATCATCTCTCTTGTGTGAGAGATATTGGTATCTGCAACAGAGTACTCGCTATCAAGCTTGTGATTTATCTCGGTCTGCTCTCTTATCTGCGCGAGAAGATTTTCGGACTCTGCCTTGTTGGACTGAGATATCTGGAAGAGCCTGTCGTTCTGCGCCTCAAGCGCGCGGATAGAATCGTCAGCGTTTGAAAGCTCAAACTCGGATTCCTTGAATTTACCCTCAACGTCGCTTACGTCGTTGCGGAGCTTCTCGGTATCATAAAGCCAGAGCTGAACGTCAACTCTCTTCTTAGTGTCAAGCAGGTCGATAGCCTTCTTAGCCTTCTCCGCCTCTTTTTCGAGCGGAACTACCTGCGCCTCTACCTCAAGGAAGATATCGTTGATACGAGTCATATTGTCCTCGGTAGAAGCAAGCTTTCTCTCGCATTCGCTCTTCTTGTGGCGGTATTTTGCAATGCCCGACGCGTCCTCGAATATGCTTCTGCGCTCGTCGCTCTTACGTGAGATTATGTCGGCTATTCTTCCCTGTCCTATGATAGAATATCCGTCTCTACCGACACCCGTGTTCATAAACATCTCGTATATATCACGAAGTCTTACGGCGCGGCGGTTGATATAGTATTCGCTCTCGCCCGAACGGTAGTAACGGCGCGTTACGGTAACCTCGTCGTAGGGACAGTCAAGTCGGCTGGTCATTCCCGTATTGTCAAAGGTTACGGATACCTCGGCATAACCCATAGGTCTGCGGCTATCCGCACCGCCGAAGATGATATCCTCCATCTTTGTTCCGCGTATGCTCTTTGAGGACACCTCACCCAGCACCCAACGCATTGCGTCCGAAATATTTGATTTTCCGCTTCCGTTAGGACCTACTATTACAGTAGTGCCGCCCTCAAAGGTCAGCTTTGTCTTATCGGGAAAGGATTTAAAGCCCTGAAGCTCAAGAGATTTAAGATACACTTGCTTTCTCCTCTCGGATGATTTTCGTTGCGTCAGTACTGCTGTCCGCAAAATGCTCTACCAATATATTATAACCTATTATTTCATTTTTTTCAAGCACTTTTACCCATTCAAGCCCATATTTTTCGCAAATTTTCACTTTGTTTATCTTTTTTTGACCTACCGCCTTTGATACCGCTCCGCGAGCAACGAATATCTTGACTCCGCCACCGCGAATTCCAAGGCTTTCAAGCTCTTTGCATATGCGGTCAAGGTAAAGCGCGCTCATTGCCATCTCGCCGATAGCCGCGTGATTTGCACCCGCAATAGCCACCGACGCGTCGGATAGGTTTTCCGAGGCGCAAAGTCCTACGCGTATGCAAGGCACGCCGTATCTGTCGAATACCGCAAGAACGTTTTTCGTTCTCTCAACGGCTTCATCAAGCTCGAGCGGCTGATATTCGCGTCTTTCCATCATACAGGCAAGCTCGGTATCGGCAAAAACTACCGTAGGATACACTCTCGCGCCGTCAGCGCCTGCTTTGCATATAAGCTCAGCCGTCTCTATCTCCTTTTCGGCATCAGAGAGCGGCAGACCTATCATCATCTGCCCTATAAGTGAAAATCCCGCAGCCTTTACAGCCTTGCACGCTTCAAGCGCGCAAAGTCTGTCGTGCCCTCTCCTTGATGCAGAAAGAACACGGTCGTCAAGGCTCTGAAGTCCAAGCTCCACAGTTCTCACCGAGTAGCGCGAAAGTATGGAAAGTATCTCGGCGTCAATATAGTCAGGGCGTGTTGAGAGCCTTATCTCGCTCACCTTCCCCGCCCTTACGTATTCCTCGGCAAGCTCAAGCAAAGCTATCATCAGCTCACGTTCAATACCCGTAAAAGAACCGCCGAAAAAGGCTATCTCGGTAGGCACACCCGCATCTATGGTGGCAAGCGCCTCCTCTATCTCACGGCGCGCTCTGACAAGCTCAAATTCACCGTGTCCCGAGATCGTGTGCTGATTGCAGAAAACGCAGTTATTAGGGCAGCCCAAATGGGGTATGAATATCGGAATATTAACGTGTCTCGAGCCCATACCGCGCCTCCTTAAAACAAATATTCGGGGTGAAGCCTCACCCCGAAATATTATATCATATTTTGCTCTTTATGTCAATATTAAGAAGGCAGTCTGCTGTACTTTGTTCCTGCCTTAACGCGCGATCCGAGAAGCTCGGAAACGCTTACCACGTCATAGCCCTCGTCGTGCAGGCGCTTAAGTATTATCTTTGTCGCCTCGTATGTATTTTCGTATATATCGTGCATCAGGATTATGTCTCCCGACTTGACCTGAGACATCACGTTTTCAACTATAGTGTTGATATTCTCCTCGGCAAGCTCGCCGTTCTCTCCTCTGCCCTTGTACTTCCAGTCCTCAGAGTCAACACTCCACATAATAACCGAATAATCGCACTCGGATGTTCTCTCCTCGGTTATTCTTCCGCCGATAGGGCGCATAAGACGGATCTTGGCATCGGGAGCTACTTCCTTGATGGCGTCGTAGGTGCGCGAAAGCTCACGTCCGTATCTGGCGTCGTCGCACTCGTCGTAATAAACGCTGTGAGTATAGCCGTGGATAGCCACCTCGTTGCCCTTTTCGTAAACGTACTTGAGAGCGGAAGCGCCGTTGTAGGTCTTGCCGTCAACGCGGTTTCCCACCACGAAGAAGGTAGCGTGGTAGCCGTATTTTTCAAGCTCGTCGGCGATCGCCTTGGTACGTACATTATGAGGGCCGTCGTCGAAGGTAAGAGCCACGACCTTGCCCGAGGGCTTGTTCTGGGCGTTCTCATTTTTCATAGCAGAGGTAGGCTTGTTCTTCTTCTCGGTTTCCTTCTCGTCATCGGCATCACATCCGCAAAGGAGACAAAAAACGAATGAAAACGCTAAAATAAGCGCGCATACGCGACGAAATATTCTGTATTTTGACATCTATATGTAACCTTCCGTATAAAAAGTTAAAGTAAGTGATATTATTGTATCACAAACAAAGTAGCTTTGCAACAGCTTTTTACAAAAAGCGACAAATAAAAAAGCAAGGATAATAAAAAAATATTATTAAAATTTCAAAAATAAGTATTGACAAAACAAAAACTTTGTGATATTATATTAGAGCGGTTTAAAAAGCCACACAATCTGCGAGTGTAGTTCAATGGTAGAATTCCAGCCTTCCAAGCTGGCCGCGTGGGTTCGATTCCCATCACCCGCTCCAATGCACGCGCCTTTAGCTCAGCTGGATAGAGCAACTGCCTTCTAAGCAGTAGGTCGGGGGTTCGAGTCCCTCAAGGCA
>CALCTA010000108.1 GCA_937893945.1 uncultured Clostridia bacterium | reverse complement strand
ATCCGCCCCTACAGGTTTGTGCGGTGTTTAATGTTCTGTTTGTAGGGGCGATTCAAGAAGCGCTCCCACGGATTTAACCGTTATCCCAAATTCTCATTTTGGCGAGGTTTTATTTTGTTTTTTCTATCGGTGAGATTATTGCTTTTTCCTATTGATTTTTTTATGCAACAATGTTATAATATTACTAAGTATGCACGCTGATTTCAATTAAAGAAAGGAGAACGGTGCGCCTCTGCGCTACTACCTTATGACTGTTTTTGATAAGATCAGAGAGAGATGCTCCGTTATCTCTTTCATCGTAAAGCTTCAGAATACTGCGCTGTATCCCGCTCTCTTTGCCATTATCGTCGTCATTTCTGCTACGCACGGCAAGGAGATCTACCTTCCCTGCATTATTCTGCTTACCGCTGTTTCTATCTTCGCAGGACTGTTTTCAAGCGACATTAAGGTCTTTCTCGTTCCTGCGTTTCTGATATACTACGCGCTCGGATCTGATATCCCCGATAATTACTACGCAGGCTACAACGCTCTGCCACCCTTTGACATATCCTCTGTCATTCCGTTGGGAATTTGTATATTCCTGCTCGCCGCAACGCTTATATACAAGCTTATTTCGGTGGGCGCTCTTAAGGAAATGCTCCAGAAGCGCGGATTTTTCTTCTGGGGAATACTCCTCATTGACGCCGCACTTTTGCTCAACGGAGCTTTCAGCCCCACCTGGAACCCCTATAACATCCTCTACGGACTGCTTTCGGCGATTATTCTTACTCTTTTCTACGGACTTTTCCTGACTGTTATAGCTCACTCCGAGGATGGAGTTGCGTACGCCTGCAAAACTTTAGTTGCCGTTGGCTATGCTGTTTCTGCCGAAATACTTATCGTGGCATACCGCCTGCATCTCAACGACAATCTCTTTGTAAATACCGACGGATACGAGCGAGTAAACCGCGTGATGCTTGCGCTCTCGTGGGGACTTCCTACTATAATAGGAGCGGTGATCGCAGTTGCTATCTGCGGCTGTCTCTATCTCGCTCGCTCGCGCAAATTCCCCCTGTTTTCTTACTTCTCAGCCGTATTTTTCTGGCTGATGACTCTCTTTATAGACACTCGCTCCGCAATAATATTTGGCGGACTTGCGCTTTTTGTCGGAATAATCATCTGCTGTATCGGCGGAAAAAACAAGAAAAAGATCCGCATAGTCAGCGCGGCGATACTCTCGCTTTGCTTGCTGCTCGTGATCTGGATACTCATTTTCCACCCCGAAAAAATAGAAGGAATTATAAACAAGCTGCTGTGCGTTCTCAGACTTGACGTTGACGTCGAGGGCAATACGAGTATTCTCGATCTGCTCGGCTCACGCGTGGATCTTTGGCGCGGCGGACTTCAGGACTTCGTTAAAGCTCCCATATTTGGCTCAGGCTTTATGTCGGGCGACTACGGTCCTGACGGAGTTTATAGCAATATGTACCACAACATATTTATAGAGTTCCTTGGCTCTATGGGTATTTTCGGTATATTCGTATTTGCCGTTCACCTCAAGCATCTCCTTGAGGCAATGATCCGCAGATATTCGCTTGACAAGCTGCTTCTCCTCGGAGTGCCGCTCTGTATTCTTGGAATGTCGCTTGTGGATAACTTCTTCTTCTATCCCAACTTCCATATACTTTACGCCGCCTTCCTCGCTTGCTCAGAGGTATCTCTCGAGCATAAGCGTCTTGAGCGGCTGAACAACCTCAACCGCCCAAAAAAGGGCGAGAAGCCGCGCGTGGTATTTACCTTTGTTGAGGCAGGCATGGGACATATAATCCCCACGAGAACCGTCTGTGAGGCGTTTAAGCGCAAGTACGGCGACAAAGTTGAGGTAATTGAATCGAAATTCTTTACCGAAACGGGAAATCCCGATATGCAAAAGACCGAAAAGCTCTTTACAAGAGCGGTCAAAAATCAGAATCGCTCCCCCGTTCTCGGCGTGCTTTGTAAAATAGGCAATCTTATCGCGGGAGACAGCTTTGCGCTCCAGGTGCTTCTTTCTCAGACCGTAAGCGGAAGAAAGACCGCGCCGCTCGCCGTTAAGCATATATCCGAAATGGATGCTAACGTCGTCTATAGCGCGCATTGGGCTATTCCCTACTACGTCAACAAGATGACCTCTCCCCGTCCCTACGTTCTCTGCTTCTGCCCCGACGTATATTCAAACGGCGCGTTTGACGTCGATTGTAATAACTTCCTTATTTCAACCGAGCCGGGATATAAGAAGATAGCAAGAACGAGAATGTACGCAGGCGGAAATATAACCAAGATACCGTTCCCCGAGCGCCCCGAGATATCGGCACTCAAGCAAGCCGACAAGCGCGAGCTTCGCCGCTCGCTCGGACTTCGCGAGGATATATTCACGGTCGCGCTCAGCGACGGTGGCTACGGAATGGCACGTCTTGGCGCTACCGTTAAGAATCTCGTAAAATTAGCGGACGTTCCTATGACTATCGTCGCTCTTTGCGGACTTAATGAGAAGCTTCGCGCCGAGCTTGACGAGCTTTCGCGCAATACACCTAAACATATAGAGCTTGTTGTCCTCGGATTTACCGATAAAATAACTCAATATCTCGCCGCGGCTGATATTTACGCGGGCAAGAGCGGAGCAAACTCTATAGCAGAGCCTGCTTCTCTTGGAGTACCGATAATAGTTACCAAGTGCGCGACCTATATCGAGACGGGTATTAAGAACTACTACGTCAAGAACCTCGGCGGCGCTATGTATATCCCAAGCGCCCGTCGCGCGGCAAGAAAGATATGCGAGCTTGCAAAGGATAGACAGAAGCTCAACAAATACAGACAAAATCTGCTCAATACCCCCTCTGCTCTCTATGACGCCGAAGCATCTGCCGACCTTATATGGCAACGCGTCTGCGAGCTTGGGGTTGAGGAAAGTTAGATTTAAGGACGCGATTTTTTGCTACTTTCTTGAAAGAAAGTAGCGCAAAGAACTTTAATGAAGGGAAAATCCAAACCGGTAGGGGTCGGCGCCCTCGACGACCCTCAGAGCAAAATTTCAAAATTAGAAAT
>CALCTA010000107.1 GCA_937893945.1 uncultured Clostridia bacterium | reverse complement strand
AACTCGAGCTCCGTCCTTTACGTATTTTTCAAGAAGCTTTATGACAAGTCTTGTGGTCTCGTGAGTTCCCGTGCCGAACGCCATTCCGGGATCCATTCTTACGACTATCTCGTCGGGCGAAGCGTTATACTTCTCCCAAGCGGGCACGATGACTATTCTTTCTCCTATCTTTATCGGCTTATAGTACGCCTTCCATGAGTTAGCCCAGTCCTCTTCGTTTACACCGCTTACACTTATCTCAGCTTTGATACCAAGCGTGGCAAATCGCTCGCGCAGAAAAACGAGAGTGTCTGCCACTCCGCCGTCTGCCGACTGATATACCGAAACGTACGCAACTGTTTTATCGGCATTAAGTATTGCCTCGTCAATAAGATCGCCATAGCAGGTCTTGAGGTCTATGTCGCTGTAATCCTCTATCTGAAGATAATTTGATACCATATTCATAACGGCAATAGTATCGTCAAGGGCATCAAGACTTACCTTGACCTTTATCTGAGTCCACTCGGTCTCACTGCCCCAATCCTCACAGGTATAATCTTTATCCGTCATTTTTAAGTCCTTTATTTTTTATCAAATATTCTCTTGAAAAATCCGTTTTTCTTTGAGTAATTGCTCTCCTTGCAGGAGTCCGCAAAGGCTCTCATATGCTCCTTCTGCTTTTCGTTAAGGCCTCTGGGAATCTCAATAACAGTAGTAAATATAAGGTCTCCTCGGCGGTTGGGATTATTTATAAAGGGTACGCCCTTCTGTTTAAGCGTGAATTCAGTTCCGCCCTGAGTACCCTCGGGGATAGTAAACTTCTGGTTACCCTCAAGTGTAGGCACTTCGATCTCCGCACCAAGTGTAGCCTCCGCTACGGTAAGCGGAACGTCGCAGTAGATGTTGAAGCCATCGCGTTCAAAGAAAGCGTGAGGTTTGACGTTGACGGTAATGATAAGATCGCCTGCAGGACCGCCGTTTCGTCCGTCGCAGCCCTGTCCTCTTATAGTAAGGCGCTGTCCGTCGTTAATTCCCGCAGGGATAGAAACCGCATATTTCTTATTGACCTTTACGAAGCCCTTTCCGCGACAGTTCGAGCAGGGCTCCTTGATTATCTTGCCCTTTCCCTTACAAGCGTCGCAGGTGGTCGTGGACTGGAACGCCATGCCGCCTATACGCTGAGCAATAACTCTCTGTCCGCTTCCGCGACAAGCGCTACAGGTCTCAGCACTCGTTCCCTTTGCCGCGCCCGAGCCACCACAGTCTGAGCATTTTTGTATGCGGCTGTAGGAAACGTCCTGCTTAACGCCAAAGACTGCTTCTTCAAAGCTTATGGTTACCTTTGCCATAACGTCTTCGCCACGCATAGGAGCATTTCTGTTCTGTCTCGATGCTCCGCCGAATCCGCCGCCAAATATGCTACCGAATATATCCCCGATATCGCCAAAGTCGCTAAATCCGCCAAATCCGCCGTAGCCACCGCCGCCTGCTGTCTGGTCAAATGCCGCATGTCCGTACTGATCATACTGCGCCTTTTTATCAGCGTCAGAAAGAACCGCATACGCTTCGTTTACTTCCTTGAATTTAGCCTCTGCCTCGGCATTTCCGGGGTTCATATCGGGGTGGTATTTCTTTGCCATAGTGCGATACGCCTTTTTGATTTCGGTCTCGTCAGCACCCTTGGAAAGTCCTAACACCTCGTAATAATCTCGTTTATCTGCCATAAAATTGCCTCGTTAACCCTAAAATAAAATTCCTTTATAAAAGCACTTTCGCGCTAAACGGCAAAATGCCGTTTAGCGCTGTGCTATAATAATTACTCGTTGGTCTTATCTTCGTACTCTGCGTTGTAGTAGGTGTCGTCTCCGCCTGCGTTACCTGCGTCGCCTGCACCTGCCGCACCGTTTGCGCCCTGCTGAGCGTAGAGCTTCTCGGAAAGTGCGTAGAATGCCTTCTCAAGAGCCTCGGTCTTAGCCTTGATATCATCGGTGTTGCCGCCGGGGATAGTAGCCTTAAGATCGTCAAGAGCGCTCTGAACAGAAGCCTTATCAGCCGCGTCAACCTTATCGCCGATCTCGCCGAGTGTCTTTTCAGCCTGGAATACCATAGACTCAGCGCGGTTCTTTACGTCAACTGCTTCCTTCTGCTTCTTGTCTTCCTCAGCAAATCTCTCCGCATCCTTGATAGCCTTATCAATATCAGCCTGAGACATATTGGTAGAGGATGTGATTGTGATGTGCTGCTCCTTACCTGTGCCGAGATCCTTAGCGGTTACGTTAACGATACCGTTAGCGTCGATGTCGAAGGTTACCTCGATCTGAGGAACTCCGCGAGGAGCTGCGGGAATACCGTCAAGGTTGAATCTGCCGAGGGTGGTGTTGTAAGCCGCCATCTCGCGCTCACCCTGAAGAACGTGTATCTCAACAGAGGTCTGTCCGTCTGCCGCGGTAGAATATACCTGGCTCTTCTTTACGGGAATAGTGGTATTTCTGTCGATTATCTTATTAAATACTCCGCCGAGAGTCTCGATACCGAGAGAGAGAGGAGTTACGTCAAGAAGGAGAAGATCCTTTACGTCGCCGCCAAGAACGCCGCCCTGGATAGCCGCACCGAGAGCTACGCACTCATCGGGGTTGATGCCCTTGAAGGGCTCTTTGCCGAGGAACTTCTTAACTGCTTCCTGAACTGCGGGGATTCTTGTAGAACCGCCTACGAGAAGCACCTTGTCAACCTCGCTTGCCTTAAGACCGGAGTCAGAAAGTACCTGTCTTGTCGGGCCCATGGTTGCTTCAACGAGGTCTGCGGTGATCTTATCAAACTCAGCTCTTGTAAGAGTTGCGTCAAAGTGGAGAGGACCTGCTGCGGTAGCAGTGATGAAGGGGAGATTGATGTTGGTGGTAGACATACCGGAAAGCTCGATCTTAGCCTTCTCTGCAGCTTCCTTAAGTCTCTGCATTACCATCTTATCGTTGCGGAGATCTACGCCGTTCTCAGCCTTGAAGCGATCTGCCATCCAGTTGATGATCCTCTCATCGAAGTCATCACCGCCAAGGCGGTTGTTACCTGCGGTTGCGAGAACCTCGAAAACTCCGTCGGAGATCTCAAGGAGAGATACGTCGAACGTACCGCCGCCAAGGTCGAATACCATGATCTTCTGATCGTTTTCCTTATCAATACCGTAAGCAAGAGCAGCCGCGGTAGGCTCGTTGATTATACGAAGGACCTCAAGACCTGCGATCTTACCTGCGTCCTTTGTTGCCTGTCTCTGAGCATCAGAGAAGTATGCGGGAACTGTGATAACTGCCTGAGTTACTGTTGTTCCGAGATAAGCCTCAGCATCTGCCTTAAGCTTCTGAAGTATCATTGCGGAGATCTCCTGAGGAGTGTAGGACTTGCCGTCAATAGTTCTCTTGTGGGCAGTACCCATCTCACGCTTTATACTGATTACTGTTCTGTCGGGGTTGGTGATAGCCTGACGCTTTGCGACCTGACCTACCATTCTTTCACCTGTCTTGGAAAAAGCAAGAACAGAGGGTGTTGTTCTCGCGCCCTCGGGGTTAGCGATAACAATAGGCTCGCCACCTTCAAATACTGCTACGCAAGAGTTTGTTGTACCTAAATCTATACCGATGATCTTTCCCATAATAATTTTCCTCCTTAATGGGTTATTCTAAATTTTTCAAATATAAGTTATTATTTTAGTTTGCGACCTTTACCATGGAATGACGGAGCACCTTGTCTCCTTTTTTATATCCCTTCATAAAGACCTCAACTACTATATTTTCGCCCACGCCCTCATCGTCAACGTGCATTACAGCATTGTGAAGGTTGGGATCGAATTCCTTATCAAGCGCCTCTATCTCGTAAACTCCCATTTTGTTCAGCGTTTCTACAAAGCTCTTGAGTGTAAGCTCAAGTCCCTTTGCCATGGGTGAGTCTGCTTCCTCGGCGTTGAACTGTGCCGCTCTCTCGAGATTATCGAGAACCGGCAGTATCTGTGAAAGCGCATCACAGTATGCGTCTGTATAAATGCCCTCGCGCTCTCTTGCGCTTCTCTTACGGAAATTATCGTATTCCGCGTAAAGTCTTAAATACTTATCCTGCTCCTCGGCGATAGTCGCGTTAAGCTTTTCTATCTCCGCCTCAGCTTTCTTCATCTTTCGTTTTTCCTTGCCCGAGAGCTTTTCCTCAGCCTCTGCCTCGGAAGTTGCATCCTGCATCGGCTCGGTGTTTTCAGCCTGTGCCTCTGCCGCCTCCTGCTCCTTGATGTCCTCAGGGCAGGTGTTCTTGTTCTCTTCCATCAATTATCTCCTTCCTTTGTATTTGCTTCCTTTAACTGTCTGTCCTCTTCCATCATCTGCGCTATGCTTCCGCCTATGTCTCCGAGGGCCTTTAAAACCTGTTTATAATTCATTCGTCTCGGTCCTAATACGCCGATAACGCCGATCGTATGACCGTTCTTCTTTATCGGTGTAAAGACGAGCGAGGAATTGTTCATTACCTTTACAGAGCTTTCAGAACCGATGAGGACGTTTATATCATCGCTCTCGGCGGTAGATACCAGCTCAAGTATCTCCTCCTGACTTTCAAGTGTTCCGAGCAGCTCACCAAATTCCGCTGTATCTGCGTATTCGGGATACTTAAGAAGATGATTAAGACCCGAGAGCTTCATCTCTCCGCCGTCAATTTCATTCATTACCTCATAAACACACTTGACCGTGGGGTTTACAAGGAATGCCGCATCTCCCATCTCGACCTCAAGTCGCATAATTATCGGGAGAGTTATCATATCCGCGCCAATTCCGCACAGAGACGAATTGAAAAGTTCGGAAAGTCTCGCAAGCGCTCCCTCGGGGATAATCTCGGCAGTCTTTACCTTTTTAGTCTTTACAACGCCGCCCGAGCTTATCATTACCATCGCGAAATTGTTCTGGTCCATCGGTATTATCTCAAATTTCGACATCGTTACCGAATTGGACTTAGGCTTTATCGCAATGCCTGTGTAATTAGTCATTGTAGAAGCGAGACGAGACGCCGTATCAAGAAGCTGATCAAGCTCGTTCATCTTTGTTCTAAGAAGCTGATTTATCTGCACCACCTCGTGAGTGGTTCTCGCGTACTGCTCCACGAGAGCGTCAACGTAAAATCTGTAGCCTGCCTCGCTTGGCACTCTGCCGGCTGAAGTATGAGGCTGTACGAGGTAGCCCATTTGCTCAAGCTCTGCCATTTCGTTTCTTATCGTTGCAGATGAGCATGAGAGAAGATTATTCTGCATTATATACTTTGAACCGACAGGCTCGCCACCGTCAATATGAGCTTCAACGATAGCCTTAAGTATAAGCTTTTTTCTTTCGCTGAGATTTTCGTGTCCCATTAACCTTTCTCCTCTCGTTTTTTAACTTGGTTTAGCACTCTTTTGCCTCAAGTGCTAAATCACTGTATAAAATTTATCATTTTTTGCTCTGTTTGTCAAGGGTTTTTTAAAAGTTTTTTGTTAATTATTTGTGAACAGTGCTAAAAATATTGCAGTTTTTTCTATTTTTTCATAAAAGCACAAAAAGAGAGTGCCGAATTCCGACAAAAATCGTTTTTTCAGCACTCTCTTTTCTTTTTTGCTATATTGTTCAGACTATTCTTCTATAATTTATAGCGGTAACACTTCCGCCCTTAACGGTAAACTCAAGCTCAAGATTTCCGCTCTTGTAGATCAGCTTGCCGTTCTCCTCAGCAGAGGGTGTACCGTAGGCTTCCTTGACGCTCGCCTCGTCTGATCCGATGGAAATACCCTTAGAGGTAGAAACGAGGTCGTTGAGCAAGGCTATCTTGTGTATCTTCTCTCCGTCCTTTTCCTTAAGGGTGTTGATTGCTATATCGTCAAAGGTGTATTTGGTCTGCACGCCAATGCCGCCGCAATCTCCGAGATTATCGGTGTGTTTAGGCTCGCCGAGCTTAGAGAGAACTCCGTCAGCCTTCTCGTCGAGCTTGATGGTAGTGTCCTTATAGACAATACCGAACGTGCCGCCCGAAGCTCCGCCGTTATCGTCGTTTGAGCTATCGCAGGCTAGCGTCATAGTGCCAATGCAAATAAGCGCTAATACCGCGCACAAAATTTTCATAATAGCTTTCATTTATCGGTGTCCTCCATTTGCTTCTTCTTGTTTTCATATTCGTCGAGATATTCATTCCAACGAGAGAGTGTGTCGGCTTCATCCTTATGAGAGGCAATACCGTGTTTTGCGGAAAGCAGTGCACCGAGATGCTTTGTAAACTTCTCTGCTCCGTAAACGTTGAGGTGAAGTCCCTCGTCGTAGGTATCTGTCTGCCAGTCTATGCCCATCTCCTCTGCGTGAGGGATAAAATTATAGTAAGACAGGCTATGCTGCTCTGCATATTCGGTTATCTGCGCATCCCACTCGTCATACCACCAATATCCTCTCGGATTAGTGGGTGCTTTCATAAGTATCAGCTCACAGTCATTCTCCGCGCAAAGCTCTCGCATCTTATCCAGATATTCTATAGAGCTATCGGGTATAAGCTCCTCGGGAGCATCTGTTATAGGCTCGCTCTCAGGCATAGGTCTGACGCCCGTCTTCATAAGATAACCGTTGTCCGATACGTCCTCAGGACTTTTGAGCCAATACTCGAAATCAGTCTTTTCAAGCTCGGTTATTCTGGAATGGTAGCGGAGCAAGGGAAAGAGATATTCAACAAAGCTCTCATCCTCGGTCATAGACGCGAATATTCCATTTACCTTTGCAGTTGACCATTTCATATTGTCAAAGGTCATTCTGTTATACGCCTCGCTCTGCGGCTCGCCGTATTTGAGTGCGTAAACGTTAAACACTACCGCCTTTGGAGACTCATATTTGAAGGTCTCCTCAAGAAGATAATATGAATGCCAGACAAGCTGTTGAGCACCGCCGCGCACGTAAGAGGTGATACCGTATTCCTTCCATAAAATCGAAGGCACTACGCTCTCATAAGCCTCACAGTCGCCCACGAATATAACGTCGTGTCCGCCGGCGTCGGCGTAATATTCTCCCGTAAGAAGTCCTTCGGGATTAGTTATATACTTTGGAACGACAAGCGCCTGAAGCAGTCCGAGTATCAGAACTATTATCAGGAGCGCCGCTATGCTTACTAAAATCTTTTTCTTCATTTATATTCCTATATATCAGAATTGTGTATAAATAAACTGTGATGCGTCATATCCGATGCTGTAAGCGCCAAACAGGATTATTGCTATCAATATCGCCGCACTTAGTGTCCAGGAAAGCACAGTCTTACCAAGCAACCACTCGCGCAGATCTCGTTTTTCGGAAATCTTTGCTACTACTGCCACGACTGCCACGGCTACTGCAATAATAACGTAATCCTTTATCTCAAGTCCGAGGTCGAGTATGCCTCCGCCAAAGCAGCTTCCGTAATTGAAGGTTGTGAGCATACTACCCCACATGCGAAAAGAGAGAGGCACGTTTGCGTAGCAATCGAGCGAGCGGATAAGTCCCATGAGTAAGAAGGTGCGCGAAGCCTCAAAGCAATGATAACCGTAGGATGCGGTAAGGCGAGGAAATTTCTCGCGGAAGCGTCTGTAAAGCGGTTCAAGCTCCTGAGAGACGAGAATAACGAGGCAGTTGAGCATTCCCCAGACGATAAAGTTCCACGCCGCTCCGTGCCATAGTCCCGTTAAGAACCAAGTTACAGAGGTCGCTATATATACGGGCAATCTCTTTCCTACCGCGTTGCCGAGCTTAGCTCTGCTCCAGGTCGAGAGCTTCATCATCGGTCTTGAGAATGAGAGCGGATAAAAGACGTAATCTGTAAACCAGCTTCCCATCGTGATATGCCATCTGTTCCAATACTCCTTGGTCGAGCGCGAGGAGAACGGATGATTGAAGTTCTCCTTGAGGCGAATTCCCATTGCCTCGGCAATACCGATAGTTATATCTATTCCGCCAGTGAAATCGGCGTATATCTCTATTGAATAAAGAATGATAAGCAGAGCTACGTAAGCGCCCGTATAGGACGAGGTATCTCCAAGGAGAGACTTGATAGCTACAAGCACTCTGTCTGCAATGACAAGCTTCTTGAAGTATCCCCAGAGTATTCTCTGCAAGCCGAACTTCAGCGCTTTGGCGCAAAAGGGGTGCGGAGTATAAAGCTCTGCGGCAAGGTCAGAATGTCTTGAGATAGGGCCTTGGGCAAGCTGCGGAAAGAAAGATACGAAGAGCGCAAGTCTTGCGATATTCTTCTCGGCAAAGGTCTTGCCTCTGTAAACGTCGATAAGATATCCCGTGCTTTGAAATACAAAGAAGGAAAGTCCTAAGGGTATTATCAGATCGGGAACGGTAAGCTTATCAGCTCCGAAGATAACAAGAGCGCTATTGAGATTCTTTACTGCAAAGGCTGTGTATTTAAGAATTGCAAGAATTCCGAAATTAAGCAGCAATCCAAGAACAAGAATATAAAATCTCTTTTTCTTCTCTTTTGCTCTGTATGCCTTTCTCTCTTCCTTGCTCAAGCTTTCCTTGTTGAGCGCTACGTATTCGTCCTCGCGTGTCTTTCTCTTCTCTATCACTCTCGCAATAAAGAAGCACGAGAGAGTCGTAAAAATTATAAACGCGAAGTTCTCTATGCCCGAAAAGGCGTAGAAAAAGTAGCTGCCTACAAGCAGAAGCGTCCATTGATATTTCTTGGGGAAGATATAATAGACGCAGAGCAGCAGAGCCATAAAGAGAATAAATCCGTATGACGTAAAAAGCATTTTGTATTATTATTCCTCGTCAAGCCTTGTGATAAGCTCCATAAGAGCCTCTGCTGAGTTGAAATTCTCGGGAACTACCTCTTCGGCGGGAATGATAACGTCGAAGGTAGCATTTATCTCGGTAACGAGAGTTACTATATCGAGGGAGTCAAGAATACCGTCGTCGATAAGCGAATCGTTATTCTCAAAATCCACGTCGGGATGAAGCGAGGAAAGAATTGCGATAAGTTTTTCCATACCAATGTTCTCCTTAGTTAAGAAAGCGCCTTCTCGGCTCTTTCCTTAAGTCCTTTTCTGTCTATCTTTCCGTTTGTTGTAAACGGAAGCACGTCTAATTTTTCAATATGCGCGGGAAGCATATATCTCGGCAGATATCCGCGTAATATAGAGGCTATTTCCTCTGGCGAGGTATCTCCTACCGCGTACAGAACTATACGCTTGCCCTCGTTGTCATAAACACAGCAAGCGCTTCGCACGCCGTCGCATTTGAGTGCCGCGCTCTCGATCTCGCCAAGCTCGATGCGGTGTCCCATATGCTTTATCTGCGAGTCCTTGCGGCAGAGGAAAACAAGCTCTCCGCGCTCGTTTATCCTGCCTATATCCCCTGTTTTATATATCAGCTCAGGGTATGCCGTATTAAGCGGATTCTGCACGAATGCCGCGTCTGTCTTGTCCTTATCGTTATAGTATCCCATAGTAAGACACGTTCCGCGTATGCATATCTCTCCCTGCTCTGAGCGTACGCCCTCGTCTATAAGGATAATGTCCGTGTTGTCAAACGGCCTACCTATCGGGATAGGCTCGTCCGGATTCAGCTCTCTGTCTGCCTTCCAATAGCAAGACATTCCCGTAGCCTCAGTCGGACCGTAGAGATTATAAAAGTCCGCTTCGGGAAGTGCTGCGCGCCAGAGATCGTACTGCTTTCTCGGGAACAGCTCGCTTCCAAACGCTACCTTTGTAAGATATTTAGGCGTGTGATTTTCAAGTGCGCCGAGCGAGGATATCTGAACGAGTGCCGACACTACCCAGCAGATAGTGTTAATTTTATGCTCGTCAAGATATTCGACAAGCTTGACCGGAAACGAGAAAAGCATCTTGGGGATAAAATAAGTCGTTGCGCCGAGCTTGAGGGTAGGCATTATCTCTTTTAAGGGCGCATCAAAATAGAGCGGTGTCTGATTTCCGAAAACAGTATTGCTGTCAAACTCAAGTGCTTCGCAAAGTGTTTCGGTATAGTCTATTACCGAGCGGTGCGCGGCTACAACTCCTTTGGGCGTACCCGTAGAGCCTGATGTGAAGGCAACGTAGATAGCGTCGGTACTGCTCTGCTTTGCTCGTATATCGGCAAGTACGCTCTCGTTTACTGGGTAGTTGCATATATCGTCGTAGAGATACACCGTATCAACGTTGAGCGCTTCTGCGGTCTTTCTGTTTTTAGTGTCGCAGATAATAGCTCTTGGCGAGAGCTTTTCGATAATAGCGCTCATTCTCGCCTCGGGCATCTTTTCATCTATGCAAGCGTAAAAACAGCCGGCGTAATTTACTCCCCAGAACGCCGTGAGCGTGCGGGGGTGCTTGTCCATTATTATAGCTATCGGCTCACCGTAAAATCCGTTATCAGCGAGAAAGCTTCCAACGGCACGCGAGCGCGTGTATATCTCCGAGAAGGTCATTCCCTCCTTGCCCGTGGAAAAAGCTAATTTGTCGGGGCAGACCTTTACGGTGCTTTCAAGATATTCAAGAATATTTTTTTGCATTATCAGTCAAGCTCCTCGGTGGAAATAGTCGGGAAATCGTAGGATTTAGTCATCTTGTAGAAATAAGTCTCTCCGCTTGAGGTCTTATGGCTCTTCAGCTTTGCCTCGGTGATAAGGCAGGCGTTCTTATCGGATCTATCTCCGTTAAAATATCCGTTAAGTCTTGTAGCGTCGTAATAATACCATCTGTCGCTTCCGGCTCCTACGTTTACAGCACTCCAGAAGTGAGTTCCGTCATCCTCCGCGCCCTCGTAGTTCTCAGCGCGCTTGATTCCGTAGCTTTCAATACCGAAATACTCAAAGAAGGCCTTAGAAAGCGAATAATAGGTGTAACAGTCGCCCTCCATCGTCTCAAGTCCGCGTACAGCCTCCTCGAGCCAATCGCTCTGCCACTTACTGCGATCGATATTCGGGATATTCGACTCGTCTGTAAACTTAACGTTCGTATGAACGTAATCGTAAATAGCGCGAACCTGCTGTACCTTTGACATTTCCTTTGTTATCTTAAGCTCGGCAGCTTTCTCTCCGATAAGAGACATAAGCTTCGAGAGCGAGTACTCGTCCTTCTTTACCTCGTAGATCAGCGTTTTATGCGCAACGTTGCCCGAGGCATCCTCAACGGTATATCTTACGGTATAAGTTCCTACGGTATTTATATCAACGTTGTGATCTACAGAAACTATAGGAGTCTCGTCGGTATCATCGCTGACAGATATAAACTTCTTAAAGGTTGGGGTTACGCCTACGTATCCTACTACGCCGCCGTTGTAGGCTTCAAAGCCCTCTACGTTCATATTCTGGGTTATGCTCGGAGCTATTTCGTCTCCATTTGAATTGCTGTCCCACTCAAAAACGCTTGAGAGAACGAGCGTAACGCAAAAAATAAGAAGAAAGGCAGCGAATGCTACAAAGGTTACTTTTATTATAAAAAGAACCGATCTTCTGTGCGCCTGCGCTTCCTTTTGCATTTTTTCTTTATCTGATCTATATGACATCGGAATCCTCCGTACTATATAAAGGTTATATATAATATATTATACAACTATACAGCACATTTGTCAACCGAAAATGTGCTGTATAACGCAGTTTTTTAACTATTTCTTTTCCCCACGGGATAGCAGATACACGCAAAGCATTCTAAGGGTGAGATAGCCGCAAGAGCCCTCTGGGCAGAGTCAATGCTATCAAACACTCCAAAAACCGAAGGACCGCTTCCGCTCATTCTTGCGGCAAGCGCGCCACTCGCTTTTAGAGCCTCCAGGAGCCTCCTTGCGACAGGTCTCTCGGCTATGACGGGAGCTTCAAAAATGTTAAAAAGATGTGCTGAAAAATCAAAAGCCGTTCCGTTCGCAATAGCTTCTCTCAAGGCTTCACAGCCTACGGGAGAGTATCCGTTGAAGTTATCAAAGGTCTTATCAAGCAGTTGATATCCCCAAGGAGTAGAAACTCCTTCGCCGCCATATGCCACTACAAAGACCGTACTTTCGTTAAGGCTCGGAAAATCGTGAAGCAGGTCGCCTCTGCCGTCGGAATAGTGCGTTCCGCAAGCTATACAGAAAGGCACGTCAGCGCCAAGAGACGATCCAAGAGAGAGAAGCTCACCCTCAGTAAGCGCATTTTCAAAAAGACTGTTCAGCGCAACGAGAGTTGCCGCGGCATCTGCGCTGCCGCCCGCAAGTCCTGCCGCCATAGGTATCCGCTTTTCAATTCGGATAAACGCGCCCTTATCACTTTTGATCGTATCAAGATAAAGTCGTGCGGCTCTGACTGCTATATTTCTCTCGTCTGTAGGCAGTCCGTCTATGTTACAGCTTGCAAAGACTGAACCGTCATTGGTAAGACAAACTCTAACGTCATCGCAAAGAGAGAGTGATTGCATTACCGTCTCTACAGAGTGATATCCGTCCTCTCTTATTCCCGTAACGTCCAGATGAAGATTTATTTTCGCGTATGCTTTTACTGTTTTCTCCATAGTCGGCTCTGTCCTCTCTATCATATGGCGGAAGAGTTCCGCCTTATTATCCTACCTTGAAATTATAACAAAAAAATGAACTTTTTTCAATAGATACGCGTGATATTTATTGTGCGAATGTAAACTTTTCTCTTTTTCTCGTATTTGTCTTGACTTCCAAGCAATTTGCAGATAAAATATAGGAGATAGATTTTAATATATGAAAAGAGACTGTCGTCTCGGAAAGGATATAAGATGACTGAAGAAAACAAAAACGTAAGAAAAGGCGGGATCTCTGTTGATACAGAGCATATCTTCCCTATCATAAAAAAGTGGCTCTACTCCGAAAAGGACATTTTTCTTCGCGAGATAGTTTCAAACGCGTCGGATGCTGTAACCAAGCTCAAGAGACTTGAGTCGCTCGGAATACGTGAGGCTACTGACGAGAGCTATCGCATTACCGTATCACTTGATGCCGATGCAGGCACACTTACTGTCAGCGACAACGGTATCGGTATGACTGAGGAGGAGCTTGACAAGTATATATGCAGCATCGCTCTCTCGGGTGCTGTTGATTTTATACAGAAATATGAAAACGAGGGCTCTGAGAGTGCTAAAAACGGAATTATCGGACATTTCGGTCTTGGATTTTACTCGTCGTTTATGGTCAGCGACAGCGTTGAGATAGAGACTAAGTCATACACCGATGCCCCCGCTGTTCATTGGGTATGCTCAGAGAGCGGTGAGTACGAGCTTTCCTCGGGTGAACGCACCGAGCGCGGCACGAGCGTTATAATGCACATTTCTGAAAGCGAGAGCGAGTATCTCTCCAAATCCAAGATACGCGCTATACTTGAAAAATACTGCTCCTTTATGCCTGTTGAAATATACTTTGAGGATGCGGGCGATGAGTCCGACGCAGACAGCAAGCCTATCAACGAAACATTCCCACTCTGGCAGAAGAATGCCTCCGAATGCACAGACGATGACTATAATGACTTCTACAGTAAAGTATTTATGGATTACAGAAGTCCTCTGTTTCATATTCACATCAACGCCGATTATCCCCTGAACTTCAAGGGTATCCTCTACTTCCCCAAGCTCTCAAACGAATATGAGACTGTAGAAGGACAGGTAAAGCTTTACTACAATCAAGTGTTCGTTGCCGATAATATCAAGGAAGTAATTCCCGAGTATCTTCTTATGCTCAAAGGCGTTCTCGACTGCCCTGAGCTTCCGCTTAACGTCTCAAGAAGCTATCTTCAGACCAACACCTACGTTTCAAAGCTTTCCGCCCATATCGTAAAGAAGCTTGCGGACAAGCTCTGCGCTCTCTGCAACAACGAGCGTGAAAATTACGAAACCATTTGGAATGACATCGCTCCCTTTATTGAATACGCTTGTATGAGGGACAGAAAGTTCTATGACAGAGTCAAGGGCGCGCTCCTCTTAAAGCTCACAGACGGCAGCTTTATGACTTATGAGGAATATCTTGCCGATGCTAAAGAGACACACGAAAACAAGATATACTACGCCACCGACAAGGATCTTCAAGCTCAGTATATCGCAATGCTTAATAATCAGAGCGTAAAGGTCGCTCTGTTTGAACGTTCTATCGAAACTCAGTTCGCGTCTATGCTCGAGCAATACATGGATGGCGTATCCTTTACAAGAGTTGATGCCAACATTGCAGACTCGCTCGTATCAGACGCTGAGGTTACTGAAAGTGAGGCTCTCAAGAGCATATTTACCGACGTTCTCGGCGAGGGAGTCAGGATAGAATTTTCTTCTCTCAAGGACGAACAGGTACCCGCGATCCTTACAGTCAGCGAGGAAGCAAGACGCCGCGAGGATATGATGAGACTTTACGGAATGACAATAGACTCGGGCCTCAAGGATGCGACATTTACTGTAAATACAGCTTCGCCCCTGACCGCAAGGCTTGAAGAATTATCCTCATCCGATCCCGAAAAGGCAAAGCAGATTGCCTCCTACGTCTATAAGCTCTCTATGCTCTCTCAGAAGAAGTTCTCTGCTGAGGAAATGCAGGAGTTTATGCGCGAGGGCTTTGACCTTATGATGAAGCTTTAAATTTGGTATGACAAAAAACGAAAAGCTTGATATATTAACAAGCAATCTAAAAGAGTTCCGGGCGCGAAGCAATATTGCAAACGAGCAACGCGCTCTGACCTTATCCGAGATAGCAAGAACTCTATGTGAGGATAATGAGGGCGAAACACTCTCGGAAATACTCAGAAAATACGCCGAGTTTACTGAAGAATGCTCTCCTGCCGACAGTATAATTCTCTGCCGCGAGCTCCTGCTGCGAAAAAGAAGCGCGGATGAGCTTAAGAGAATAACGGCAATAGGTGATGGCGAAGATGCATCAGCAGGTACTCACGGTAAAATAGCCTATCCAAAGAACAAATTTAACGATGCCGCCTTTGAGCATCTTTCCTTGGCAGTAAGCACGCCGCGAGCGGTATATACGTCATCTATAAACGGCGCTTGCGAGGCGGTCGCCGAGGGCTCGTGCGAGTTTTGTATCTTACCTATAGAAAATTCGCTTGACGGCAAGCTCTTTGGATTTTACTCGCTTCTTGACAGATTTGAGCTTAAGATATGCGCAGTTTGCGATATTGAAGGAGACGGTGATTCTCATATCAGATATGCGCTAATCGGCAGAAGCTGTCGCGAGCCTATAGAGCGTGTTGCTAAAAGCACCCCCTTCGTTCTTGAGTTTTTTGTGCTTGACTCGAACGGCGACTTTCTTGACGGTCTGCTCTCTGCGGCAAGGGCGTGCAAGGCTCAGCTTCTCTCGATAGACGCACGCCCCGTACCCTACGATACACAATCCCAAAAATTCATTCTCAGCTTTCGTGTAAGCGGTAGCGACAGCCTACTTCTGCGCACCTTCCTTACGCTCTACTATGACAGCTATTCACCCATAGGGCTTTACCCCTACATTCAAAATTGAAATCAGAGGAGATATATCAGTTATGGAAAAATTCGTTTACACACCCTCAGGCGTTTGCTCAAGAAAGATCGAGCTTATCCTCGACGGCGACAGAATAGCCCTCGTTAAATTCACAGGCGGTTGCTCGGGAAACACTCAAGGCGTTGCTTCCTTGCTTCGCGATATGACGGTTGACGAGGCTATCTCACGTCTTGACGGTATCAAATGCGGGTTTAAGAACACCTCCTGTCCCGATCAGGTAGCAAAGGCGCTTGAGCTTTACAAAAACAAGAAAAACAACGGCGAGGTCTTTGAGACTGTAAGCACCGCCAAGCTTTGATAAGAATTAAGCTGATAAATGGGCGTTCGGCATATACCGAACGCTCTTTTTATTAGTCTTTTTTTGAGAAAAGAGCATTTTTACCATAAAATAGATTGATTTTTTAATATTTTTTTATTATTTTTGCCTTTAACCCTTGACAAATACTTATTTTATGATATAATTATTATCGTTATCAGTATATATTTATACTGAAATTTATTTAGGGAGAAAACAGCCGTGGATAACTGCGATAGTGACGGTAACTGTCGAAGTACTTATTTAATAGCTTGTTTTAACGCATAACCTGCGCTTTTTACTAAAAAAAGAGCTCAGGCTATGCTTTTTTGCGTTTTTGAGATTTTGGCTTTTCCTGTGCTTTGCTTCCCTGCTGTTTCACCAATTTTTTATTAAGGAGTTAATTATGCCTGACGGGAGTACCTACTACATCATTGTAATGATCGTTCTTGTGGCTCTTTCTGCCTTCTTTTCCGCAAGTGAGACCGCTTACACCTCATTTAATCGCACCAAGATGAAAAATCTTGCTGCCGAGGGCAACAAGCGTGCCGCTTCTGCCATGAAGCTTTCGGATAACTACGATAAGCTTCTTTCCACCATCCTTGTAGGAAACAATATAGTAAATATTTCTCTTTCCTCGCTTGCTACCATTTTCTTCGTAGAGTGTCTTGCTACGACCTCTCTTGCTTCTGCCGCTGCGGGTATTTCTACCGCTGTAATAACGGTAGTAGTCCTTATCTTCGGAGAAATTTCCCCCAAGAGCGTTGCAAAGGAGCATGCTGAGGGATTTGCAATGGCGATTGCGGGTATTCTTCGCTGTCTCGTGATAGTTCTTATGCCTATCAATGTTATCTTTATGCTCTGGAAGAAGCTCCTCTCTAAGATATTCAAGGCAAAGGAATACGACACGGTTACCGAGGGCGAGGTGCTCACGCTCGTTGACGAGGCTCACGAGGACGGAAGCATTGACGAATACAACAAAGAGCTTATAGAAAACATCTTCGACTTTGACGACCTTTCCGCAGGCGAGATCGCTACCCACCGCACTGAGCTTACCCTTCTTGATATATCCGACGATATGGAGGAATGGGACAAGGCTATAGTAAACAGCAGATATTCACGCTACCCCATCTACGGTGAAAGTGTGGACGACATCATCGGCATACTCGACGCTCGCGGATACTTAAGACTTGAGGATAAGAGCCGCGAAAACGTTATGGCAACCGTTGTATCCCCCGCTTACTTCGTTCCCGAAGCAGTTAAGGCTGACGTTCTCTTTAAGAATATGCGCGAGCACAAGGAATCTCTCGCAATAGTTCTTGATGAATACGGTGGACTTTACGGTATAGTTACCACTACCGACCTTGTTGAATGTCTCGTCGGAGAATTCACTCAGCCCGATGATGACGAGGAGCCTATAGAGAGTGTAGAAATTCTTTCCGAGGAATCCTGGAGAATCGCGGGAAGTGCGTCTATCTCCGAGGTTGAGGAAGCTATCGGTATAAAATTTGAGAACAGTGATTCCGACACCTTAAGCGGCTTCCTTCTCGGTCTTTACGGTTCAGTTCCCGAGGATGGCGCAAGCTTTGAGCTTTCTACCGATACTCTCGATATACATATCGAGGACATCAAGGATCACAAGGTTGACCGTGCTGTTATTACTCTCCGTCATGAAGAAGATGAGAGCGATAAGAAGGAAAAAGATAAAGATACGGACGAGGAATGATCTTTATTAAAATCTAAAACCGAAGAGGTTATTTATGAAAAACAACAAAAAATTTTTTACAGCTGAAAATCAGAAATATTTTAAATCCCTCGCTGTAATTCTTGCTTCAATTCTGTTTTTCGTTATTATTTCTAATATCAACTCGGTCAGCAATGCAGCATCCAAGATCCTGAGTGTATTTTCACCTCTTATCCTCGGTCTTTGCATAGCTTTCGTCGTAAACCTGCCGTTGCGCTATCTCGAGGAAAAGATCTTTGGAAAGCTTACACGCCGAAACGGAAAGGTGTGGTCGAAGCTGAAAAGACCGCTTTGTCTTACCCTCAGCGTTCTCTTTCTGCTTTCCATAATTACCGTTTTACTCTCATTCGTTATTCCTGAGCTTGTAAGAACAGGTGAGAAGTTCTTTACCGCGCTTCCCTCTGCAATGGAGAACGTCAGCGCGACGATCGACTCGGTGCTTGAAAAGCTCCATCTTAAATCAATCTTCCCCGACCTGACGATAGACTGGAATTCAATAAGCTCTTGGGCGTTAAGTCTTTTGGATAGCCACTCAAACTCTATAGCGCAGGGTGCGCTCGGTATTGTTACCACGCTTTTTAACACCGTACTTAACCTTATTCTCGGCTTCGTATTCTCAATTTACGTTCTTGCCTCTAAAGAGTCGCTCGGCAAGCTTGCCAAGAGCATTATTTACTCTATTATGAGACGCGAAAGAGCCAGAAAGCTTATTTCGGTAGTAGTTCTTTCAAACAAGGCATTTTCGGGTTTTATAGCCGGACAGTGCACCGAGGCGCTTCTGATAGGAACTCTCTGCTTTATCGGAATGCTTATTTTCAGAATGCCCTACGCGGTTATGGTTTCCTGTATTATTGCTTTTACCGCATTTGTCCCGGTTTTCGGTCCGTTTATCGGAACAGCCATCGGCGCTTTCTTTATATTTATCGAAAGTCCTATTAAGGCGCTTTGGTTCGTTGTATTTATAATCATTCTCCAGCAGATCGAGTCGAACGTGATCTATCCGAGGATCATGGGTAAACACGTAGGACTTCCGGGTATATGGGTGCTTGCCGCGGTTACTATCGGTGGCGGACTTTTCGGAGTTGTTGGAATTATCGTCAGCGTTCCCGTCTGCAGCGTTATTTACACACTGTTTAACAAGTGGATAAAAAAGCGTCTTGAAGAAAGAAATATCTGCCACAAAACAATGTCTCATGACTCAAGCGAGCCCAAATCACTCATTGAAGAAATGTCTCAATATGAGTTTGATGATGGATATGAGGACGATTTTGAGGACGACGTTTATACTGACGACGGTGATCTTCAAAAGGCTTACAAGAGCCCCTCAAGCACAAATGATAAGACAAGCGAGCCTCAGAGTGAAAATGATGTGCCCGCATCTGATGAACAACCTAAGGAAGAAGAAAACAACTGATAAAAAGAGGCGCTCTTCAAGCGCCTCTTTCTGTTTTTATTTTATTTAGTTGAAAAATTTACATAATGTACTTGAATTCATCTCGTATTTATGTTATATTGAATGGGTAAACTACGAAAGGATTTAACTTGAACATGGATATAAAAGGACTGATCAAAAAAGCTTTATGCTCGGCGTGCATATATTTTACGCTGATATGTGCGGGCTATATGCTTTGTATGGTTTTCATAACCACGGGTGAGGACGCTCCCGCGATAGAGGCAAACCGCGTATTGCTCTTCTTCGTATTCTCTGCTCTCTGCGCTCTTGCAGATGCTATTCGCGCAATTAAGGCGATCCCATCGGTGCTTGGCGAGGTTATTCACTATGGGATATACCTCTTCGGATTCTACGCCTGCTTTATGCTTCCCGTTTCTATGCGCCCCTCAAACGTGCTGACGGGCTTGATAATATTCTCGATAGTTTATTGGATATACTACGTGGCAAAGCTCTTTTTCAAGGCGCGTCTGCGTGTTAACCGAGAGGCGTCGGCAAAATACAACGATCAGTTCAAAAAGAAAAAATAAAAGCGCTATTCCCTCCGTGCTTCAGGTTGAACAATACTTGAAGCACGGAGGTTTTTTATGCTAAAAAAGTTGCTTTTTTTCTCTTTATTTATAGTAATCATATATATGTGGACTTCATCCTGCTCCGCAAGGGAGCCGGAGACCGAGGAAGACGGGACGGGGGTTATTCTTCCGGACGTGGAGGTCTCTCTTCAAGGCAGCGACACGTCTCTTCAAAAGACAGAGGACGCAGGTCAGAGCTATATAGATTCCTTCATTTTCCTCGGGGAGTCCACCACCTATCATCTAAAGAGCCGAGGAGTGCTCTCAGGCGGTAAAGACACAAAACAGGTCTGGGCGCCAAAGAGCGGAACGCTTATGCTCGATCCATCCACAGCAAGCTGCAGGATACTTTACCCCGACACAAACGAGGAGCTTGATATATCGGATGCCATGGCAAAAAAGAAGCCTAAATATCTTCTTTTGACCTTTGGTCTTAACGGTGCTGTGGGAAATATGTCAAAGGGCTCGGAATACTTCAAGGGCTGCTACAAAAAGCTTATATCAAGGTTAGAGGAGGCTTCGCCGGACACGGTGATAATGCTTCAATCCTGCTTCCCCGTTTCAAAGGATATGGACACCTCAAACTACAGCGTGAGCGCAGACGTATTAAACTCTTATATTGACAGAACTAACGAATGGACATCTTCTCTCGCAAAGGAGTGTGGCTTACCTTATCTCAACACGGCTGATTCTCTGAAAGATGAGAACGGATTTCTTAAGAGCTGTTACGATAGCGGAGACGGATTTCATCTTAATGCCGAGGCATACCGCGAGGTGTTAAGATATATAAGAACACACGCCTACGGAGGATGAAATGAAGAAAATATTATTATTTATCGCGCTCGCCATTTCTATGCTTATTTTTCCCTCCTGCAAGCAAGCCGAATATAGCAGTTCACTTACAAGCAAGGAGCTGTCGGATGCGCTTATGGGGCAAATTTCGGGCTCTGAGGATTATATTGAATACACCGACGAGGAGCTTTCGTATTTTGACTTTGCAAAGAATGCTGATGCCGATATAACTGTGCTTTACTCACGCGCCGCAGAGGATGTGGGTGAGATCGGAGTAATACGCATTTCAAAGGAAAAAGCAAAGGAAATGCAGTCGGCAGTTGAGAACTATCTTAAGACGCAAAAGAACGAAAAGGCAGCTTTTTTCAAAAATTATGCCCCGGGAGAGCTATCAAAGCTTGATCGCGCTGAGGTGCGGCGATTTGGAGACTATATTATTTTTACCGCTCTTTCTTCCGCGGATAATCAGGCAGTATTTAACAAAGCAGAAGAAATATTAAAATAGAAAACAAAAAAGACACCCGATGGGTGTCTTTTTTGCATAAGGATAAGTAGATACTTAGATCTTTTCCTTAACCTTGGAAGCTTTACCAACTCTGTCTCTCAAGTAGTAGAGTTTTGCTCTTCTAACCTTACCGGAACGAACAATATCTACCTTAACAACGTTGGGAGAGTGGATCGGGAAGGTCTTCTCTACGCCACAGCCGTAAGATACGCGTCTTACGGTAAATGTCTCGGAGATTCCGCCGCCGTGCTTAGCGATAACGGTACCCTCGAACATCTGAATTCTCTCGCGTGCGCCTTCCTTGATTCTGTTGTGGATACGAATGGTATCACCAACGTTTACGACCGGAAGTTCGGTCTTAAGCTGCTCGTTTGTAAAAGCCTGAAGTAAGTTGTTCATCTTTCAGTCCTCCTTAAAAATCCGGGTATTCATGCAGAGCTTCGCAGCGGACTACCCTTTTATCTTGCGTTTTACGCACATTACATCATATTATACCACAAATCAATTCGAATTGCAATAGCTTTTTTAAATATTTTTTCTTTTTTTGCCTAAAATTTTCTTTGCAATCTGCATTATTGCTTTAAATATATCTCTGCCGTTGAAGATCAGCATAAACGCCACAAAGAGCGTCTGCCAAAGTATCCACATTGGAGGCTCAAGCAGCATTATTACTGTCTGTGCCACTATTGCCAGAGTGTTTAACGTAACCTTAAACGGACAAAGATCAAATCGCAGATATTTCGTCGTATCGCAAGCACGTATGATAAAGGCAACGAGATAGCTTATTGCCGTAGCTATCGCCGCGCCCATCGCACCAAAGTGTGGGATAAGCAAGAAGTTCAGCACTACATTCGTAAGCGCTCCGACAGCCGCCGTAATAAACGAGCGTACACTTCTCTTTTCAAGGAAATAAACGCTTCCAACAAAGGCGGAAAACGCCGAAAAGATCATCGCAATGCTTAAGACGGGAACGTATTGCCACGAGGAATAATAGGACTCGTCAAGCAGCATCACGGTCAGAAGCTTTGCAAATACAACTATCAAGGATGCGCCCATAAACATTATTCCGACGTAATTTCTGTAAACCTCTGAGAAAAATTTTGCTCTTTCTTCCTTTTTAGCATCATTGACGGACGAGAATTGCCAAGCCTCTATAAAGACTCCTCCCGCCAAGGATATGAGCGTAGGAAGCTTATATGCAGCCGCATAAAGTCCGTTCTCTGCAGCTCCCGAGAATGCGGTAACGATAAATCTATCGCTTGCTGAGGTTATCATCCACATCATCGTAGTGGGGATATAGGGTATGCCGAATTTCAGCATTGAGCGCACGAGCGAAGTGTTCTTGAAATCAAATCTTATCTCTCGATATAGCTTACAAATGAAGAATATTGCGAGAGTTATAAGAATATCCGAGACCGCTACCGACAAAACGTATCCGAGAACCCCCATATCAAAGACAACGAGGAACAGAATATTGAGCAATATAGTAAGCGCCGTATTGGCTATTCCCTGTATTGCGAACGCTTTAGTCCTATCGCATGCTCTGAGGTAGTTAGCGCATACGAGATGAAGGTTTGCCGCGCAGATATAAAAGAACACAAGCCAGATATATCCGTCGTATATATCAAAGAAGCGCAAAAGCTGTATAAGGATAGCAAGGCAAGGCATTGCCGCAAGCAGCACGCCTATAGCGCTTCCGAATATCTTCTTACGGTTATCGGCATCGGCATCAAGCGCAAATCTAAAAAGCGCGTCTCCGATTCCCAATGCCGCAAGCGGTATGAGTAGATTTGCCGTCTGTGTAAGAATATCTGCCGTTCCGAATTCCTCGGTCGAAAGCAGAGCTGTATAAAGCGGCATAAGCAGGAAAACAAGTACCTTTGAAATAAAGGTACCTGCTCCCAGAATGGCAGTATTCGATAATAATCGCTTATACTTGCCCATAGATCAATCGCAATTCTCCCAGTTATGATATACGTTCATAACGTCGTCGTCATCCTCGAGCTTCTCGATAAGCAAGCCCATGAACTTGATATCGTCTTCAGTCTCAAGAGTTACGTAGTTGGAAGGTATCTTATCCTTCTCGGCAGATGCAACAGTGTAGCCTGCCGCCTCGAGTGCTTCCTTGACAGCGTAGAGATCGTCGGGCTCGGTGTATATCTCAAATACCTCTCCCTCGGATGCGAAATCCTCCGCACCTGCCTCAAGAGCAGTCTCCATAAGCTTATCCTCGTCGATATCCTCATCCTCGTTAGAGATGATTATAACGCCCTTCTCTGTGAAGAGGTAGGAAACGCAGCCTGTCTGTCCCATATTGCCGTGGTACTTGGAGAAATATGCTCTTACATTACCTGCTGTACGGTTACGGTTGTCGGTAGTAGCCTCAACGATAACTGCAATTCCCGCAGGTCCGTATCCCTCGTAAACTACCTCCTCGTAGTTCTCGCCCGTAGAGCCGAGAGCCTTCTTAATGGTTCTCTCGATATTATCGTTAGGAACGTTATTGGATTTTGCCTTAAGGATAAGGTCGCGAAGCTTGGAGTTAGAAGCGGGATCTCCGCCGCCCTCTTTAACCGCAATGGTTATCTCCTTACCTATCTTTGTAAAGACCTTGGCTCTCTGCGCGTCGGTCTTTTCCTTCTTGTGCTTGATATTCGCCCATTTGCTATGTCCGGACATAATTTTTACCTCTCTATTTTAAATCAATTTTTATCAGCTTATATCTTCTCGGTCTTTGCAAGGCAGATAAGCCCGAATGCATTACCAAGCACCGTTCTTGCGGCATCTGTCAGCACAAGACGGGTATTCTTTATTTCTTCACTCTCCGCGCCAAGTATAGAGCAGTTGTGATAGAAGCGGTTATATGCGCCCGCAACGTCAAGGATATATCTCGTTACGACCGACGGCTCGTACGCGGCTATCGCCTCTCTTACCACTTCTTCAAAGCGCGAGAGCGTTTTAAGGAGCGAGGTCTCGTCGGTCGAGGTTATCGTTAGTGCGGCGTTCTTATCGTAATCGGGAGACTTAGAGAGCACCGAGCAGGTACGCGCGTAGGTGTACTGAACGTAGGGACCTGTGTTACCCTCAAAGCTTAGAGCATCCTCCATCATGAAGTTTATGTCTCTGATACGGTTATTGGAGAGATAGTAGAATACTATCGCGCCAACGCCAACCTCCTCGGATATCTTCTCCTTGTTCTCGAGGTTGGGGTTCTTTTCATCCATAATTGCGGCAACCTTTGCGATAGATTCCGCAAAGAGGTCGCGCAGAAGAATTACGTTACCCGTTCTCGTAGCAAGCTTGGCGCCGTTGATGCTTACAGTGCCGTAAGGAACGTGAACGAGCTTATCGTACCACTCATATCCCATAAGCTCAACGACCTTGAACCACTGAGCGAAGTGCAGGCTCTGACCTGCGCTCGTAACGTAGATCATCTTGTCAAAATCGTAGGTCTCTTTACGGTAAACAGCCGCCGCGATATCTCTTGTGGGATAAAGCGTTGAACCGTCTCTCTTGAGGATAAGGCAAGGGGTCATTCCGTATTCCTCAAGATCAACGATAGATGCGCCGTCGTCTATCTTGAGAAGTCCCATATCGCGAAGCTTCTGCACCTGCGCGGGCATCTTATCTGTATAGAAGCTCTCGCCCTTATAGCTGTCAAACTCTATACCGAGCTGCTTGTAGGTCTTCTGATACTCCGCAAGGCTTATATCAACAAACCATTTCCAGAGTCTTATATTCTCCTCGTCGCCATCCTCAAGCTTGCGGAACTCAGCTCTTGCCTCGTCAGCAAGTGTAGCATCCTCTGCGATAGCGTTGTTTATTCTTACGTAAAGCTCAACGAGAGCGTCAACTCCGCCTTGCTCTATAGCCTCGGCGTTACCCCACTTATGATAAGCAACTATAAGCTTACCGAACTGTGTTCCCCAGTCGCCAAGATAGTTGATACCAACGCACTTGTATCCCGCAAACTCATGGAGCTTCTTGAGGGAATGACCGATAACGGTAGTGCCGAGATGTCCGATGTGGAAAGGCTTTGCAACATTGGGAGATGAGTAATCAAGAACTACTGTCTTACCCTCACCAAGCTCTGTGGGAGCGCCGTATTTATCGCCCTTCTCTGCTACCTCAGCGGCTATCTTCTTAGCGAGATATTCGCCAGAAAGGTAGATGTTGAAATATCCGTTAAGAGCCTCTGCCTTATCTACTGCCTCGCAGGAAAAGCTTTCCGCGATAGAAGCGGCTATCTTAACGGGCGCCATGCGGAGCACCTTGCTGAGCTTGAAGCAAGGAAGTGCCAGATCTCCCATCTTCTCGTCGGGGGGATATTCGAGCATAGAGCATACTGTACCCGAGTCAAGTCCTGCGTCAGCGTTTATTCCTTTAAGTATTCTCTCGATCTCCTCTGAGATCATTTTTTTGATCGTTAACATTTATAATCTCCAAATAACAAAACTTTACAACTTTTTAATTATACTACACAAAGTGATTTTTTTCAAGTCTTTACCGAAAATATTTCAAAAATATCAGTAGCTTTTTCCCTCTGATATCATTTCAAGCGCGGCTACTCTCTGCGCTGAGGTTATCTCGATTCCGCCAAGTATTCTCGCTATCTCCGAAACTCTCGCCTCATCGTCAAGACGCGAGACAGCACTCTCTGTTCTTCCGTCAACCTCTTTTTTGGATACGAAAAGATGTGTGTGCGCGAGGGACGCTATCTGTGCGGAGTGGGTAACGCAGATGACCTGCGCTTCTCTGCCTATCTCCTTGAGCTTTATTCCAACCTTTCTTGAGGTCTTACCCGAAATTCCCGTATCTATCTCGTCAAATATAACGGTGTCTATTCCGTCAGAGAGATTGAGAACGTTTTTAAGCGAGAGCATAATTCTCGCAAGCTCACCGCCCGAGGCTATCCTTGCCATAGGCATAAGCGGCTCTCCGGGGTTTGCCGATATAAGAAACTCGACCTCGTCAAGTCCGTAGGGGTTGAATTCTGCCGCGGCATCAATACTTGCCTCAAATGCCACCTTAGGCATATCAAGGAACGCAAGCGTTTCCTTGACGCTCTTGGTAAGTCCGAGCGCGGCTCTCTTACGCGACTCGTGAAGCTGCTTTGCTATCTCTTTTGCCGCCTTGCTTATCTTCTCAAGCTCGTCCTCAAGATCTGCCTTGCGGTCGTCGGCATTATCTATATACTCAAGCTTTTCTGCCGCCTCGCGTCTGAACTCAAGTATTTCCTCCACCGTACTGCCGTATTTACGCTTAAGTCTTGAGATAGTATCAAGCCTGCCCTCTGCCTTATCAAGCCTTGCGGTAGGGTCTCCGTCTCCGAGGTCAGAGAGCTCAGATACGCTTGCGGCGATATCCTCAAGCTCGTATTTTACCTCTGCAAGTCTTGAAGAGAGTGCTTCTGCCTCAGGCACGGCGTCCGATATAGATTCAAGTGCGCTTGACGCTCTGTCGGTAAGATATATCGCGCCCATTCCCTTTGAGCCCTGAAGCGCTTTTTCAACAAGCGCGCAGCATTTGTTGATACGCTCAAGGTGGCGAAGCTTTGAAACAAGAGTTTCGAGTGCTTCTTCTTCACCCTCGCGAAGCTTTGCGGAATCAATATCGTCTATCTGGAACTTCAGCATCTCTCTTATCCTGATGCGCTCACGCGCATCCTTTGAGATAGCATCTATCTCGGCACGAATATGAAGCATCTTGCGGTATAGTCCGTAATACTCCTCGCGCTTCTCGCTATTGTCCGCGTAAGCATCAAGTATATCAATATGATTTTTGGGATCGAGCAATCGCAGATTATCATTCTGCCCGTGAATGCCGAAAAGCAGTGATGAAGCGTCTTTTAGCAACGAAAGAGTTACGGGGCGACCGTTTATTCTTGCGGAAGATGAGGATTGAGTCAGCACTCTTGAAAGCATTATGCTTCCGTCCTCAGCCTCAAAGCCAAGCTCAGATAGCGCCGAGACGACCTTGGGAGAAAGAGAGGAAAACACCGCGCTTACCTCTGCTCTTTCCGAGCCGTTTCGTATAAGCTCCTTATCAGCTCTGTTGCCCGAAAGGAGATTAAGGCTATCTATTATTATTGATTTTCCCGCGCCCGTCTCGCCGGTAAGCGCAGTCATCCCTTCTGAGAATTCAATATCAAGACGCTTTACTACCGCTACGTTTTCAATATGAAGCGACTGAAGCATAGTCCTTCTCCTTAATAAATCAGTACTTTTAGAACGTCTTCATAAGCTCGGTGAGGCTCTCGCTTATCTCTGCGGAGCTCTCAACGTCGCGAGTAACGATTATGATAGTATCGTCGCCTGCAACACAGCCGAGAATGTTATGCATATTAAGAGCGTCAACGCCCGATGCGACCGCTTGCGCAAGTCCGGGATAGGTCTTAATAACGACGTTATTGAGCGAGTAATCAACGTGGACTATCGAATCCACCATTGCATTGTTGAATTTCACGCTTCCCGTACGATGTCTCGCGGTATTTACCGCATATCTGTAAGTGCCTCTTGCGGTGAGCGTCTTAGTGAGCTTAAGCTCCTTAAGGTCTCTTGAGACTGTTGCCTGAGTTACCTTGAAGCCTTCACTCTGTAGGCGGCTCATCATATCCTCTTGTGTCTCTATCTCATACTTGGACACAAGCTCAAGTATTCTTTCCTGTCTCTGTGATTTCATCTATGATAACCTCTTAAAAGAATTTTTTCATACGGATCTTAAAGTAGAAATCGTCGTTCTTTATACGAAGAAGCTTTGCTTTGAGCGCCGATTTCGTAATTACTACGGTATCACCAAGGTAAAGATCAAATGTCGCTCTTCCGTCTATCGTCAGGTGAAGCACCTTTTCTCGAACACAGGTGTTCTTTACCTCAAGCGTAGCGCTGTCGGGAAAAATAAGCGGTCTTGCTATAAGCGAGTGCGGACATATAGGAGTTACGCAAAAGCAGGAGAGCTTAGGATCTATTATAGGACCGCCCGCGGAAAGCGAATAGGCTGTTGAGCCCGTGGGGGTTGACACTACAAGACCGTCTGCTCTGTATTCGCTGACAAGCCTGCCGTTGTCGAGAAGCTCAAGGTCTATTATTCTCGCTGTTGTTCCGTTTGCCACGACCGCTTCGTTAAGTGCGTATGCCGAGAACTTATTATTACCCTTTGAGGATCTTATCTCTACCCTGAGCATCGCTCTTTCATCAAGGTAATAGTCTCCTTTAAATATGTTATCAAGGAGATCAAGTTCAGTCATTTCAAGCTCTGTCATATAACCTATTCTGCCCATATTGATACCGAGAATCGGAATTCCCGCAGGGGTAGCACGGCGGGCTGCCTCAAGCATAACGCCATCACCGCCGATTCCGACCACGAGGTCGGAATTCTGATATATCTCGTCAAGCGGCTTATATGAGAACTCCGCTCGGTGCTGTCTTGCGCGCATTATTCTATCGCGGTATGACTCGGGTATGTATATTTCATTGACAAATTCGCATAGCTTATCCGCCACCTGTACAGCCGCACCAAGCTTTTCCTGAATATTGTAATTGGTTATTATCGCAATTTTTTTAATATCACTCATACCGTTTCCTTATCAAAGAGAGGTGATTCTCTTTATGTATTTATCGTCTATCTTTGGCTCTACGCACGCTTTTTTTACGAAATGCGCTAAATATTCCTTGTTGCCGTCGCCCCCCTCGATTGGAGAACGGATAAAACCGACACAATCAAATCCGTTTTCGTGCGCACAGCTGATAACTCTTTTGGCTGCAAGGAAGCGATAGGCGGAATTAGTTACTATTCCGTTCTTTCCGAGCGCCTGCCGCCCTG
Organism: uncultured Clostridia bacterium; assembly: GCA_937893945.1. GTDB lineage: Bacteria > Bacillota > Clostridia > Oscillospirales > CAG-272 > HGM12713. The sequence continues at coordinate 16,312 of CALCTA010000107.1, read as the reverse complement.
CCTCAAACTGCGGTTTTACAAGGCTTATAAACTCTCCGCCGTCCTGCAAGCATATACTTACCGCGGGGATTATATAGGTCTGCGATATAAACGAAACATCTGCGACCGCAATATCGCAATATCCGTCGGTAGTTGAGAGATCCATCTCGCGAGCGTTGAAGCGCTCTACGCATTTTACTCTCGCATCCTCTCTCAAGCTCTCGTGAAGCTGACCGACACCGGAATCCACCGCCACTACCAAGCGCGCTCCGCGCTTAAGCAGGCAGTCGGTAAATCCTCCCGTTGATGCGCCCACGTCAACTGCTTTTTTGCGGTTTACGTTGACCCCAAAGGCATCAAGTGCCGCCTCAAGCTTTACTCCGCCACGGCTGACGTACGGAAAGACCTGCTCTATCTTCACTTGGTGCTCAACTGTTTCATTTATGGAAGCAGAGGACTTTTTGATGACCTCACCGTCAATTATGACCGCGCCCGCATCTATAAGGTCCTGTGCTTTTTTGCGGCTTTGGGTATATCCTGCCGCATGCAAATAAACGTCTGCTCGCATATTACATTACGAAGTACATTATGATAGCAACGGCAATACCGAGCAAAAATCCCATAAAGACCTGGAATGGAGTATGTCCTACAAGCTCCTTAAGTCCCATGTTAAGCATATCCATATCTCCCGAGAAAAGCTCATCTATCATCTTATTGATGACCTGAGATTGCTTACCCGTCTCGTATCTTACGCCCGAAGCATCTATCATAACTATGATCGAAAAAATTCCACAAACCGCGAACACGGGAGAGCCAAAGCCTTGACTGAGCCCTGCTGATATTGCGAGCGAAACTACTGCCGCCGCGTGAGAGCTGGGCATTCCACCGCTTGAAAAAAGCAAGGTCTTGAGCGACATTTTTCTGTTTTGAAAAGCTCCCGTAAATATCTTGATTATCTGTGCGCTAAGCCAAGCGACTACCGCACTCATCAGCATATAATTGCCGAAAAAATCCTTTATGGAATCCAATACTATATCCATTTTTTCCTCCGTGGTTAGTTATCGCGTTCTAATAGGTACAAGGCAAGCTCGCAAAGAAGCTCAGAGCCTTCTATTACCGATATCTCGCTTATAGCATCTTCTGTAAGCCTCCTTGCGTAGTTTCTTACGCCTTCAATATCATAGAAGCTCAAGAAAGTGGTTTTTTGATTATCCGCATCCGAGGAAAGAGTTTTTCCAACTACCGCCTCGTCTCCGACTCTGTCAAGCAGATCATCTATAGCCTGAAAAGCAAGTCCGATATTTCTCGCATATGCACAGACCGCGCGTGCTTCCTTACTATCTCTTGAATATCCTGCGGCTATACAGCCAAGCAGAGCCGACAGCTCTATCATTTTTCCCGTTTTGAGTGAGTGTAATCTCAGAAGCTCATCAAAGGTAAGCTCCTTTTCTTCACCCTCAAGGTCTGTTACCTGTCCGCCTATCATTCCCTCGTCGCCTGCCGCATCGGCAATAGCCGATATCGCCTCTCGGAGAGAGGAAGGTTCTACGCTTGAATTGGATGCCGCCGCAAGAAAGGCGTTGGTCAGAAGCGCATCTCCTGCGAGCATAGCGTACGCCTCTCCAAACACCTTATGATTAGATGGCTTGCCGCGTCTGAAATCGTCATCATCCATACAAGGCAGATCGTCATGTATGAGCGAATAGGTATGCACCATTTCAACCGCTATAGCAAACGGCATTGACAGCTCACAAGAAGCGCCAAGCATTCGCGCTACCTCGTTGACAAGGAACGGTCTTATGCGCTTTCCCCCACCGAGCAATGAATACTTCTCTGCCGATATGATTATTTCAAGGCTTCCGCTATTGTCTTTATCTCCAAAAAAGTTCTCAAGCGCCGCTTCTGTGGCAAGTGAGTTCTCAGCGAGAGCCGCTTTTATTTTTTCAAAGCTCATATATTTCTCCGAGCATCAAGCACTCAATCGTTTTCATTGGGGAGAAAATCCTTTTCGGATATCTCTCCGTCGCTTGAGAGCTGAAGCATCTTTATCTTTCTTTCGGTGTCTTCAAGCTTAGCGTTGCATACGCGCGCAAGCTTCACTCCCTCCTCGTAAAGAGAAAGCGCTTTATCAAGACTCACGCCCTCGCGTGAAAGCTCCTCTGTTATCTCATCAAGGCGCTTCATCGCCTCTTCAAAGCTCAAATTTTCTATATTAACACTCATTTCAATTCTCCTTTGTTGCAGTTTCTGTCTCAACTACCTCGGTAATTGCGCTTCCCTCTGCGAAGCTTATCGCAATTCTATCGCCTGCCTTAAGTCCTGCCGATGTGGTAAGCACTCTACCGTTCTCGTCCATAGCAACGCTATATCCACGGCTCAGGACTGCTAAAGGATTCATAGCCGCAAGCTTTCCAGAAAGAGTTTTGAGCCCGTCCGTGCTCTGTCTGTATCTCTCGCTTATCGCCCTATCAAGCGCCGCGCTTTTTAAGGAGAGCAGTCTTTTTTCATTTGCAAGTCTCGCTACGGGAGAGCAAAGCTCAAGACGTTTTCCAAGCGAGAAAAGTGCTGTCTTTTTATCGTTCTTAACTCTCTTTAAGGCATTCTCAACTCTAAAGAAAGCATCGTCAACTCTCTGCCTGTATTCGTTTCTGTCAGGTACCGCGAGCTCTGCCGCCGCCGAGGGCGTAGGCGCTCTGCAATCTGCGGCGAAGTCGCAAAGCGTGAAGTCGCTTTCGTGTCCTACCGCAGAGATAACGGGGATCGTGGATGCCGCGACTGCTCTGACCACGTTTTCGTCGTTAAAAGCCCAAAGGTCCTCTATAGAGCCGCCGCCTCTGCCGATTATGATCACGTCGCAGGCATTATAAGCGTTGAGAAGCTCAAGTCCTCTGCAAAGAGATGCAGGTGCATCCGCGCCTTGAACGAGCGAGGGATAGAGCAATATCTTCGCTGACGGCCATCTTCTGCCGGTTACGTTTATCATATCTCTTATCGCCGCTCCCGTGGGAGAGGTGATTATTCCTATGGTGCGAGGGAGCTTCGGAAGCTTTTTCTTTCTTGCCTCGTCAAAAAGTCCTTCGGCAGAAAGCTTTCTCTGAAGCCTTTCGTATTCTGCCCAAAGAGCGCCCACGCCGTCGTCGGTCATTGCCGACACGTATATCTGGCATTTGCCGCTCTTCTCGTACATAGACACCCGTCCGTAAGCGCGCACCTTCATTCCGTTTCTTGCGGTAAATCGCATAGAAGCGGCTGATGCACGAAACATTACGGCTGATATCTCTGCTTCCTCATCCTTGAGCGTGAAGTAAAGGTGGCCGCTTGAGTGGTATTTAAGATTTGATATCTCTCCGCGCACGCACACGCTTGAAAGAAGCGCGTCGTTATCCATAAGGAGCTTGAGGTATCTGTTTACCTCGCCTACAGACAAAGCTCCGTCGCGCGCGGACGCATTATATGCTGAGTTCAAATTTATTCCTCCTCTAAAGCCTTGAGCCTTGTCAGAAGCGCAACGCCTGCGGCGTTGTCAGCCGAGAATTCGGGCTCTGCGAAATACGCCTCAAATCGTGAGGATATCTCGCTTCTCATAAGCTTATTCGACATAACTCCTCCCGCAAAAAGAACGGGAAGCTTGCCGTATTTATCAAGTATCTGCGAGGTCATCTCGCAAAGATTTCTGCAAATAAAGTCAAACACGAATGCCGCTACCTCGCTTTTATCGCCTTTCTCGGCGTAAAGCTTAGCTGCTATATTCTCGACCCCCGAAAGACTGCATCTGCCCTGACGGACGGTTATTTTAGGTCTATACGGCTTTCCTGTGTATTCACTCGCAAGAGCTTCAAGCTCTTTTCCGCAAGGGAAAGCAAGTCCCATCATGACCCCAACTCTGTCTATAGCCTGTCCTGCGTTTATATCCATCGTCTCTCCGACAAGCTCTATGTCAAAGTCTGTGCCCTTCTCATTTGGCGTTACAAGCAAAGCCTCGGTAGTTCCGCCCGAGACGTGAAAAGCGAGAAATCTCTGCTTCATAAGTCTCTCGGTGCATCCCGACGAATAGACAGCAGCCATTATATGTCCGTGCTGATGAGAGGTCTCTATTATCGGAACAGAGCGACCTGCCGCAAAGCTATGTGCCGCAGAAATGCCGCAGAGAAAGCAAGGCATATAAGAGCCCTCTGTTCTTCTCGGAGTTACAGAAACGCCTACTGCGACGGGGATGTGATCCTCTATAGCCAATGACAGCTCATCTGTAAGGTGCGGAAGATTTTTTATATGCGCAAATACCGCATCTGACTGACGCAAGCCTCTCTCGCCGCTCTTGACGGGCAGAGGAGCTTTGAGATTGGCGATTATTCTTCCGTCCTCGTCGGCTACCGCTATAGAAGTCGTGTAATTGCTCGTGTCAAATCCGACGAAGCATTTTTTCTTTTCAGCCATTTTTAGCGCTTGCAAGTGCTTCAAGCTCGTCCTTTACGGAGTTGAGAACGCCGTTGACAAAGGCTCTTGCCTTAGGGTCGTCAAACTTCTTGGTAAGCTCTATTGCCTCGTTGATAGAAACGCTGTAGGGTATATCCTCGCAGAAAAGCATTTCGTAAGTAGCAAGGCGCATTATAGAACGGGAAAGTCTTGTAAGGCGGTAAGTCTTCCAACCGTTAGAGTGAGCGCCAATAAGAGCATCTATCTGCTCTTTATTATCACAGACACCAAAATAAGCTTCTCTTACGTATTCGTCCTCGGGTATATCTCTGTTTTCAGAGGAGATCGCAAATATCTCTTTGGAATTTTCTTCAGTTTTAAACTCGGTTTCAAAAAGCAGGCCAACTACTAATTCTCGTGCCTCTTTTCTTTTAATTCCGCTCATTATCAGTTTTCCTTTCTTTTCAGCAGAGGTATTAAAAATGCCTGTGGGCATAAAAATCCATACTAATATATTATAAATCTTATTTTGCAAAAAGTCAATATCAGAATGAATATTTTTCATAATTATTCATTCTTTTTTTCATTTTCAGACAGTGCTTGACAAGTAAGCCAGCAGAGTGTATAATTATTACAGACAAATTTCGGGAGGCACCTTATGAAAAAAATTATTTTGATGCTACTGATCCTCGCGCTCTTAGCTGTGACAGCCGCCTGCAATTCTTCTGACGGCGAGCAGACCGATGCGCCCACGGAAACAGAGGCGCTCGCCACAGAGCAGCTCCCTGTCGTTGCGGACTCTTTTGACTATACGAGCAAGCCGTATTATCTCTCGGGTGAGAATATAGTCGCGCCCGAGGATAAGGACGCCAACATCAGTAACCCCAAATACTCTGTCGCACTCTACAGCGAAGACAAGATAAAAGGAGATTTTGCTGCGGAAGTTGATATATCGCTCAAAATCATGTCAGCAAAGGCGGGCATCGTTTTTTCTGCAAAAGAAGCGGAGGACGCTAAATACAGCGGATACGCCTTTATTATAACGCAACGCAAGGTATCCTTGAATACAGTAACGGTATCCTCCGATGACGTAGTTTCAGTAAATGAAATAATATCTCACGCTATCGAGCATCTTGATATGAAGCAGCAGATCAAGCTGAGAATCGAGCGCGCGGGACAAACACTGCGCTTGTATTTCCTTGATGATCTTTCATCTGATATCATTCCCTGGCCTGAGATAGAAATAAGTGACGCTGAGGATAACGGCGGCACTTTACTTGGATATATCGACGACGGCAGAGCCGCTTCCTTCGGCGAGATAGCAGTATACGGTGCTGATTCGCTTTACGATACGGGACTTTCGGGAGACGGGCCGCAATTCACGAACCCCGTATCAGACAAGAGCCTTGCCGACCCTCAGGTAATATATTGGGAAGGAAAATACTATCTGTATTCAACTTCATATTGGCGTGGATTCAAAGTTTATGAGTCTGAAGACCTCGTTAATTGGACTGATATGGGTGTTTGCCTTGACGGTGCATGGGATAATCCCGGCGGAAAGTTCTGGGCTCCCGAGGTATCTGTCAAGGACGGAAAGTTCTATATGGTATTCTCAAACTCAAACGATCTTGGAATAGCGGTCTCCGACTCTCCCTTAGGCCCGTTTATCGCTCCCGAGACACCTCTACTTGAGTCCACGATAGACGGTCACTTGTTCTTTGATGACGACGGCAGAGTTTATCTCTACTACGTCTCATGGCGATCTACCTACGGAATTTACGGCTGTGAGCTTGATCCTACGCTCTCGTCAGTCATAGAAGGCTCTGAAAAGCTTTTGCTGACAGCCTCGCTTACATGGGAGGAGCAAGGTGAAAGAATAGCCGAGGGCCCAGCTATCCTCAAGCACAACGGCACCTATTATCTCACTTATTCAGGAAGCCATTATTCCTCTAAGGATTACGCCGTTGGATACGCTACCTGCGACTCTCCGCTCGGAGAATTTGAAAAATACAAAGGAAGTCCCATTCTTTCACGAAGCACTACTGTTAACGGCACAGGACACCACTCCTTCGTACGCCTTGAAAATACGGGAGAGCTTTTCATAGTCTATCATTGCCACCGTCCCACGCCCGAATACACAGACAGAATAATCTGCATAGACCGAGTCAGGTTTTCACCAAGCAAGTACGGTATTGACAGGATCGAGATATACGGCCCCACCTCAACTCCGCAAAATTATCCAAAATAAACGATCAAACATAAAAAGCTGCAGTTTGAAAAAACTGCAGCTTTTTATGTTTAAAACGTAAATTTCTCCCACGGGATGTCAACGGGAGCTTTTTTAGTGAGCACGTCGTTTATATGAAGTAGAAGCGGGAAATCCGCAAGGTCTGCTCTGCCAAGCTCAGCGCTCTTGATTATAGCTCTTGCAACACGCTCAGCTACGACCAAAGACTCAAGCGTAACGCCGTTAAGCTCTGCCTTTGCCTCGTCTATGTTAAGTCCTCTGCCAAGCAGAATTCCCACAAGTCTGGTTCTGCCGCCATAGACTGTAACGTAAAGATCTCCTATGCCGACCTTGAGATTTTCAAGAGTAAGCGAGTCTTGAAAAGCGAGAAGCTTATACATTTCCTCAACTGCCTGACCGAAAACTGCCGCCTGAGAGTTGAAATGAAGCTCGCTGTCAAGTCCGAACGCCTTTTGATTGAGACCTATAGTAAGCGCGATACCAAGAGCGTAGCCGTTCTTGAGAGCAACTGCGCTTTCAATACCCCTGACGTCAGTAGTGATGCTGATATGGTAGTAATCGGTCTGCATGATAGCCTTGAGCTTTGCGAGTGTATCAAGGTCATCTCCGCAGAATGCGACCTCTGTCTGATCGTGCGCTACAAGCTCGTAGCTCGTGCAAGGACCGCCTACAGCGTTCAGAGAGAGCTTTTTACCAAGACTATCCGCCTTTGCGCGCCAAAGATCGGGATAGGTAAGAAGCTTGCCCTCAGGTGTATCCATAAGACCCTTTGTTACGGTAAGTATCGGAGTACTTTCAGGGATAAGAGGAAGGATACTATCGGCAAACCAATCAACGCCAAAGCTACTGACACCGCCGATTATCATATCAGCGCCGTCTATAGCCTTCTCTACGTCCTCTATCTGATAAAATTTAAGACCTTCGGGAAAATCCTTATTGAATTTGGGGTGTCTGTTAGTAGCGGCAGAGACGTCAATGATCTCTCTGTCAAGGTGTGTTCCGACGAGCCTTACCTCGTGGCCGTTTTCTCTTGCGGGAAAAGCAAGAGCAGAGCCCATCATTCCCGCGCCGATTATAGTTACTATTGCCATATACGACTCCTTTGCAATAAAAAACAAGGGAGAATTGATCTCCCTTATTTTTATATATTCAAGATCAATTACTGATTGTTGGTGAGCTTTGCGATCTCTTCAGCAAAGTTCTCTTCTCTCTTCTGAATGCCTTCGCCCTTCTCAAAACGGTAGAAACCTGTGATCTTGATGTTACCGCCAAGCTCTTTAGCGGTGTTCTCTACGTACTTGCCAACCTTGATATCGTCGTCCTTGAAGTACTCCATATCGAGCAGGCAGTTGTTCTCGTAGAACTTGCCGAGCTTACCGACAACCATCTTCTCAAGAATGTTAGCAGGCTTGCCAGCGTTCTTGGGATCGTTAGCCATCTGAGCAAGAATGATCTGCTTTTCATCCTCAATAACGGATGCGGGAACAGACTCTCTGTCAAGGTAAGGAGTGGTGAACGCGCCGATCTGAAGAGCGATGTTCTTCATGAATGCTGCGAACTCTTCCTTAGCCACAACAGCCTCATCAGCATCAAAGCTTACAACAACACCGATGCTGCCTGCACCGTGGATGTAAGTGCTGGTGATACCCTCTGCGAGAGCAAAGCGGCGGATGCTGAGCTTCTCACCGATAACGAAGATCATTTCCTTGAGCTTAGCGTCAACGGTTACGTCGGAATCAACGTAGGTAGACGCGAGAAGCGCATCAACATCAGCGGGCTTGTTTGCGATAATGGTCTTAAGGATATTCTTTACGAACTCCTGGAAAGATGCGTTCTTAGCAACGAAGTCAGTCTCGGAGTTGACCTCAACGATAGCAGTAACGCCATCAGCGGTCATAACGTCAACGATACCGTCAGCAGCGATTCTTGTAGCTGCCTTTGCCTCTGCCTTAAGCTCGCCTCTCTTACGGAGGATCTTTATTGCTTCCTCTGCGTCGCCGTTAGCCTCTACGAGAGCCTTCTTGCACTCCATCATACCGATACCGGTCTTAGCGCGGAGCTCGGCAACGTCTTTTGCTGTAATGTTTGCCATATCTTTATAATTCCTTTCGTATTATTAACTAAATCGAGTTGAAATTACTCAGCGTCAGCCTCTGCCTCTGCGTTCTCTGCGGGAGCCTCGGTGAGCTGCTCGCCCTGCTTACCTTCGATAACTGCATCAGCAAGTACGGAAGAGATAAGCTTGATAGCGCGGATAGCGTCATCGTTACCGGGAATTACGTAATCAGCATCGTCAGGATCGCAGTTGGTGTCAACGATAGCAACTACCGGAATACCAAGCTTCTTAGCCTCAAGAACTGCGTTTCTTTCCTTCTTGGGATCTACGATGAAGATAGCAGCGGGAAGCTGATCCATGTTCTTGATACCGCCGTAGTTCTTCTCGAGGTCAAAGATCTCCTTCTGCTTTGCAGCAACTTCCTTCTTGGGAAGAAGATCGAATGTGCCATCCTCCTGCATCTTCGTGAGCGCGTTGAGTCTGCCGATGGACTTCTTGATGGTCTTGAAGTTTGTCATCATACCGCCGGGCCAACGTACGTTTACGTAGTACATTCCGCAACGGAGAGCCTCTTCCTTGATAGCGTCAGCTGCCTGCTTCTTTGTTCCTACGAAAAGAACATTGCCGCCCTCTGCTGCGATATCACGGATGAAAGCATAAGCTTCATCAAACTTCTTAACGGTCTTCTGCAAGTCAATGATGTAGATACCGTTTCTCTCGGTGAAGATGTACTCCTGCATTTTGGGGTTCCATCTTCTTGTGTGGTGTCCGAAATGAACACCTGCTTCAAGCAACTGCTTAATAGAAATAACAGACATTTTTATGTCCTCCTTCGGTTTTTTCCACCACGTTACCATCAACGACCAATCGACCGCACGCGCTTGCCGCCGACACCGGATCGCTCACTATGGAACGTGTGTGTATTATTATTTTCACGGTCAGTCTTTGCCGACACGCAAATTACAGTTGATTATATCATACTTGTAAATATTTTTCAAGTGCGATATTATAAATTAACAAATTGTTTACAATTATTTTTGCTTTTTTCTCATCTTTTTGCTCTTCTCTTCTCCGGTTTTCTTTTTCTTTGGGAAAGACATAGCGTAGAAGCATATCAAAAACGCTATTGAAGGCAAGAATGAAGCAATAAGATAAACGATAGGATTGTTCACAAGTCCGAACAGATTACCCAGCGGAGTAAGGAAGCATATAAGCACAAGCACGAATGCCACGGCAAGCTCAATTATAAACACCTTATTGGTAAACAGCTTTCTCATCTGCGCCTTGCTGAGAATATCCTTTACGTAAACGCATATAAACAGCGAGAGCTGAAGCAGTAAAAGAGCTGTAAAGGTATATTCTGCTTTATAGATGTAGTTTCCAAAGATATCGAGAAGTCCAATAAGATTAGGAATGAGCAAGGTAAGCACAGCGCCAAGCAAGGATGCCGCGGTAAGCGGAAGATACTTTTTGGGAAGTGAGGTGATGCTCGTATCAAGAAGCTCCTTCTTGATATTCTTTTTCTCCGCGCCTACACGTCGGTTGTCTCTCATAAAGATCAGCAGTGCCGCCATATCGGCAAGGAATCCGAGCAGAAGCAGATGTATAGCCGCTCCTGACATCTGTCCAAAAAGCATTGGAAATCCTATAGCCACTATCCGCATAAGCGAAGCAAATATAAAGTATCTGATATATCCAAAGAGATTCCTGTAAGCGATCCTACAGGAGCTGACTGCCACCGCCAAAGGCGCAAGTCCGCCCTTCTTATTCTTCGGGCGCATAAGCAGGATATCTGCCTCAGCCTTGACGGTCTGATCGCATGAAGCACTGCTCTGCTCTCCCGGAACCTCAAGCGAGCGTATCTCCTCGTCAAAGTGTCCGAAAACTCCCGTCCTTACGGGTGCGCAGGAAACGAACACGTCCGCCACACCTATAGCCTCAGCGGCAAAGTCTGTAAATCCGCAAATCATCAAGCCTTTTCCCTTGGACTTTACATGCCTTGCGAGAAGTGCTATGTCCTCGGCAGAAAAGCCGCAATATTCGTCGTAGCTACCAAATGAATGGTCAGCGGGAAGTCCTTTTCTCGCAAAGTCTGCCGCATAAGCGCGATTTCCTTGCCTAAGCATATCGGGTATCTCGGGTGCATTGCTTCTTCCTTTACAATTTGAAAAGGATATGATGCTGACACCGCTCTTTCGGACTGCCGATATAGCGCTTGAAAGCTCGGTGTCTGCTCCTTCGCGAAGAACAAGCATACCCACGAAGCATCTATCCTGCTCCGTTCCAAGCGCAAAAAGTACTACACGCCTACCCATAGAGGTGTACTGAGAAATACTTCTTGAAATATTTTCCCTGCCCTCTGCACTCAGGGGCTTTGGCGCTCCTGCCACGGTAACAAAGCGGCATTCTTCAAGAAGCTTTATTGACAAGGAGACGCTAAGCTCCTTTTTTACTCCCTTATCTAAGTATATCACCGAATCTCTCGCCGTCTTGTCGATACCCGGCAGATAGGACTGTATGGAGTATTTTATCTTAAGCGCATGAGTATCAATGGCGCTTTTTCTCATAAACTCAGCAATACCCGTGTCAATCTCCGCACTTGGTCTTACACCCATGGCAAGTGAAGACGAGCGAGCGCTATCGTACATTGCTATCAGCTCGCACAACAGATTTGCGCTCTGTCCTACGCGCTCAAAGCTTCTTGTCTCACCGTCGGCGGTAGCAAGTGTATCAAAGTGAAGTATTCCATCTGTGGCGATGCTTCCGTCAAGCAAGAATAGGTAATCCATATCCGCAAGAGCGTCAAACGCCGCAAGTGAACGAATGATGCAGGGGTTCTCGGATATAGCAGATCTGCGGACATGTCGCACGAAAAATCCGCAGAAAAGGTTTGAGGCTCTTGAAAGCATCGCCGTAGCGCCTATAGAAAGCGCAACGAGCACCGCCTCGGAAAGAGAAACGTTCCCTCCGGGGAAGCTTCCGAAAAGAAAGCTTGATATACAGAAAGGAAGCGTCAAAAGAAGCAAGATCATTCCTATTTTTGAGCATTCCTTTTTCAGATGCGAAAGTCCTCGCGGCAGCTCCTTTGAGGGTATCTCCGCAATTCCGCCCGTCATAGCGCCAAGGTAGGTATATTTGCCTATCGAGGTAACGATCGCTCTTCCGCTTCCGCTTGCGACTACCGAGCCTGCGTGAACCATATTTACCATATTTTCCGCATATATCTCGTCGGGTCTTAGAGCACCACTCGCATATTTTTCAAGAAGCTTCTCGGTCTTTTTATCGACCTTCATTCTGACGGTAAGCTTATCCGAATGAACGAGGCGCGCGTCGCAACCGAGGATATCGCCCTTTTCTATAAGTATCACGTCGCCCTCGACTACGTCTCTGTAATCGGCTATATAAAGCTTTCCGCCGCGTATTACGCGTGCTGTGGGAGCAAAGAAATCCGACATTGACTCAAGTCCGCGTCTGTCTCGGTAATACAAAAACAGCGACCAGAGCAAATTGATAACAATTACTATGAGGATCGCGCTTCCAATAAAAGCATCTCCCTCAAAAAAGAGCGAAAAAATCGCGAGAAGCGTAAGCAGGACGAGAAAAATGTCTGAAAACAGCTCTAAAATGAGCTTATCTATCCTTCTTTTCTTTACCGTAAAGAAGGGCTCGTCCTTTTTATGCATACTCGCGCGGGAACGAGCCGCCTTGGGAGAAAGTCCCGAGGCGGCGTTGGTCTTAAGCTTTTTCTCGATCTCCTCGACCGATAGATCAAACCACTTTTCGTTCATTATCAAATACACTCAACAGTTAATTTATTTTCTTTCTTGGAATATCCAAGTGCTACTCCGCTTATGCGGCGAGAGTAGTCTGCGATTATCTTTTCAGCAAGTCTGTCCTCAACGTTCACTCTGATAAAGCGGCGCATATTTCTCGCTCCAAACTTACGCGAGAAGGAATTCTTCGCGATATACTCTGCCGCCGCAGGAGAATACTTAAAGGTTATATTCTTCTCCGCGAGGGCGCTCTTGAGCTCGTCAAGCATAATACGCGCGATTTTTTCAAAGTCTGCCTCATCAAGCGAGCGGAAGGTTATTATCTCATCTACTCGGTTAATAAACTCGGGGCGCAGGAAGCCTGAGAGCGCCTTCATAGTCTTACTCTCGGAGAGAGACGCTTCCTCAGAGAAGAAGCCTACGGTAGCGCCCGAATTGTCAGAGCCTGCGTTGGTGGTCATAACTATAACGGTATTCTCAAAATTGACTGTCTTTCCTCTTGCGTCGGTTATTCTTCCGTCGTCAAGTATCTGAAGAAGGATATTGAGAACGTCGGGGTGAGCCTTTTCTATCTCGTCAAAGAGCACTACAGAATAGGGTCTGCGGCGTATCTTTTCGGTAAGCTGTCCTGCCTCGTCATATCCGACGTATCCGGGAGGCGCTCCGATTATTCTTGAAACAGAATGCTTCTCCATAAACTCGGACATATCAAGCCTGATAAGTGTCTCGGGAGAATGAAAAAGGTCTGCCGCCAGAGTTTTGACAAGCTCGGTCTTTCCGACACCCGTAGGTCCCGCAAAGATAAATGAAACAGGCTTACGCTTATAGGAGATGCCCGCGCGGTTGCGCTTTATAGCTCTTGCCACAGCCATAACTGCCTCGTCCTGACCGACTATCTTTTTCTTGATTCGGTCCGCGAGCTTATCTATCTGCTCATATTCATTCTCGCTTATGTCAGTCGCGGGAATTCCCGTCCAGACCTCAATGACCTCTGCGATGTCCGCCTCTGTAAGCACAACGCTGTCGCAGGACGGTTCAAGAGCGCGAAGCTTCTCTGAGAGCTTTATCTCCTGAGATTTTATTCCCGCTATCTCCTCATATCGCTTATGAGTCTCCTTTTCATCAGCAGGGGTATTTGCCTCAAGTGCTTCCCTTTTATCCTTAAGCTCCATAAGCTGCTCGCGTATTTCTTGAGTTTCATTAAGCACAGAGCTTGTAAGAGACAAGTGAGACGCCGCCTCGTCAAGCAGGTCTATGGCTTTATCGGGCAAATATCTGTCGGTTATATATCTCTCAGAAAGAGTAACCGCTCTTGCTACTACCTCGTCGGGTATTCTGATAGAGTGGAACTCCTCGTAGTAGTGCTTGATGCCCTCGAGCATCTTTACGCTTTCTTCGATAGAGGGTTCAGCCACAGTAATAGGCTGAAAGCGGCGCTCAAGCGCGGTATCCTTTTCAATATACTTACGGTACTCGTTAAGAGTGGTAGCACCGATTATCCTTACCTCTCCGCGAGAGAGAGCGGGTTTTAGGATATTTGCAGCGTTAACACTTCCCTCGGAATCACCGATACCTACGATATTATGCACCTCGTCGATAACGAGGATAACGTTTCCCGCTTCCTTGACCTCGTTAAGAAGTCCTATCATTCTTGACTCAAACTGTCCGCGGAACTGAGTTCCCGCAACGAGCGCGGTCATATCCACAAGATATATCTGCTTTCCGCGAAGCTTGAACGGAACGCTTCCGTCTGCTATTCTCTGCGCGAGAGCCTCTGCTATAGCGGTCTTACCTACACCAGGCTCACCGATAAGGCAGGGGTTGTTCTTCTGACGGCGACAGAGTATCTGTATAACTCGCTCAAGCTCTCGGTCTCTGCCGATTATCCTGTCAAGCTTTCCGTCAGCCGCTCTTCTTGTAAGATTGCGGCAATAGGTGTCAAGGAATTTATATTTCTTAGGCTTTTCCTCGCCCGAGTCCTTTGCTTTTTTCTTATTTTTAGCGCCGCTTGGCTGCTCTGTGGGAAGCCCTGAATTATTAAAGAGCTGAGGCATATCGATAGCAGGCGCACCGCCTTCCTCAAGGTCGTCGTTGTCAGAGGGGATCTCTCCCTTTTCTACCATCGCGCCAAACTCATTCTCCATAGCCTCTACCTGCTCGGGAGAAAGTCCAAACTGGCTCATAACGTCGCCAAGCATATTATCTATCGGAACACCGAGATCCTTTGCGCATTTGATGCAAAGCCCCTCGTTGACCTTATTTCCATTCTCTAATTTGGTTACGAAAACCACCGCCACACGCTTGTGGCATCTTGAACACATTACCATAAATATATCGACCGATCCCTTTCGGATTTATTTTATTACCTTTCGGATAGTTCCCTTGTCTATCTCTTCTTTCTTCAACTTGGAATAATGCTTGATATATGCGGCGAATGAGCAAAGCGCAAAAAGTGCCGCAAAGCCAAACATAAGTACACTGATAATGGGATTTTCTACGAGGAAGTCGCTGAAAACTATGGAGAAGAATATAGTCAGATAGAAGAGGCATACAGCCGCCTTACCGTACCATTTGCTGACCACGACTACGCTACGGCGTCTGATAACTATAAGACCTATAAGTAAAGTTCCTATCTCCTTAGCAAGAAAGATCAGCATGAACCAGAGCGGAACGTATCTCTTTATGCAAAGACAGATTAGTGCCGTACACTGCATAAGCTTATCCGCAAACGGATCGAGTATCTTTCCGAGATTCGTTATCCAATTAAATCTTCTCGCGAGGTATCCGTCAACTATGTCTGTAGCGCCTGCCACCAAGAAAACAATCAACGCACCTATTGGAGAGTCCAACACAAAAAATACGAATACGAAAACAAACACAAGGAAAATTCGTATTATTGATAAAATATTAGGGATATTTTTCAGCTTCATTTCAAAGAATCCGTCCTTAAACTTTTATTGTACCGCAATCGCGGCTCAGCGGTCTTTTCCAAACACGAGATATTCCGCCTTTGCTTCTCCGCAGACCATCGCGGTATCGCTGCCGTATATAAGCATTTTTCCGCTTTCCGAGGGGAGAAATTCTCTTTCGTTATTGTCCATATCTATCCTTATGACACCCGAGGCTGTACGCAAAAAGAGGTAACCGTCGCACTGCTCTATTGCAGAGACGTTTTCGCCAAGGTCATCCTCATAAGCGAATTCGCCCTTTTCGTTATAGGCAATGACCTTCTTCTCGGCATCCGAGCTTACAACCACCGATATTCCTTCAACACCTGTCCTGAAGGCTCTGATATTGGCATCGTAGAAGGTATGCTTCTCTTTTTCGTCAAGATCCTTATCATATATTCTTATAGCCAGATTGGTAAGGACTGCTATTCTGCCGTTGTCGAGATAAGCGCAGCCTATAGGAAATTCGCCGTCTATATCAATGCTCTCAAGCTTTCCGGAGTTCTCCGAGCTCTTGATATTGTAAAGATTGAGCGTTGTCATTCCCTTTCCGCTTCCTGCTTGATAGGTAAGCGTGCAGAAGCGTTCACCGCCCTCTCCTATCGCCATATCAAAGATATACTTACTCTCGCTTATATCTCCGCGAAGCTTTATATCCTTGCCGTAGAGATATATTACCGATTGGCTGTCCTCGTTCTTTGTTGCTACCGCAAACGAGCCGTCAGAGCCAAAGCAAGCATCGGTTATCGGACTCGAAAGACGCTCGTTATATACCTTTGAGAATGAATTATATACCGAGAACGCCGACGAAGCACTGTCATAGACCAATACGTATCTGTCTGAGCAAACTATGTTTGGCGAATAGTATTCGGTATTGCTCTTGAGCGTTCTTCTT
>CALCTA010000106.1 GCA_937893945.1 uncultured Clostridia bacterium | reverse complement strand
TGTTTCATATAAAAAACAAAAAAGCTGTTCAAAATGAACAGCTTTTTTGTTCTTAGCGTAAGTAAGGGTTAAATTACTTAACCTCAACCTCTGCGCCAGCGTCCTCGAGAGTCTTCTTGAGGCTCTCAGCTTCGTCCTTGGAAACGCCTTCCTTAACGGTCTTGGGAGCGCCCTCAACCATTTCCTTAGCTTCCTTAAGGCCGAGACCGGTGATCTCACGAACAGCCTTGATAACGTCAAGCTTCTTAGCGCCGAAGCTCTTAAGAACTACGTCAAACTCGGTCTTCTCTTCAACTGCGGGAGCTGCTGCGCCTGCTACTGCAACTACGCCTACGGGAGCTGCTGCGGATACGCCAAATTCGTCTTCAACTGCCTTTACGAGGTCAGCAAGTTCAATAATAGTAAGAGACTTGATCTCTTCGATAATGTTTGTGATCTTTTCGGATGCCATTTTCGTATTCCTCCTTAAACGGAATTAATTAATTTTTTAAAAATTTGTTCTGTGTGCCGTGCACACCTCTGGATTAAGATGCCGCTTCGAGATTTTTATTAAATCGAAGTGGGTTGCAGAGAAGACGATTAAGCCTCTGCTGCTGCTTCCTCTGCTGCTGCTTCGGGTGCTGCCTCGGGAGCAGCCTCTCCATCCTTGTCGATGATAGCCTGAATAGCGTATGCAAAGTTGTAAAGCGGGGACTTGATGCTTCCGAGCAACTTGGCAAGAAGAACTTCCTTGGAAGGAATATCTGCGAGCTTGTTAACTGTTTCAGCGTCAACTACTGCGCCGTCAAGGTAACCTGCGAGGATCTGGAAGGACTCAACCTTCTCAGCGTACTCCTTAAGAACCTTTGCGGGAGCTACAGGGTCTGTGGTACCGATTGCGATAGCGGTCATACCTGTGAGGTACTGCTTCATATCGCTCATACCAACCTCATCGCATGCTCTGCCGGTGAGAGAATTCTTCATAACCATGTACTTAACGCCTGCTTCGCGAAGAGCCTTACGCATCTTGGTATCAGCATCAACGGTGATACCCTGATAGTTAACAACAACGCCTGCGGGGGAATTCTTCAACTGTTCAGCAAGATCTGCAACGATCGCCTGCTTTTGTGCGAGAATAGAATTACTGGGCACTTTGTTTCACCTCCTATGTGAATTGTGAATCTGTTCAGCAGAAAAAGAAAAAATCTTTCCTTCCGATAAGGCACAAGATTGCCGTAGGAAAGAAAGACCATGAAAAATATGCACGATCGAATTCTCCTCGGCAGGAAAGCCCATGCTTTTACCGAAACCTGCTGTCTTTGGATAACGCATATATTATACCACAAAAAATTTATTTGTCAATAGCTTTTTGTGATTTTTTTAAAAATATTTTCTAACGTGGGAAAAATGGGATCAATCGTCAAGGCAAGGCTCGTCAAGCGGGTTGTTTTCGATAACGCGGCTCGCAAAGCCGACCAATCTCTCCTTGAGCCATCTTGGCTCGACTATCTTTATGTCTGCTCCCGAGGACATAATTATGCCTATAAACAGCTCAACGCTCTGGAACTCACAGCGGTAGCGGTGGTGAGGCTCGTCTGCAACGATAAGACTACGAAGCTCAAGCACGGTCATTCTGTCCTTTATCTCAAGTGTAGCGTAATAGGGAAGCTGAAGCTGCATTACCGAGCGCTCGGCATTAGGGTCGCTGAAGTTGCGCATCCCTGCGATAGCGTCGCTGAATTCAAGGTCGTTTTCGGTCTCGAGCATAAGCGGAAAAACGAATGCGTCTGTATAATAATAGCCCTTTTCAAGCGCGGAGTACGCGACCGGCGCACCCATAACGCTACGCAGATAGTCCACGTCTCGCTGAGCCTGTCTATGAGATATATTAAAGCGCTCTGCCAGATGATAGGCATTGGGGTAGCACTTATCGGATATCTTTTTATGGAGCCACTGTATGCGTTGATTTGCGCTCATCAAACCGTCCGTCCTTGTCTTTTTTAGTGTCGTTTTTGCTTACTGCTGAGTTTCTTCGTTTGTAGGTGTGCTTACTTCGTCGCTCTCTGCCGTCTTGCACAATACAAGCGTGAGGAGACGAACTATAGCGTATGCGAGAAGAGCGAGGAAGAAAAAGTCCTCAAGTGTAAGCGAGTAGCTTGCGAAAATTCCGCAGGCGTTTCCTATAAGCGAGGGGATAGAGGATACTGCGAGTGTGAGAATTGCTGTGGATATCGAAAAATAATAGAAGCGAGGTCTTGGCATTCCGTATATCGCGCGAAGCTCGGAAAAAACAAAGAGAACTGCTCCGATGCATCCGAGGTTGAAGAAGAGCTTATCGGGGGAATTCATGGGAATTGTGAAGTCGCGATAGGATCGCAGCCATGAAAGTGCCAGCCACAGAATAGTGCCGACGCCCGTAAACACCGAGAGAAGAGAGGGCTGACGGCAGAAGAGCAGAGATGCGAAGAATACCGCTCCAACTGCAGCGAGAAGAACATTCATCAGCGCGAGGATATTTAATTCAGGATACATCACGCGATCAAGCGAGAAAACGGCGCATGCCGCAAGCGCGATCGCAGGGAGAAGCGCCACATACCCTGCTGCTTTTTGGGGTACGGCGACAGTCTTTGCGGGCTTGAGCCAGACAATAGCCGCTATTGCGAAGAACACTACGGATGCGGCAAAAAGTATATTCGATACAACGGGCAGGAGGGCGCCGCTCTGATAGTAGCCTATCCTGTCGTAGAAAAAGAGCAGGGAGCAGAGTCTGCCTGCGGTGGAGAGTGCCGTAAGCACCAACGCGATGATCGAAAAGATAAGCGCGCGCTGCTTGTCCGATGTGGTGGAAGATGTCATAAAAACTCCGTTATAAGTAAAAAATATATGGTAAAAACTTCATTATCTTATATATTATATACCGAATTTTTGAACTCGTTGTAAACAAATCAACATTTGTTAAAATTTTTCGCATTTCTCCACAGGATGCGGCATAAAAGGACGATTTGCCCCTTTATGTCGCATTACTTCTGTTCAGCACACCTGCAGAGTAATTCCGTCTTTGTCGGCACTTACCTTTATAAGCTCGGGTGAGTGTGAAAGTATGAGCTCCGCTAAGGGTGTCTCGATACTGTCGGTTATCTCACGCCTCAGAGGTCTCGCGCCGAGATCTCCGTGCTTTTTTGCGCATCGCCTTGCGAGGTAGTCCGAGACCTCGGCCGAGACGTCAAGTCTTACCCCCGCTTGCAGCGAGCGTTCCTTGAGCTCTGCGAGCATTATATCCGCAATAGCGCTCAGCTCCTTCTCGCCAAGTCTTGAGAAAAGGACTATTTCGTCTATTCGGTTCAGAAGCTCGGGGCGGAATATCTCGCGGAGCTTTTTAGACGAGCGAAGGTCGTCTGCCGACGGAGCGTTGCTCGGGCATTCGGAAAATCCCAGCACTCTCTGGCCTGCCTCGGAATCGGATATGAGATTTGAGGTCATTATCAAGAGGGAGCTTGAAAAATCCACTCTCCTGCCCGCAGAGTCGGTAAGGATACCATCTTCAAGTATCTGCAGAAGTATATTTAGAACGTCGGGGTGCGCCTTTTCGATCTCGTCAAGCAGAATTACCGAATAAGGACGGCGGCGTATCTTCTCGGTCAGCATTCCGCCCTCGCCGTAGCCGACGTATCCGGGCGGCGCTCCTATGAGCTTTGAGGTGCTGTGCTTTTCCATATATTCAGACATATCAAGTCGTATCATGGCGTCCTTGCTCTCAAAAAGAGCAAGCGCGAGCGCACGGCAAAGCTCTGTTTTGCCTACTCCTGTGCTTCCGAGGAACAGGAACGAGCCTATAGGTCTGTTTGGGGGACAAAGTCCTGTTCGTGAGCGGCGCATAGCGTTTGCCACCGCCTTTACGGCAGCCGTCTGACCGATGACTGAGCGTGAAAGCTCATCTTCAAGCTTCTCGATGCGAAGTCCCTCGGTCTGCAAAAGATTTCTGCAGGGAATGCCCGTCTGCTCGGTAAGTAATGCCGCTATCTGCTCCTCGCCAAGCACCGCTCTCTCCTCCTGCCGTAGTGCGAGCGAGACTGATGTCGAGCCACTCGAAAGCTCCCGCTGACGCCTGCCGAGATCGCACGCGACGTCAAGGTCGCCCTCTATCAGCGCTTCCTCCTTTTGCTTTTCAAGTGCCTTATGGATATCTCCGTCGGTATCAGCCGCCTCCTCGCAGAGCGATATTCTCAGCTTTGCCGCCGCCTCGTCAAGCAGATCTATTGCCTTGTCGGGAAGATATCTGTCGTGGATATACCTTGCCGAAAGTCTTACCGCCGCGCGTATGGCGGCATCGCTTATCGTGATACCGTGGTGCGCCTCGTAGCTTTGCTTCAGTCCGCTGAGTATGGTGATAGCCTCGCTCTCGGTCGGCTCTTTTATACGCAGAGGCTGAAGCCTGCGCTCAAGCGCGGCATCTTTCTCAATATGCGTGCGGTATTCCTCGGGGGTCGTCGCGCATATCACGTGAAGCTCGCCTCTCGCTAAAGGGGGCTTGAGTATATTTGCCGCATCTACCGCGCCCTCTGCCGCTCCCGCGCCAACGAGGATATGCGCCTCGTCGATAAAGAGTATTATCTGAGTGTCCTTTTTAGTTTCCTCGATTACCGATTTCATTCGCTCCTCAAATTCGCCACGGTACTTTGCACCTGCTATCATAGAGGGTATGTCAAGCGCGATAATGCGCTTTCCCGAAAGCTCTCTCGGAACTCTGCCGTCGGCTATCCTTTGCGCAAGTCCCTCTACTATAGCCGTCTTTCCGACACCGGGATCGCCTATAACGCAGGGATTGTTCTTCTGCCGCCTGCATAAAATGCGGACGAGGCGCTCGGTCTCCTCCTCGCGCCCGATGACAGGATCTATGCCGCCGTTCTCGGCAATGGCGCTCAGATCCTTGCCGTAGAGCCTAAGAGCAGAGCGCTTTGATTTCTTGCCCTCGTCCTCGCTCTGCTTTGTAGATGCGCGATTGGGTGAAGAGCCGAGATAAGCCGTAAGCTCTGCCTTCAGCTCAGAGAGGGGAATTCCCTCGGATTCAAGCAATCGCGCGCCAACGCAGTCGCGCTGATTGAGCAGAGCTGTCAGCAGATGCTCTGTTCCGATGTATTTAGTGCCGGATCGGGTTGCCTCGTCGGATGCGTATTCAAGTATCCTTCTGAGGCGCGGAGTCATATCGTCGGCAGAGAGGCGAGATGTGTTGCCAAGTCCGACGTAATCTATCACGCTCTGCTTAAGCTTTTCTCCGTCAGCACCCTTTGCGCAAAGTATGCGAGAGGAGATGCTGTCCTTTTCCGAGGCGAGAGACACGAGCAGATGCTCAGTGCCTATATAGCTGTGCCCAAGCTCTCTTGCAAGAGCGAGTGAGCCTGAAATAGTGTTTTCTGCTTTTTGTGTAAATTTATTTGCCATAGAAACCTTCTTTTTTAGTATTATCATTCAGAGCGTAAGCGCGCCTTGGCAGATTGATTATTGCCACTGCTTTTCTGCGTTATACAGCCTGAAGTGAGGCTCAGTACGCCGATACACTGTGAAAGGCACGGACGAGACGATTGTAGGTCTCAAGGTCTATCCTTCCCGTTACGTCAAGCAGAGAAGCTCGTTGAAACGCCCTTACCGCCTCTGCGGTAGTCTCTCCGAAAATGCCGTCGATGACGAGATCGGGTATCTCGTCGAATATAACTCTCAGCTCGCGGAGCATTATCTGAGCGATAGCGACGAATGCGCTCGTCTCACCTATTTGTGCCTCGTAGCCGTAGGGAGTCAAAGGGAAGAAGCTTGGAGAGGGCTCACGCACCTCGGCTCTTTGCAACGCGAGATATTCCTCGAAAATGGCGTCCCAGGTGGCTCGGTCAACTATAGCCGTTTCGGGAAGTCCGCGCGTGCGCTGAAAGGAAGCCACCGCAGATGCGGTAACGCTGTCGAATATGCCGTCTATCGGAACGCGTTCTATGCGCTCGTCAAAAAATGATATAGTGCGAAGGTAAAGCTGAAGATTTCTTATTGCCTGATTAAGATTCAAGGGATTGGTCATATTTTTCTCCTTACTCGTCGCCCTGAGCGCTCACGTCATATCCCGGATACTGCCCCTCGCCAAGCCGCGAGCCGAGATAGAGGTCGCTGTATAGCGAGCTTATTTCGTTCCATGTGTTAGCACCTACCGTGCCGTTGGGGGTAAGTCCTTGAAGTCGCTGAAAGGCTATTACAGCCTCTTGCGTGCGCGAGCCGAAATACCCGGTGGGTGAGACCGAGGGGATCTGCGGATAATACTGCGCTATATAGTTGAGATATTCCTGAAGAAGCCGCACCACCTCGGATTCAGAGCCCAGCCGCAGAGGAACGCCGGGGTAGGGGTATATCCTGCCGTCAATATACTTAAAGGGGATCGTGGAGATAAATCCCTGATAGGTTCTGTAGAGGGCATCCCAGGTCTTAAGATCCACCTCTCCCGTTACGTCAAGCTCAAAGAGAGACTGAAAAGCCTTAACGGCGTTTTCTGTAGCTTCTCCGTATATACCGTCAAGAGATATGGGAGGGATACGGTCGTAGAACTGCGCGAGATAAGCGAGCAGGTACTGTATGTTCCGCACGTTGTCTCCCGTATCTCCAAGACGTGTAGCCTCGGAAAATTGATCTGTAACCTCAGAGAGCGTTATTCCCTCGGAATTAAGCTCGTTGAGGCGCTTGACAGCGTTGTATATAAACAGAACCTTATACCAAGTGGCGTTGCCCACGACTCCGTCGGGGGTAAGACCGAATATCTCCTGAAAGCGTTTGACTGCGTCCTCAGTATCAAAGGAGAAAACTCCGTCGGGGAGAGCGATCTTCGGTATGGAGGGGTAATTGTCCGAAATTCTGTTCAGCCTTATCTGTAGCCGCCGCACCTCGTCTCCGCCGCTTCCAAGCCTCAGAGGGCGCACGGGAGCGGTCTCGGTGATATTCATTATCGGCGCGTTGTTTACTATATTGATGTCGTCTCCGTAGTAGTATTGAAGTATCTCGTAGGGGGTGTAGCCGTCGTTGGCAAGAGTAACGCTGCCCCATTGAGAGAGTCCGTCGCATCGCACTCTTTCTCCGTCGCAATACTGCGCAAACAGAGGCTCTACGTTTCCCTGTCTTACGATATAGCTGTTGAAGATCTCACTGACGATCCTCTCTATATTCTCAAAATAATCTCTTCCGTTTACGAAGGATTGGTCAAAGGCTGTCGAATTTGTGATGTCAAAATCATAGCCTCGCGAGCGGTAAAACTCGGTATATATCCTGTTGAGCACGAAGGATATCTGCGCGTATATATTGGCGCGTATCGCTTCCTCGGGCCAGGTGGGATATATCTCGCTTGAGGCAACGTTTGTTATATACTCGGTAAAGGGAACTGTTACGTTCGGGGCGTTCGTGTCGGGAGCGCCGAGATGTACGGTTACGGTATCGGGTATGAATGGAAGATTTGCGTTCATTCCTGTCCTCCTCAAAGATCGGGCTGTATTGATTCGTTGTATATCTCCTCGCGCTCAAAGCGTTCGGTGCGTGGAACGAGCACCGCAGGCTGAACCGACACTACCTGAGAATATACGGGTACGTTCTGGAATGAAACTGGGATATATCCCTCCTTGGTTACGTCGATATTCCAAGTGGAAAAGGGAAGGACAGTCCCGGGAGCGCCCGAGAGCGCTCTTGGTGGCGCGGGAAGTGCTACCTTTTTGGTCAGACCGTCTCTGTCCGAGAGCAGAGAATAAAGAACTCCCGAACTGTCGGCGGTGTTTCCTCTTATATGGACGGTGGCGTTCTCAAGCGGTATCGAGCCGAGGGCGGTAGATACGCGCACTACGAGGTAGCCAAGCTCAGGGGGCGCAAGATTTGTCTTATCATTATTCTGACCTTTTTCCATAAGCTTCTCCTTTAAAATGTATAGTATTGAATTACAGCTTTGAAAGCGTCTCTATGGCATTCGTCTGGCAGACGACCCTGCCATATTCACCGAGATAGAGAGACAGAGCTCTTGTATCCTCGGGCGAGCCGTATTCCGAGATAAACGAAAGCTCGTTTACGGGAAGCATATCCATTACCTCGGAATATTCGTCGTCTCCGTATGAAAGGATCAGGAACCACTCGCCGCCAAGATCTCTGAATGCTTCGCTCTGCGGCAATGAGCCGCTCTCTGCAAGCCTCTTGCAAGCTCCCACAAGATGCGAAAGGCACTCAAACCTGAAAGCCTTTCGGCGCTTGCTTTTGCGACGCGGCTTGAGTGATGCTTCCTTCGCGCAGCTGTCGCGGCTTTTTGGCTCACTCGTGTCCTCGAGCTTTCCGAGCCTTGTTATAAATATCTCACAGCCTCCGTCCTTCGAGGGATAAAGCTGTAGCAGAACTCTGTAGCCTGAGGTATCAAAGCCAAGCTCATCCTTTGCGTATCCGAGGATATCGCCGAAAAGCTGCTTTGCCTCGGGGTTGGCGTAGTCAAGCTCCTCTGAGGATAGCTCGAGTCCCGCAAGGTCGCTCTCCTCAAGCATCACCTTGAGCTTGCTTTCATTTATCATTACGTACTCCATACTCGTCTCCTTTTCTTCCGCATTTTCGGCGGTTTACTATATTATAAGCGTCGGGGTGAGAAAATGGTACCCCTAAAAATTTGGAAAGAGCCAAACTTCTAATTAGCGGTTGACGAAACGAAAAACAGATGTTATAATAGTAATGTAGCTAAGGGGCAGGAGCGCCTTGCTTTTTGGCAGAATATACATTGAACACGCGGTGAGCAAGGTGAAGATAATATGAAGCGTAGGTGCGCGCCCTTTGTTTATTGCGGTAATTATACTGAGGGGGAGGACGCCGTGAGATATAATAAAGAAAGCTGTGCTTTTGAAATATCGCTGCTTGAGCTTTGCACGCTCGGAGTAAGAAGCGGCGACCTTGACAGACCCATGGCGTCTGTGTCGGATAAGCCTGTTGACGACAAGGCGATATATTACAAGCTGCAATCCGAGGCGGGTGGGTATTACAACCCCGATATGACGCTTTGTAACACTACCGAGCGCGACGGGATATACTATACCGTAGAGACTCGCGCTGACGGTATTATCCGTAAGGACGACGGCGCGGTGGTAGATAAAATAAGGTTGGTAAAGGGAAGAGGCGCGCTGTTGCCCCCCGACGAGCTTACCCTCGCTATGCTCAAATGCACGGCTTATTTCTTCTGCATCAAGGAGGATATTCCTTTTGTCAAGGCGAGAGTCAGCTACTATAACACCGAGACTAAAAAGCTGAAATATTTTCACTACAGCTTTGCGAGAATGGAGCTCAGAGCCTTCTATTTCTCACTGATAGATAAGATATCCTACAGAGCAAGGCTCTGCATTGAGCGA
This sequence comes from uncultured Clostridia bacterium, assembly GCA_937893945.1. GTDB lineage: Bacteria > Bacillota > Clostridia > Oscillospirales > CAG-272 > HGM12713. The sequence continues at coordinate 4,674 of CALCTA010000106.1, read as the reverse complement.
GAGACCGAGGTCCTCGCCTCTGCTGAAAACGCCGTATTTCCATACGGCGAGCTTCGTGAGGGACAGGAGCTGATGATAAAGGACTGCTATTCTGCGCTCAGGCGCGGAAAGCGTATCTTCGTTGAAGCTCCTACGGGTACGGGAAAGACCATAGCGGCGCTTTTCCCCGCGATAAGAGCGCTCGGAAAGGGATATTACGACAAGATATTCTACCTTACCCCCAAGACCGCTACCAGAAGAGAAGCCTTCGCGGCGGCGGCAAAGCTCTTTGCCGCAGGTGCTAAAACAAGGACCGTGATAATCACCGCCAAGGAGCAGATATGTCCGTGCAGAGACCGTATATTTAACGGTCAGAACAGATGCTCATCCGAGCTTTGTGAATACTCGAGAGGCTATTATGACAGAGCCGACGGCGCACTTCGCGAGATGCTTTCGGGCTACAGAGGATATTCGCGCGGACTTATAGAGGAAATGGCAAGAAAGTACAGAGTATGTCCGTACGAGCTTTCTCTCGACCTATCCGAGCTTTGCGATATTATAATATGCGACTACAACTACGCCTTTGACCCTGCCGTATATTTCAGAAGATATTTTGGCTCGGAGGGAGAGGGCGGACGCTACGCATTTCTTGTCGATGAGGCGCATAACCTTGCCGACAGAGCGAGGGATATGTATTCGTCAGAGCTTCGTTGCTCCTCTTTTGAGCAGATAATTCCCGCGATATCGGCAGACGAGAGAGTGGGAGAGGAATTAGAAAAGCTGCTCACCCCCGTTGCCACCGCAATGCGCGCTCTAAAGAAGCTTTGCCGAGACGAGCTGATACGCGACGAGAACGGCAATGACAGAGGATTTTACATAAGCGCCTCTCTCCCCGAGGGACTTATGTCAGCACTTCAGACCTTCAAGAAGAAGTGCGAGCTCTGGCTTCGCAAAAACAGCGGAGATCCGATATACGAGCTTCTTTCTCCGCTCGCCTACGAGTGCGGAAGATTTCTTACGGTAAGCGACTATTTCGATAGCAATTTCAGATTTTACGCCGAAATATCGGGCGGCGACGTGCTGATAAAGATATATTGCCTCAACCCCTCGGATATTCTGGATTCCTTGCTTTGCAGAGCAAACGGAGCGGTAATGTTTTCTGCTACCCTGACACCGCCCGACTATTTTCGCGACGTGCTTGGCGGCGGAAAAAATTCCGAGAGCCTCACGCTTCCCTCGCCGTTTTGCCCTGAAAATCTTTGTGTAGCCGTGGCTGACTATGTCAACACGCGTTTTGATGAGCGCGAGGGCAACGCAAAGCGCTTTGCCACGGTCATTGCCGCATCGGTAACCTCAAGGGCAGGCAACTATATGGCGTATTTTCCGTCATATCAATGCCTCGAGCAGACTTATAAGGTGTTTTCGGCAAAGTATCCGCGTGTTGAGACGGTTGTGCAGAAAAAGTATATGAGCGCCGCTGAACGAGAGGAATTTCTGCTTGCCTTCAAGGAGGATAAAGGACATCTGCGCATCGGCTTTGCCGTGCTTGGCGGAGTGTTTTCGGAGGGAGTTGACCTGCCGGGCAGTCGACTTATAGGCTCTATCATATTCGGTGTTGGACTTCCGGGACTTTCAAACGAGAAAAATATCGTGCGCGAATATTTTGATACCCGAAGTGATGACGGGTGCGGATACGATTACGCTTATACATATCCCGGAATGAACAACGTTCTTCAGGCGGCAGGCAGGGTTATCCGTACCGCTGATGACAGCGGCATAGTTGTCCTTGCCGACGACAGATACGCAACACCTAAGTACCGCGCTCTGTTTCCTGCTCATTGGCAGGGCGTTCAATATGCAGGAAATGCAAGTTCGCTTGCAGAAATTATTCGTAGATTTTGGGAAAATCAGCCTTAAACGAGCAAAAATATAATTTTTTTGCAAAATTTAAAAATAATTCTTGCTTTTTTGCGATTTGTATGATACAATATACGGGATATGAATGAAACGCCCTTAAAAAAGGGATCTTTAGCGCCCACGGAGGATAATATGCAGTATTCGCAAATGACAAAAGAAGAATTGGTAGCACTCAAGGCAGGGCTTGAGCTTGAGTATAAGGCTATTTTGGGAGAGAACCTCTCTCTTGACCTTTCAAGAGGCAAGCCCGGAAAGACACAGCTTGATCTTATGACGGGAATGCTTGATTGCATTTCAAGCGCCGACGATTGTATCGCGGAGGGTGGAATAGACTGCCGTAACTACGGTGTTCTTGACGGAATTCCCGAGGCAAAAAGACTTTTCTCTGATCTTCTCGGAGTTCCTGTAGAAAATCTTTTTATAGGCGGAAACTCATCTCTCAAGCTTATGTACGACTCGGTCGCTCGCGCTATGCTCTACGGTGTGGTCGGCAGCGAGACGCCCTGGTGCAAGCTGGATAAGGTAAAGTTTATCTGTCCTGCTCCGGGATATGACCGCCACTTCGCTATATGCGAGTCGCTCGGAATAGAGATGATATACGTTCCTATGTTTCCCACAGGTCCCGATATGGACGAGGTTGAGCGCCTTGTGGCGACCGACGCATCCATAAAGGGAATTTGGTGCTGCCCGAAGTACTCAAACCCCGACGGATATACCTATTCGGACGAAACTGTTGACAGGCTTGCGGCAATGCCTACCGCGGCGGCTGATTTCAGAATTTTCTGGGATAACGCCTATGCGGTTCACGAGCTTTACGCTGAGGGCGGCGACGTCCTCGCGGATATATTCGAGTGCTGTAAGAAGCACGGAACAGAAAATCGCGTTCTTTATTTCGCTTCTACCTCTAAAATATCCTTCCCCGGCTCGGGAGTTGCGCTTCTTGCGGCATCCGAGGCAAATCTCAAGCAGATAAAGTCGATACTCGGCATCCAGACCATCGGATACGATAAGATAAATCAGATAAGACACGTCAAGTACTTCAAGAACGCGGAGAATATCAGACAGCACATGATGCTTCTTGCGAGCGTTATCCGCCCCAAGTTTGAGATAGTTGACGAGGTGCTTTCGTCCGCGCTTGACGGCACGGGCGCGGCTCGTTGGAATTTCCCTAAGGGTGGATATTTCATCAGCCTTTACACGCTTGACGGTTGCGCAAAGCGCACATACGAGCTTTGTAAGAATGCAGGCGTTGTGCTGACTAAGGTCGGCGCGACCTACCCCTACGGCAAGGATCCCCACGACAGCAATATCCGTATAGCACCTACCTATCCTTCAAACGAGGACTTGAGAAAGGCTATGGAGGTATTCACAGTTTGTCTGCGCCTTGCGACAGTAGAAAAATTTCTTGCAGTATAAGGTACTAATAAAATCGAATTTGACTCTGCGGCTTTAGCGGAGAAAACACAAAACACCACTAAGGACGTAATGCTTATAGTGGTGTTTTGATTTTGTAAGACAAGCGTTGTGCGCTACCTCTCCGTCTGCATACGCAGCCACCTCTCCTATGAGGAGAGGCTTTATGTAAAAATTACGCTCTGCTATGCTGAAACTAACATAAGGGCTCGCCCTTTGGGAGAGCTGGACGCGTAGCGGACTGAGAGGGTATTTTAAACTAAACTTATTTTTTCACTCTCTGAAAGGAGAAACAATGAAAAAGCTCACTCAAAAAAGTGAAAACCCATACAAGAATACCGACAGTAACAAGCGCTACTACACCTATGATTATTATTTGCGCCGCCGATTTGGTTCAAAGGTTGCCAAAATTCCTCTTGATATCGGACTGACATGCCCTAATATCGACGGAAGATGCGGCGTTGGCGGTTGTATCTACTGCTCGGGGCGGGGAAGCGGAGATTTTGCCGAAAGTCCGCTTTTGCCTATTGAAGAACAGTACCGACTGACACGCGAAAAGCTTTCGTCAAAGTGGAGCACCGAGCGTTGCATCGCTTATTTTCAGGCGCACACGAATACCTACGCGCCGATTGATTTTTTGAAGGATGCCTTTGAGCGCGCGCTCCTGCTTGACGGAGTGGTGGGGATAAATATAGCCACTCGCGCCGACTGTCTTGAGAGAGATGTGTGCGAGTATCTCGCAGATCTTGCCGAGCGCACCGTGCTTACCGTTGAGCTTGGACTTCAAAGCTCGTCGGACGAGACGGCGGAGAAGATAAACAGGGGGCATACCTACGCCGATTTTATTGACGGTTACCGCCGCTTGCGCGAAGCATCCGACAAGATAGCGATATGCGTGCATATTATTTTCGGACTTCCGGGCGAGACATACGAGGATATGATAAAGACCGTCCGCGACGTCGCCGCGATTGCGCCCGATCAGGTTAAGATACATCTGCTCCACGTTTTGAAAAACACCGAAATGGCTCGAATATACGAGCGTGGAGAATATATCCCACTTGAAAAGGACGAGTACGTCTCGCTCGTTGCCGATGCTATCGAGCTTCTGCCACCCGATACCGTCGTAGCTCGCCTTACGGGCGACGGAATGGCAGACGATTTGCTCGCGCCCGATTGGAGCCGCAAGAAAGTCGCCGTCATCAACGACATAGACAAGCTCCTCTATTCGCGCCGCTCATGGCAGGGAAGAAAAAGTTAGTTAGGGAGACGGGGGACGCGATTTTTGCCACTTTCTTGGAAGAAAGTGGCGCAAAGAACTTTAATGAAGGAAAAGCTTGAGTGAAACTCTGCCACGTGCAAAGTTTT
>CALCTA010000105.1 GCA_937893945.1 uncultured Clostridia bacterium | reverse complement strand
TACAGATGATATTGAAATAGACATAAACCCAGCAGATTTAAGAATAGATACATATAGAGCATCTGGCGCAGGCGGTCAACATGTTAATAAAACAGAGTCGGCAGTAAGAATTACTCATATACCAACTAAAATAGTGGTGACATGTCAAAATGAGAGAAGTCAGATTCAAAATAAAGAGCAAGCATTAAAAGTATTGAAAAAAGGCTCAAAATTCTTTTCATAATACACCTCTCGTTCTTTCTTTAACTTATTGTATCACAAAAGCTCTCCGCTTTCAATATTTTTAAAGAAAAAAGCAGCTCAAAGCTTTTGCTTTGAGCTGCTGAAATACTTATAGCATTATTCCCATTCGCTTAAATTAGCATTATACCCCATGAATTTAGGTCTTTCGAGGGCGTTTTACGAGAAAATTGACCGCCTTTTTCCGCTTCGTCTATGGAATCTGCGAAAAAACGGTATCAAATTGGTATTAAACCATATATTCTCGTATTTTTCCAAAGCTCTTGTTTAGAGCTTCGAAATCTATAATTCCGTTTTGATCAAACGAAGTTGCTTCAACTGTAAAATCTCCTTGATAGTGCATTTGATTCAGAAAACCAAATAGTTCATCAAAATCTATGTGTCCATCGCCGATATGTAGCGTATTAAGATTCTTCCAATCCTTATAACCGCCACAATAATCATTGATGTGCATATGCCGGATATTCGCAAACAAATACCGATTTTCTTCTTTATACAGCAGGTCAATTTGATTATGAAACGCAGCCATTTTCGTATCAAAGGTGAACTGAATGTCAGGATATGTATCTGCAAGCGTAATCAAATGGCTCATGGGATCACTATTATTACAAACGACATTCTCAATCATTAGCGAAAGGCTATATGAATCCGAAATTTCACGTAGATATTTGTAAAATTCAATGTTGTGTGGCATGTCTTTGTCAGAATCCAATCCGCTCCAAAGATGCAAAACTAATTTTTGCGCCCCCAGGTCTTTTGCTAATGAACAATTAATCATAAATAGTTCAATTGCTTTTTCACTATCGCCCTCGCGATTGCGGCTGATCAAATCACCAACTGTCTTTTCAACATGAAACACAGGGATCGGCGCTTTAAATCCTGACATAAAGTTTCTTATATTATCAAGTTCTTCGTACCAAGTATCATACATCAAGAATTCGTAGCCATCACATTCGAGTTGCTCCTGACATTTGTTCAAAAGGGTAATATCTCTACCGTTTGGGCGACCAATTACAGCACCTGTAGAGCAAAGAATTCTATTCATATGCTTTGTCCTCATTATTTCAATTTTTCTGTTTTAGTGTTGTTACGGAATAAATAAACATACGGCGAAGCCAATCATAACCCACGAGTTTAGAGTTATGAATTTGGCTCCGCCAAATGTTATAAGCTTGCTTAGCAAGCGTTATGATATAATTGCCTTGTTACTTCAAACTGCACCAAAGGTGCATCATAACTACGCGAAGCGTATCATAACTCATAACTTGCCGAAGGCAATCATAGTTGATTTTCGCTGTGCGAAAATCATTCCCACTCTATTGTTCCAGTCGGCTTCGGTGTAATATCGTAGAGAACTCTGTTGATTCCCTCGACCTCTGTAGTAATGCGAGCGGTGATCTTTGCAAGAACTGCGTAGGGGATCTCCTCGATGGTGGCGGTCATAGCGTCCTTGGTATTGACGGCGCGGATTATCGCGGGCCAGCCCTCATATCTGCTGTCGTCCTTAACGCCAACGCTCTTGATATCGGGGATAACTACGAAATACTGCCATACCTTCTCAGAAAGTCCGCACTTATCGAACTCGTCGCGAAGAATAGCGTCTGCCTCGCGGAGCGCGTGCAGTCTGTCTCTCGTGATAGCGCCAAGGCAACGAACGCCAAGTCCGGGACCGGGGAACGGCTGACGGTAAACCATAGCGTGAGGAAGTCCGAGAGCCTCGCCGACTACTCTTACCTCGTCCTTAAAGAGAAGCTTTACGGGCTCAACAAGCTCGAACTTGAGATCCTCGGGAAGTCCGCCGACGTTGTGGTGCGACTTAACTGCCTTCTTGCCCTCTGCCTGCTTGATGCTCTCAAGAATATCGGGGTAGATAGTTCCCTGCGCCAAGAATGTTACGTCATCAAGCTTTCTCGCCTCATCGGCAAACACCTCGATGAACTCCTTACCGATTATCTTTCTCTTCTTTTCGGGATCGGACACGCCTGCGAGAAGATCAAGGAAGCGATCTGTCGCATCAATGTATATAAGGTTAGCGTCAAGCGTCTTGCCGAAGATATCAACGACTGCCTCGCTCTCGCCCTTACGCATAAGTCCGTGATTTACGTGCACGCAGATGAGCTGCTTGCCTATCGCCTTGATAAGAAGCGCGGCAACTACCGAGCTATCTACTCCGCCCGAAAGCGCGAGAAGCACCTTCTTATCTCCAACCTGCGCTCTGATAGCCTCTACCTGCTCGTCAATAAACGCGTTTGCAAGTGCGGCATTAGTTATGCGCTCCATATTTTCAGGTCTTCTGTTTGTGTCCATATTTTCCCTCCAAAAACCTAAATTTTAAAATAAAACTACGGAATTTATTTTATCACATTTCGATCTGTTTTACAAGAGCTTTTTTCAAAAAAATCCCTCTCCCGATCATATTTTTTCAAATGCAGATCTCACTGCTTCACATATATATACGCTCTCTTATATCACTAACTCTGCTCCATGCATTTAATATAACAAGACGATAGGCGTCGCAGTCTGTCGCTCTTACGGGGAAAATGGTTAAAACTTCCGTATTCAAAAAACTGTGGGCTATGTTTAAAAGCATCACTTACAAGGCAAAAATATACTTGAACGGAAACTGTTGTACATTTTCCTTTATTTCGATCTGTTGATTTGGAGAGTGAAATCTGATGAACGTTAAACGTGGAGATATTTATTACGCCGATCTCAGCCCCGTGGTCGGCTCTGAGCAGGGTGGGTTGCGCCCAGTGCTTATTATTCAGAATGACGTGGGCAACCGCTACAGCCCTACGGTCATAGCCGCCGCCATAACCTCACGAATGGGAAAGAACCGACTTCCCACCCATATAGATATACACGCCGACAGAGTCGGTCTCGCCAAGGATTCTGTCGTACTGCTCGAGCAGATACGCACCCTGGACAAGCGAAGACTGAAGGAAAAGATGGGGCATCTCGACGAGAGTATGATGAGGAACGTCAATTCGGCTATCGCGGTAAGCTTCGGGCTTGGAAACGAGGAGAGAGGCTACGGCGCGGCTACAGCATCGACGGATACGGGCGCTGTCGCATCTGCTGACAATGATAGCGCAATAATGTAAAAAGGTTCATAAAATAATCTTGATTTCTTAAAGAATTTCTGCTAAAATATCCTTTGTAATACTTTTAAGCGGAGAATATCACGGCATGAAATTTGTAAAAGAATATACTACGCGTTGGCACGATACCGATGCAAGAAGAACAGTTCGTCCTACACAGCTTCTCGTATATATGCAGGAGACGTCAAACGCCCATCTTGACAGCACGGGGCACAATCTTGACCGCCTGCGCGACGAGCACGCTCTGGCGTTTCTGCTGAGTAAGACGAGAATTGCGCTTTACGCGCCTCTTTACGCTCACGAGCGGATAACCGTGGAGACCTTCACTTCAGAGAGCAGAGCCTTTGGCTTTAACAGATATTATCGCATACTCCGCGGCGACGAGGTCATTGCCGCGGCTGACACGACGTGGGCGCTTATAGATCTGAACACAAGACAGCTTTGCAAGGCAGATGCCTTTGATTTTGGATTTGAGCACGAGCCGGCCTTAGATATAGGTCTGCCGCCAAGATTTCGTGTTCCTCACACAGATGAGTTAGAGCTTCTCGGTGAGAGACGGATAGTTTACTCTGACCTTGATTACAACATGCATATGAACAACACTCGCTACGCCGATATGCTCTGCGATTATATGCCGCTTGAGGATATACCCAAAATAAAGGGCATTTCGCTTTCCTATCTGCACGAGGCGGCGTTTGGCGACACCGTAAAGGTCTATACCAAAAAGATCGACGACAGATACAGCTTCCGCACGGTCAATCAGAACGGCGTAACCTGTCTTGAAGCTGAGGTAGTGATATAAAATACAAATGCCGCAAATTACCGGGATATGTCGGAATTTGCGGCGTTTTTTGTGATATTCGGGCGCTTTTCCCAAAATGTTTACAAATAAAGCCTTGCAATTTCACAAAAAATGAGATATTATATTATGTTGAGCAGATATGCTCTTTCTGAGTTTGCAGAGGGAGGTGCGATATGTTCGGCTACGTAAAGCTAAACAGCCCCGAATCAAAGGTCAAGGAATACGAATTTTATCGCGGCACCTACTGCGGACTTTGTCGCGCCATGGGAAAATGCACAGGACAGTGCTCACGAATGGCGCTCAGCTATGATTTCGTTTTCCTCGCCCTGACAAGACTTGCGCTGCTTGACGAAAAGGTAACCTTCAAGCAAAAGCGTTGCCTTGCGCATCCATTCACAAAGCGCAACTCGATGCAAAGAAACGATACGCTTGACTACTGCTCAAGAGCGGCGGCTATACTCAACTACCACAAGGTAGCAGACGACCTCAAGGACGAGAGCGGCCTGAAGAGATTTCGCTCGAGATCAGTCCTTCCCTTCGTAGCTCACGCAAGGAAAAAGGCGCTGAAAAAAGAACCCTCGCTCAAGTCTCTTGACGATGCGGTTTTGAAAGAGCTGAAGGTCTTATCCGACATTGAAGAGAGCGACAAAATAAGTGTGGATACCCCTGCCGACAGCTTCGGGCGTTTGCTTGGAGAGATAATGTCCTTCGGTCTTGAGGGAAGCTCTGCGCGTATAGCCTACGAGATAGGACGGGGCGTTGGCGGATGGATATATATTGCCGACGCTATCGACGATATGCGCGAGGACAGTGAGAAAAAACGCTATAATCCGATATTGCGCCTCTATAACGGAAAGATACCGAGCGAAGAACAGCTCGCGCTTATGTACGATGCCGTCAAGCTTCGCCTCACGGTTGCCGAGGGCGCGTTTGACCTTATCTCTACAGATAACGAGATAATAGAAAATATACTAAAAAACATCCTCTTTATCGGCATACCCGATAAGACCGAGGAGATACTGAAAAAATACCAAAATAACGAAAATCAACGAAAGGAGCCCTCTGATGACTGATCCCTATAAGGTATTGGGAGTTTCTCCCGATGCATCCGACGAGGAAATAAAAAAGGCCTACAGAGCTCTTGCGCGTAAATATCATCCCGACAAGTACCGCGACAGCGACCTTGCCGATCTTGCAAGCGAAAAGATGAAGGAGATCAACGCCGCTTACGAGGAGATACAGAATATCCGCAAAAACGGTGGCGGCTCTCAGGCAAGCGCAGGTGGCGGATACAATAATTACAATTACGCGGGAAATAATTCTTCCTCAAGCAATCCTAAATATAACGCTATCCGCCGTCTTATCAACACGGGCAACGTCGCGGCGGCAGAAAACGAGCTTATGAGCTTCCACGAGGGCGACAGAACTGCGGAATGGAACTTCCTTTACGGCTGTGTTCTCGTAAAAAAGGGACAGTTTGTAGATGCTCAGCGCTATTTTGATATCGCTTGCTCTATGAACCCCTATAACAATGAATACAGGACTGCAAGAGAAAATCTCCGCAGACGAGCAAACGGCTACGGGGGCGGATATACCACTACCACGCACGGCGGCTGCTCGACCTGCGATATATGCTCGGGACTTATGTGTGCCGACTGCTGCTGTGAATGCTGCGGCGGAGACCTCATCTCCTGCTGTTGACGAGGCGCGACGTGAGTAAGCAAAGAAAAAATACCACCAAAGACCTCGCCGTATGCGCGATGCTCTCGGCACTCGGTGTGGTACTTCTCTATCTCGGCTCGTTCATCGAGATAATGGATATGGCAATGGCGGCAATAGCCTCATTTGCGGTCATCATAACCGTTATTGAATACGGCAAGGGCGCACCGTGGGCTGTCTATGGCGTTACCTCGATACTCTCGCTCATACTTCTTCCGCAAAAGACCCCCGCCGCGTTCTATGCGCTTTTCTTCGGATTTTATCCTATCATCAAGGAAAAGATAGAAAAGAAGGGCAAGATATTCCGCTGGGTTATCAAAGAGATAGTGTTCAATATCTGCTTTGCGCTGATGACGATCGTAACGATATTCTTTTTTACCCCCGCAGGAAGCGAGCTTGAAAGTCCTCTGATCATCGCCGCTACTATAGTTCTCGGCGAGGCGGCATTCATTCTCTACGACATTGCCCTGACGAGAATGATATCCTTCTACATCTTCCGCCTGCGCGACAGATTGAGAATAAATAAGAATAAATAAAAAAAGCTCTGCAATGGCCGGTTCTCATAAGGAAGTTTGATTTCCTCTTGTAGGGACCGGCGTCCCCGACGGTCCGAGACATATTTTGCTATGCAGGAAACAAATAATTAACCCCAACAGATTTTACAAATCTGTTGGGGTTTTATCATATTCCGTAACGTATTGCCTTCCATTCGTTCCAAAAGGCAATATAACCGTTTCGATCAAATTCATCTTCGGGTAATTTTTTATTCGCAGCGGCATTATAAAATGCTTCTACCTGGTCTGCAAATGCAAAGACGGTTGTTTTATATTCATCAAATAATATTTCCGTTCTTTCTCCTGCTTCTGTAACTAAAACAACATTGCCGTTTTCGTGCAAAACCGACCAATCAACTCCATTAGGGCAACCGCAAATATCAACTTTTGAAAGTTCTTCATTTGCTATCATAAAAAAGCCACAGCAAGGAAGCATTTGATTACTCTCATATATTTTATGATCTTCCTTCAAGGATTTCAGCAAATACAATGCGGTAGAACTGACTGTTGCGTCATCATATTCCAAAACTTCATGTCCTATGATCGCTTTTGCATTTCCGTGAAGACACAGATCCTCGATGGAATCTACCCCTTCCATCCAATGAAGATTGGATACACTGATAGAAAACATATGTAACCTCCGTTATCGCCAGTTTCGCATTTGTATTACAAATGCTTTGGGCAAAGCCCATACCCCTATTCTTCTGTGTATAATTGATCGAATTGCCATTTCATAGGGTTCTCATAAATATATTTATATATTTCGTTGTAGTCGTCCCGATTGCGTATAACGTGATCATAAAACGATCTTTGCCATATTTGTTTATCAAAGGGCGGTAATATTCCGTCCTTTACCATTTTAACATATTCTACAGTTGAATATCGCTTGAAGGATTGGACAATTTCCGAGACCGTAGGGGCGGATTCCATATCCGCCCGCGATACCGTAATTATCGCATGAAAATGATTTGGCATAACAACATATATTGGAGAATCAACGCCGTCATATTGCCGTATAGTTTCGAGGAAGGTTCTTTCAACCATTCGGGCGGATATGGAATCCGCCCCTACGGGTGCAAATAACATTTTTCGATCTTTTGTACATATTGTTATGAAATAAGCCCCGGATGAGCTATAATCAAAATTTTGCAATCGCAATCTTTTTCTTTGCGGCAATTCTTTTTCTTTATCCATTTGTATCACCCATTCCATTATAACACAAATCGGCAGAGAAAACAAGTTCTCTGCCGATATTTATATGCGTATCCGTAGGGGAGACCTGCGGTCTCCCGCGGGCGAACACAGTTCGCCCCTACCGTGTTCCGAAAACATCCTTATGAGAAGGAGCGTAATACAGAGCTTTTTTATTTATGATACTTTGTTCCCTTTTGGATATTGAATGCGCGATAGACTGCTTCAAGCAGTATGACGCGCATAAGCTGATGCGGAAAGGTAAGCTTTGAGACCGAGAGGCGCATATCCGCCCTTTGCTTTACCGTGTCGGCAAGTCCGAACGAGCTTCCGATTATAAAGCAAACGTCGCTGCTTCTCGCGCTTATCTCCTCAAGCTTGTCGGCAAGCTCCTCGGACGAGCATTGCTTTCCCTCAACGCACATAGCTACTACGTAGGCTCTTGAGGGTATCTCGGCAAATATCTTTGCGCTCTCCTTATCAAGAGCGTTCTTTATCTCGTTCTCGGACGGCTGATCCGAAAGTCGTTCCTCTTTAAGCTGAACTAACTCAAATCGACAAAAGCCGCCAAGGCGCTTTTCGTATTCCGCCGCCGCTTCGCGCAGATACCCTTCCTTAAGCGTTCCAAGGGTTATAAATTTCACGTTCAGCATTTATATCCTCCTTACACGGAAATATCAGCTCGCGAGGCTCGTCGGGGTGCGCCACCGTAACGCTGACGCCAAGTCCCGATACTGCGCTCTCAGTCTCGTCAAGCGCGAGGCAGGGCTCGTTGTTCTCCTTGCTCAAGTGAGCGAGCATTATCGCTCTCGTTCCGTGCGAGGCAAGCTCGGTCGCAAAGGCGGCGCACTCACAGTTTGAGAGATGCCCTCTCGTCGAAGCAACTCTCTGCTTAAGCTCGTAAGGATAAGGCCCATCTCGGAGCATATCCACGTCGTGATTTGATTCAAGAACCACAGCCTCGCACCCAAGGAGATTTTCTCTTATCTCCTCTGAAATATAGCCGATATCGGTAGCATATCCGATAGAGTGCTTTTCTTCACCGTCAGAAAATTCGATCCGGTAGCCCACGCTCATACGGCTGTCGTGGGGCGTGCGGAATGAGCTTACCCTCATATCCCCAAGCTCTACCGAAAATTCAGTTCTTTCAACTACGAGGCAGGCGAGCAGATGCTCGGCACAGCGTGCGTATATCTTCTCTACCGAGCCCTCGGTGATATGTATATGCATAGGGTGCTTTTTAGTCAGCACCTCAAGCGCTGAGATATGGTCGGTATGCTCGTGCGTGATAAATATCGCACTGACGCTATCTATCGACTCGCCTATGTCGCATAGCGCCTTACAAAGAGCTCGGGCGCTCTTTCCAGCATCTATCAGTATGGCAGTGCCGCCAATTCTGATAAAGGTGGAATTACCGCCCGAACCTGAATATAAGCTTACTATTCTGTAATTCTTCATTGAAGCATTCCTTCTATCCAAGGCAATACGAACAGAAGCACGGCTTCTACCGCAAAGGTAACTATAAAGCCGATGATAAGTACCAGCATCCACTTGGAGCGCTCTATCCTGCGCTTAGCTCCATCAATAAGAGCCTTCTTTTCCTCAAGGCTCATCTCGTCGGGAAGCATCTCCTCGGTAACGCCCTTAAGGTACATTCCCTTGTTGTAGATGATATACGCAAGCACAAGCGCCGCAAGTGCTATCATATATCCCCACATGACGAAGCGGAAGAATGCAAAATTCATGGAGAAATAGTAAATTGCGAGAAGCAAAAGCGCCACACCCACCGTTGCACACAGCGTGATGACTGTCTTTTTGCTAAGTTTCTCTTTATTTGCCATCAATAGCCCCCAAAAGCACTCTTACGCTATCTTTACTGCGCCCTCGGGACGAATGCGAAGAACGATACACTTGCCCTCACCGAAAACGCCGTCCATAAGCGCTCTGAAGCCCTCGACCTCGTCCATAGAAACGTAAGCCTGGATAGTTCCCGCAAATCCGCCGCCGTGGACTCTCCACGCGCCGCCTCTCGTTGCGAGATACTGCTCAGCAAGACAAAGAGCGAGAGAAAGTCCCTGCTCGGAAAGATTCTTTGCGGTATATACGTTCTGGAGATAGCAGAAAGAGGACTTGCCCGATGCGAGAACCTCGGAGAAGAAAGCGTCAAGATCACCGCTAAGGAGCGCGTTCTTCTGAGCTGCAACTCTCTTGTTCTCTGCGAAGAAGTGGAGCGCGCGGAGTATTGCTCTGTCTCCGAGCTTCTCACGAAGTGCGGGAATTTCAGCTACAAATCCGCTCTCGTCAACCTCACGAAGCACCGCCTTGCCGAAGTGTGCGGCAACTGCCTTCATCTCAGCGGGAACAGACGCGTAATCGTCGGTAAGGTCTGCGTGGTTTCCGCCTGTGTTTACGATACAGAGGTTGTAGCCTGCGGCAGAAATATCAAAGGGCACCTTGTCGATGATGGGCGCCTTGGGATCGTTGAAGTCGATAGCAACGATGCCGCCGACAGCGCAAGCGACCTGATCCATAAGTCCGCAGGGCTTGCCGAAGAACACGTTCTCGGAATACTGTGCGAGCTTTGCGATCTCAACGTTGTCGACCTTGCCGTCATTGTAAAGATGGCTGAGTATATTTCCTACCATATCCTCAAAAGCGGCGGACGAGGAAAGTCCCGAGCCCTTGAGAACGTTAGAGGTGGTGTAAGCGTCAAAGCCGCCTATAGCGTAGCCGTCCTTG
>CALCTA010000104.1 GCA_937893945.1 uncultured Clostridia bacterium | reverse complement strand
CCCTGGAGGCCAAGTACGCTGAGCTGCCGGAGTTGCCTGAGGAGGATTGACGACTTTTCCATCTGTTGGGGAAAGCGAACGTGGAAAAAAGGCTTAAAAAATCGCAAAAAAATTGCGACTTTTACGACTATGGACGGCTCACGACTTTGCGACTATGCTTCACGACTATGCCCTCCCTGGGATCGCCCTGGCGCAAAAAGAACGGCATTTTTTGAGAAAAAACTTGCAAAAAGGGGGCTTATTCCCAGTTGTGATGTTATGTTCTGGTATTTTCTGCCACTCTGCTAGAGGCCACCACGTGCCCGTGACGGGCGTTTCTGGGCAGCGTGTACAA
This sequence comes from uncultured Clostridia bacterium, assembly GCA_937893945.1. Lineage (GTDB taxonomy): Bacteria > Bacillota > Clostridia > Oscillospirales > CAG-272 > HGM12713. The sequence goes on along the minus strand of CALCTA010000104.1, from coordinate 18,959 downwards.
GTATACCACTATACAAAAACGCCCGGCAGAACAAAGCCCAGGCGCTTTGAGAGAAGGCAAAAAGAATCCCCGCGCCTTGCGGGGATTCTCTTGTTAAAGAATCCCCGCGGAGTGATCCGCGGGGATTCTGTTCTATTTTTGATATTCTTTCATAAGTTCCCGCACTATAGCAAGAGGCAGAAAAATAATTGTAAATAAAATGAAAAATATCTTTTTCATAGATCCTCCATATACTGCCATAACGGGGAAGTCCCGCCCAAGATTTTATAAATCGGGAAAAAGAGCAACGCGCCCGCAAAGTACAGCAGAAAGCCGCCTATACATAACAGCATCAAGTAAAATACAGCCATTTTGTTCCCCCTGTTAAACTTCTACGTATTCCGTGCTGATCGATCACTTGTGATATTGCGCTTGTGACTCGAAATATTCTTCATACCCCGAGACCTTGATAGCAGGCACGTATGTTTTGGCATATATCTTGTTGCCGGCAGAATTGATTCCTATATACTTATAAAAAGCATAAAAGGGCAACGACTCAGAGTATTCATTATAACCTCTTACATATTCGATATCGACATAGTCGTATTCTTCAAAATCAACGGGATTTTGCTCTGACATACATATAGGGCAGGAATGACCGCCGAAAACGTAGCCTTTGCAGAGCAATTCTTCAGCTTCTTCAAGCGAGATCATTTTAACCTTTTTGATAGGCACAGAGGTATTATCTCTGTACTGATTATAGACAACGGCGATTTGAGGCAAGAAAGGATCTGTGTTGCTGCTTTGATGGCAGAAATTTACCGTTATATTGTCTGAAGGGTTATCAGATTCATTTGTGCTATTATAAAATACTACTGTAATACTATACGGATATTTTCTACCACTGACATAATGGCGATTTACCGTTACGTCTTTAAACTCAACGTCAAAAATATAGAAAAGCTCTTTTTTTAGCGCTTCAAGCTCTTTTATTATCTGTTCGTCGCTTATTGTTGAGTCATACATAGATACCTTTGCATCTCCGAGAATAAAGGGACCTTGTTCCGGCCATGAATCAAAAGAAAAGTATGCGGAATTTATGTGATTGCGCTGATGAATTCCTGTATAAACATGAACATCCTCTTCTCTGTGGGGATCTACATATACTTCTAAAGTTTTATCATTTGGATCATGATAACTTTCTTTGAGATTTATTTCGAACATTTGCATAGGTATATTTCTTCTTTCATACCAACGTGAAAGGATATCAGTTGCAAATGTTGAAAATTCTGCTTCGTCAAGCGCCTTTTGCGCATCTTTTATTTTATACACTGTTAGATACTCTTCGTTCGGTATAGTACCAATATTAAGGTCCTTATCCTGCGCCACGTATATCTTCTCATAAGATGTTGTTGCGACACCCGCCATCACTCCTTTTGAAGAAATAAGGCGAGCGATATCCAGCGCGCTATACTGCGCGTCGTCATATATGGGGATTTGCGGCATCTTATCTTCAGACTCATCTTCTTTGAAAAGGAAGAAGAACGGTACTGCAGCCACAACAAGACACGCGCACGCCGCTATAATAGCTACTCTTTTTATTATAGCGCGGCGAATTGCAGTCATCGGCTTTGCACTCTGCGGCGAGGCTTCGACGATGAATTCGTCCTCAATAAGATCAAACGAGCGGTGCAGCTTTTCGTTTCTTTCGCTATTGCTCATATACAGATGCCCTCCTTTTCGAGATGATCGCGGAAGCGCTTACGCGTGCGCGAGAGAGTGGATTTGACTGTGCCGACGGGGATAGAATAATCGGCGGCGATCTCGGCTATCGCGCTGTTGTACCAATAACGGCGGACGAATACTATCCTCGTATTCGCGTCAAGCGATCGCAGAAAGGAGTTTATTGCCTCTCGAAGCGCGACGTCGTCAGCTTCCTCGGGCATCGTGCTTGCATCGGGGAGCATTTCACTCACCTCGTCAAGAACGGCGACGTATCCCTCTGCGCGTTTTTCTCTGGCTTTATAGGAGAGGCGGTTGAGTGCGAGATTTCGCGTTATTCTGCCAAGATACGCAGAAAGCGCGTTAGGCTTCTGCGGCGGCATAGTCTCCCATGCGCGCAAATAAGTATCGTTGACGCATTCCTCACTGTCGGGGTCTGAGTGAAGGATATTATATGCGATAGCATAGCAATACTTGCCATATTTTCGGTCGGTTTCGGATATTGCATCCTCCGCGCGTTCCCAAAACAGCTCGATTATTCTACCGTCTTCCACGTTGTTACCTCCGTTTTGCAATCGTGCTTTGAAGTCCCTTCACTATTAAAGACAATTTTTCGCGCGAAAAGGTTGCACTAAAATCTCTTTTTTCATTATATCACATATTTTTTTGCTTTTCAATAGTTAAATGAGACGGAAGCGAAGACTCAAGAGAGAAAAAAACCGCCGCGTGCGCGGCGGTTTGTGCTTTTAAATTATTCCTCAAGAGCCTTGAAGTGAGGGCAGGGGATCTCGATATTCTTCTTTACGGGGCATGCCCATCTTACAGCGTTCTTTATTACCTTCTGAACGTTCTCGTTCTGGAAGGACTTATTGGTCTCGTGGCCGGGCTGGAAGTAGAAGATTCTGCCGTGTCCGCGTGTGAAGGTGCAACCGCTTCTGAATACCTCGCCGCCGTTGAACCAACCCATGAAGATGATATCCTCGGGATTGGGAATATCAAAGGGCTCGCCGTACATCTCCTCGGGATCGAGAACGAAGGTCTCGTCAACTCCCGCAGCGATGGGGTGATTGGGCTTAACTGTCCAGATGCGCTCTCTTGCGCCGTCTCTCCACTTGAGATTACAGGTGGTGCCGCAGAGCTTGCGGAATATCTTGGAGTGGTGGCCCGAATGGAGAACTACAAGTCCCATTCCACTAAGTACAGCCTTATGTACTCTATCTACTATCTCATCGGGTACTCTGTCGTGTGCCATGTGTCCCCACCAAACCATAACGTCGGTGTCGTCAACTACTGCCTGTGTAAGACCGCACTCCTCGTCGTCAAGAGTTGCGGTGCGAACCTCGATGTCGTCGCACTCAAGTACGCTTGCGAGGTAGGCGTGAAGACCGCCGGGGTAGAGCTCAAGTACTCTGGGGTCGGATTTTTCATGACAATTTTCGTTCCAAACTGTAACCTTCATTTTTATCTCCTTTGTGAATTTTAAAATTCTATACAAGAAAATTATACCACCGCAAGCGCTGTATGTCAAGAGAAATAAGAGGATTTTATGCCTGAAAGCTTTGATTTTTTTAGAATTGGAGCGTTTGATGAGGGGTGCTTTTTTATAAATATCCCTTGACTTTTGGGAACGGATAAATTATAATATATAATGTTGAAATTTATGTGTTTTTGGAGAGAAAAATGTCTGTTGAGAAGAAAACGAGCAAGATGTCCTTGCTCAAACGCTTTATTCCTTATTATAAAAAATACAGGTGGATACTCATATTCGACCTTTTTTGCGCCGCACTGACCACGCTTTGCGAGCTTGTGCTTCCAATGCTTGTACGTGAGATAACGGGGGCGGCATCCGCAACTCCAATGGCTCTCACGCTTGAGCTGATACTTCGCTGCGGAATTCTTTATCTCGTTCTCCGCGTAATTGACACCACCGCCAACTACTATATGGCATCTATCGGTCATATTATGGGTACTCGTCTTGAGACAGATATGCGCCGCGACCTCTTCGGACATCTTCAGAAGCTTTCATTTTCATACTACGACAACGCCAAGGTCGGCACGCTGATGTCGAGAATTACGAGCGACCTCTTTGACGTTACTGAGTTTGCGCACCATTGCCCCGAGGAATTCTTTATCGCGGGCATCAAGATAATCTGCTCGTTTGTTCTTCTTTGCTCTATAAATCTTTGGCTGACTCTCATAGTTTTTGCGGTGATACCGCCTATGATACTCGTGCTTGGCTTCTTCAATTCAAGGGTAAAGTCGGGCTTCCGCGAGTCGAGAAAGCAGGTAGGCGAGCTTAATTCGCAGATAGAGGACAGCCTGCTTGGAATCCGCGTGGTAAAGTCGTTTGCCAATGAAGCGGTCGAGGAAGAAAAGTTCGAGGGCGGAAACCAGAAGTTCCTCTGGATAAAGACCAAGGTCTATCACATAATGGCGGGATTCCAGGCGTCAACAAGGCTCTTTGAGGGCATTATGTATATCATCGTGGTAGTGGTGGGCGCACTCTTTATTATGAAGGGCGAGAACGGCATCACGGTTGCAGATTATATGGCGTATCTTATGTTCGTAAGCACTCTGCTGACGTCCATCCGTCGTATAGTAGAGTTCGCCGAGCAGTTCCAACGCGGTATGACGGGAATTGAGCGCTTCTGCGAGATAATGGATATTGAGCCTGAGATTGCGGATGCGAAGAACGCCGAGGATATTGGCGAGGTCAAGGGAGATATTAAATTTGAGGATGTCTCCTTCCATTACGAGAGCGAGTCTAAGAACGTCATCACGTCTCTCAATCTTTCGGTCAAAGCAGGCGAGAGCATCGCGCTCGTCGGTCCTTCGGGTGGCGGCAAGACCACGCTTTGCTCGCTTATACCGAGGTTTTACGAGCTTAGCGAGGGAAAGATACTTATTGACGGAAAGGATATCAGAGAGGTTACTCTCTCGTCTCTGCGTTCGGCTATCGGCGTTGTGGCGCAGGACGTTTATCTCTTCTCGGGAAGTATTCGGGAGAATATAGCCTACGGCAAGAGAGACGCCACCGACGAGGAGATACGCGCGGCGGCAAGAATGGCGGGTGCTGATGAATTTATCGAGGCACTTCCCGACGGCTATGACACCTACGTCGGCGAGAGAGGCGTGAAGCTTTCGGGCGGACAGAAGCAGAGAGTTTCTATCGCTCGTGTGTTCCTTAAAAATCCCCCCATACTTATTCTTGACGAGGCTACCAGCGCGCTTGACAACGAGAGCGAGCGCTTGGTGCAGAAGTCTCTTGAGGCACTTGCGAAGGGAAGAACTACCTTTACCATTGCTCACCGCCTTACTACCGTTCGCAACGCAGACAGAATACTCGTGCTTACAGAGGAAGGAATAGTTGAATCGGGCAAGCACGACGAGCTTGTGGCGCAAGGTGGCATATACAGCGAGCTCTATCAGATGTATTCCAATATGTAAATAGCTTTTTGAGGGAGAAGATATATGAATTTAGACACTGCCGAGCAGATAATATATTCTTCCGCAGAGGTGAGGACAGTTGAGATCCCTTTCTGCCTTATGATGATAGCGCCTCGAGACAGGATCATTTCACGCGTAGCGCCCGAGGCACTAGGTCTTTCGCTTCAAGGCTTCTCTGCGGCAGAGATGAATGAGATAAACGAGCATCTGCATTCTTATACCGAAAAGATACTGCTTACCGAAAGCGAGGGGAGGATATGGGGCTTTCTGCCCTCGGTATATCCCTCAGCAACTCTGTGTGTGGCGATATCCACCGACGAATCCCTCCTTGGCAGAGCAGATCTCTTGAGGCTCGCGAAAGAAGAGGAGTTTGAGAGCTTTTTCACGCTTTCTGACAGTATCTCCACGCAAGCGTCAAGAATGAGTGAGCGGCTTTGCGAGCAGAAGAGCCGATATGAAAGCTTCTTGAACGATCTTTTTACGGCTTTCACGGGAATGTCAGCCCTCGAGGGCGCAGACAAGGAGAGCGCGAAAGGTGAGCTTTATAAAAGAATATACGCCATCTCCCGTCTTACAGGCTGTCCTGTGGATAGCATAACCGAGGTAGGAGAGGGAGCAAGCGATTATACAGACACCGATCTTCCGCTTTTCGTCGCTTTCCTGTTTTCTTTTCTTGCGTTCGCAAGAGCCAATGCTCCTCTTCGCAAGGTGAATATTTCTCTGGGGTCGTCATCATCTTCGGTTATAATAACGCTTGGCTTCGATACGCAAAAGGCTATCACTCTTTCGGATGAGCTTATAGCGTGGGAAGAGATCGCCGCTGAGAGAAATATGATGTTCGGATACAAGGCTGAGACAAATAGCGTCGAGATAAGCTTTCAACCACTCAGACGTGATTGGTCTTTACTCGGACTTAAGCAAAAGATAAGCTTGTTTGAATAAATAAAAAGGCTGAGAATTCTCTCAGCCTTTTTTATTTGTAATTTGATTATCAGTTGTAGATGATAGGCTCAACAGTTTCGTCAGCGAATACTACTCTTACAGTTCTGCCGTTGTGCCATGTGTCAGTCTTTACGATAGCTTCCCATTCAGCAACGGTGCCTGCAAAGTGAATGTCTGCGAGAGCTGCGCAGTTGTTGAATGCTGCATCGCAGAGGATCTTTGTAGCGGAGTTCAGGGTGAAGTCCTCAACAGAGGGAACTGCAAGACCCATAAGTACCATGTAGGGATTTGCTTCGCTACCGAGGTAGAGACCGTTCTCGCTCTCGGTGTAAGTAAGCTCGGAGCAACCCTCAAAGCAGCTTGCGGAGATAACGCTTACCTTATCGCCGAGAGTGAGGGAAGAGAGATACTTGCAGCCTGCGAATGCCTGAGAAGCGATGAGCACGGTGGAGTCGTTAACCTTGCACTCGTCAACGTTGAGATCGGATACCGATACTAAAACGAGGTGAGGATTAGCAGAGTTGCCGAGATACTTAGCGTTGTCGTAGGTGGTATATTCAAGGGCGGAACAACCGTAGAAAGCGTTCTTAACAACGTACTCTACCGAATCAGCAAGAGCAACCGTCTTGAGCGCGGAGCAACCGAAGAACGCACCCTCGGAGATAGTCTTGAGAGAACCCGAGAGGTCAACCGAAACGAGAGATACACACTCCTTGAATGCGAAAGAACCAACGGTAACTACGGACTTGGGAAGATTGATGGAAGCGAGCTTTGCGCATCCCTCAAAAGCGCCCATACCGATATCGGTGATGTTATTGCCCTCGAAGGTAACAGTCTCGAGAGAATCGCAATCGTAGAACGCGTAGTCGTTGATGTAGGTATAAGTAGCGGGAATGGTAACCGACTTGATAGAGTTTTCTGCCTTGAAAGCGTCAGCGGCAACACCGACGATATCTCTTCCGTCAATAACCTCGGGAAGCTTTACGTCAACTACAGCAACCGACGAGGGATTGTACTTGGTTATCTCACATTTGCCTTCGTCATTAAGCGCGTATTCAAACGAGCCGGTTGTGCTTTCATAAACGTTTTCATTCGCATTAGGCGAGAGAACAGCTTCGTCTGTCTCTTTCTCGGACTCATTATTTGAGCAAGCAGCCGTGCAAAGAACGAGAACAGCTACGAGAGCGAGAGAGAGAATGGTGAGAAATGATCTTTTCATATCGTAACCTCCTGGTGGGTAACAAAAATACTTTATATAATATTATAACTCATATTTATCTACTTGTCAACAAAAAAGCAGATAAAAATAAAATTTAGTGAAAATTTAACAAAAAAACCGAAGGATTTTTGATTTTACGCTGCTTGACAGAGCCGTTATGTTTGTGTATAATAGAGATATAGATATAAAAGTGGCGGAAGCTTGGGTATTTTTAGGATTTTTTGAAAAGAGGTGAGAGAATGGGAACGCTTGACACCGATATAAAAAAGCTATACGGCGTAGGTGCTGTCAAGGCGGCGGCATATGCCTCTCTTGGTGTGCGTACGGTGGGTGATCTGCTGCAGCATTATCCTCGCGGCTACGAGGATAGGGGCAATATAAAGCTCATAACCGAAGCGGATGGAATATCCAAATGCGCCCATATCCTCACCGTAGCTACTCAGCCCAAAAGCGTGAGGGTAAAGGGAAGAATGTCTCTTACCAAATTCCGCGCCTATGACGACAGCGCCACCTGTGAGATAACCTTTTTTAATCAGGAATTTCTCAAGAGCGTGTTCGTGCCGGGTGAGAGCTTCAGGTTTTACGGCAAGGTAGAGAAAAAGGCGGGAAGATACACCATGACCTCGCCTGCATACGAGCCCTGCAAGGAAGGTGTTGAGCTTCGCTCGCTCATTCCGGTCTATCCGCTGACCGAGGGAATAAGCCAGAAGCAGATAGCCAAGGATATGCGCTCCGCAATGATCCTTGCCGCCTCTGCCGAGGAAGAGCGAGATATTCTCCCCGACGATATCCGCCACAGGCACTCGCTCTGCACGCTTTCCTACGCTATGCGCAATATTCATTCACCCGACAGCTTCTCGGCTCTCGCCGCGGCTAAGAAAAGACTGATATTCGACGAGTTCTTCACTTTTGCGCTTGGTATCACGACAGCGGGCGCAGAGAGTAAACGCGCGCCTGCTTACCCTTGCGCCGCATCAGACTCCCGTCCGCTTGAGGCGGTGCTTCCGTACAGTCTTACGGGAGCGCAGAAGCGAGTTATAGGCGAGATACGCGAGGATATGTCAAAAGATACCGCCATGAGCAGAATGGTCATAGGCGACGTTGGCAGCGGAAAGACTGTTTGCGCCGCCGCGGCTATGCTCTTTGCCGTGCAGAACGGCAGGCAGGCGGCTCTTATGGCGCCCACCGAGATACTCGCGAGACAGCATTACTCGTCTCTTAAGGAAATATTCGCTTCTTTAGGAATGACTACCGCGCTTCTTGTAGGCGCGACTCCCGCCGCCGAGAAAAAGAAAATATATGCCGCTCTCGCCTCAAAGGGTGAGGACAGGCTCGATATAGTTATAGGCACTCACGCCCTCATTTCAAGCGGAGTACAGTTCTCCGCACCAGGCGTTGCGGTAATTGACGAGCAGCACCGATTCGGTGTCGGTCAGCGATCGGCTCTCGCGGAGAAAAATCCGATGTCGCACGTTCTGGTTATGAGTGCTACCCCCATTCCGCGCTCACTTGCGCTCGCGCTCTACGGCGATCTTGATATATCGACTGTTGATGAGATACCCCCGGGACGTCGGAGAGTAGATACCTTCGTGGTTGACGAGGGCTATCGCGAAAGACTTAACGGATTTATAAAAAAGCAGGTCGAGGAAGGCGGACAGGTCTACGTCGTATGCCCTGCGGTCGAGGAATCTCAGGTCAGCGAGGACGAGGAGGCAGACCTTTTGCTCAGCGACATCTCGCTTGACGAGCTTTTGGCGGAGAGGGAGACAGCCATACCCTTGAAGTCGGCAATTAAGCTATCCGAGGAGCTTTCGGCGGAATTTCCCGAGCTTACGGTTGATTTTCTTCACGGAAAGCTTAAGAGCCGCGAAAAAGAGGAGAAAATGGAGAAGTTTGTGTCGGGAGAGACGGACGTTCTCGTATCCACTACAGTTATTGAGGTCGGAGTAAACGTTCCCAACGCATCACTTATGATAGTTGAGAACGCCGAGCGCTTCGGACTTTCCCAGCTCCACCAGCTTCGCGGACGAGTGGGCAGAGGAGCGCGACGCTCTTATTGTGTTCTCGTGTCTGAGGCAATAAAGAAAGAGGGAAGCGCAAAAGAGCGCCTGATGACAATGAAAAGCTCTTACGACGGATACACTATTGCCGAGAAGGACCTCGCGATGAGAGGCCCGGGAGATTTTCTTCGCGCAAACGGAGATCCGAGAGTGCGTCAGAGCGGAGGGGTTCGCTTCAGGCTTGCAGAGCTCTGTGATGATTCGGGACTTATGAGAATTGCTTTTGACGAGGCGAAGGCTCTTATCGCAAAAGACCCTACGCTTGACGGACACCCCGAATTAAAGAAAGAAATAAAACAGATGTTTACGCTCGAGGCAAGCTCGGTAAACTGAAAAATAACTGCTTGCGCCACCGCTATGAAGGGAAAAAGCGGTGGCGCTTTCTATATTTGTCTTAGAAAAACAATAGTGCTGCAAAATGCCCTATGAATGTATAAAAAAAGAGCGTAAAACTTTGAGAAAATCACAATAAGCTATTGCAGAAGCAAAGGAAAAATGGTATAATGTTGTTGTATATATTTTTTCGTCCGTTCAGGACGGGATGGCAAGATATTTCACACACTTACGGAGGGGATAGATTTTGTCAAAGGAAATTATTTTGAAGATAAAGGCTGCCGAGGCAGAGGCGCAGAAAATAAGAAGCGACGCCGCGGACGAGGCGGCGGCTCGTATTCGCCGTGCCGAGACCGAGGGTAAGAGGCGCTGCGACAAAGCAGAGGCTGATGCGGCGGCGATAAACCGCGAAAAGCTGAATATAACCTCGGGCAGAGCGGACGAGCTGCTTAGAAGTGCCAAGGAGTCGGCAGACGCCGAGGTGGCGGCATTTAAGGTGTCGGCAGAGTTCAATCTTCGTGAAGCAGTCAGATTTATTATTGCGGGAGTTGAAGAACAATGTCAGTAAGCAAGATGAAAAGGCTTGCGGTGTATGCCCACAGATCCGAGATTGACGGCATCGTCAAGAAGCTGATGCGCCTGCGCTGTGTGGAGATATCCACCTACGCTGACGATCCGGAGGCGGATGAGCTTGAGCTTCAGCGTATAAGCTGCGACGGACGGCGACTTGAGCTTGAGGCTGGGCTGTCGGATATCAATAGCGCTATTCTGACGCTTGAGCCCTACGTTAAAAAGAAAAAAGGTCTTTTTTCGGGGAAAACTCAGCTGGACGTAGATGCGTTTATTGAAAATGGGTATGCCAATAAGGCAAGAAAAGTACTCGCCAGAACCGAGGAGATAGCGGCAAGGCGAAATCAGATAAAAAATGAAATAAGCAAGGCGACCGCCGAGATAAGCGCGGCGCGCCCTTATCTTGCGTTTGATCTTTCTCTCGGCTTTAGCGGCACGGATACTACCGATTGCTTGCTTGGCGTGCTTCCCGTATCTACAGATCTTGAGGCTACGGGCAAGGCGACCTACGGAGCGGGGGCGGTGGTGAATATTCTCGGAAAGGATAAGAGCGGAGTTTACGTCTCCTTCTTCTGCCACAAGGCAGACTCGGCGGCGCTATCCTCGTTGCTTTCGTCCTACGGATTTCTCCGCGCTAACTTCGCGGGCGTATGTATGACCGCAAGAGAGTATTGCAGAGCGGCGCAAAGGAGACAGCGTGAGCTTGCCGCCGAGGACGAGGCGCTTCTCGGGGAGCTGATGACGTTAGCTCCCGATGGGGTTGGACTTCTCGAGGTGCTCTACGACATAGAGGCGACCGAGCTTGAGGCTACAAATCAGAAGCTGAAATTTGCCGCCACCGACAGCGTGGCTATAATAAAGGCGTGGATACCTGCGGGCAGGGAAGAGATAGTCAAGGGCGCGCTTGATAAGTTTGAATGTGCCTATGAGACCTCTGATCCTGCGGACGAGGATATACCGCCTATACTGCTCAAGAACAACGGCTTTGCCACAAACTTTGAGTGGGTGCTTGGAATGTATTCCTATCCGCTTTACGGAAAGTTTGATCCTACGCTGATAATGAGTATTTTCTACTTCCTTATCTTCGGCATTATGTTTGCCGACGTGGGATACGGACTTGTGATGGTGCTTGCGTGCTTCCTCGCCCCGAAGATAGTCAAGCTTTCTAAGGGACTTGAGCGCAGTATGAAGATGTTTGGATATTGCGGAATATCAAGTATATTCTTCGGCGTGCTGTTCGGCTCGTATTTCGGCGATCTTCCGATCGCGTTTATGCAGAATATGCTCGGCATTCCTGCTGACAAACTTCCAAACCTCGCGCTTATCCGCGGAGAAGCGGCGACCTTAGCGCTCATCTTTGATCCGCTTCAGAATCCTATGGGATTTTTGATATTCGGGCTTGCGGTCGGCGCGATACATCTCTTTGCGGGTATGGCGGTCAACTTCGTTCTGCTATGCAAGGACGGTAAGGTGCTTGACGCGATATTTGATATCGGCGCATATTGGCTCCTCTTCCTTGGAATAGGACTTCTCGTCATAGTCCCCTCGGTCGGTATGTGGGTGGCTATTGCGGGTGTGGCACTGATAGTGCTTACTCACGGCAGAAAAGAGAAGAACATTGTTATGAAGCTTCTCAAAGGACTTCTCGGACTTTACGATCTTATCAACTACGCGTCCGACCTGCTCTCCTACTCGCGAATACTCGCGCTCGGACTTGCGGCGGGAATCATCGCGCAGGTGGTAAATATACTCGGCACGATGGGAGGCCCGTCGGTGTTCGGAATAATAATATTTATTCTCGTTTTCATCATCGGTCATCTGCTCAATCTTGCCATCAACGTGCTCGGCACCTTCGTTCACACCTCAAGACTTCAGTACATTGAGTTCTTCGGTAAGTTCTACGAGGACGGCGGAGTACAATTTGAACCTGTTACCGCTTCGGAAAAGTTTACCGAGCATCAGGATTCTTAAACACTATTTTGAATTGATTTAATTTTTAATAAGGAGATATTTAAAAATGACATTCAGCGAACTTCTTTCTTTGATATTTACAGGTAACAATATTGCTTTCGCAGGTGCGGCTCTCGCGGCTACTCTCGCTTGTATGGGTAGTGCAAAGGCTGTTGGCTTGGTAGGTGAGGCTGCCGCAGGCCTTGTTTCTGAAGATCCCACCAAGTTCGGTAAGGCACTTCTTCTTCAGGCTCTCCCCGCAACTCAGGGTATCTACGGCTTTATCACCGCCTTCCTCATCATATTCAAGATGGGCGTTTTCTCGGGTAGCGTATCCACTCTTACTATTGCACAGGGTGCTTACTTCTTCGTAGCGGCTCTTCCTATCGCAGTTGTCGGATATGTTTCCGCGGTAAAGCAGGGCAGAGTATCTGCCGCAGGCATTTCTCTCCTTTCCAAGCGTCCTAAAGAGGTTGGTAAGGCAATGACCTCTGCTGCGATGGTTGAGGCTTTCGCAATATTCTCACTTCTCGTTTCTCTCCTTATGATCCTCTTCTCCTGATCAGCAATAGATCTGTTTTTGGGTGATCTGAATGACAGGACTTAGCAAGATTACGGATAAAATTCTTGACGAAGCCCGTCGCGACGCCGCCGCAAAGCTTGCAGCGGCAGATGCCGAGGCGGCGAGAATATCCGCAGAATATGCCGAGAAGGCAAATAACATAACTGCCGCAGCTAACGCCGCGGCAAAGGGCGAGGCGGCAGAGATAGCAATGCGCGCTCGCTCGGGCGAAAAAACTCTGCGCAAGAACGCTTTACTCGAGGCGCAGAGCGAGCTGATAGACCGCGCGTTCGCGGTCGCGAGAAAAGAGCTTGCCGAGCTTGAGGGCGAGGCGAGACTTGAACTGCTTACGGGACTTTTGTGCGCTTGTCTCTGGTCGGAATATGAAGCAGAGAATGAGAGAGAGGCGCTTTACGGCTCTGACGGAGAGCAGGATGAACCTTATATATACGAGATAATGCTCAATCCACGCGACAGAGAAAAGCTCGGACAGAGCCTGATGAATAACTTCAAGCGCCGAATAGTCGGCAAGGATATGGGCGATCTCCCCGATAGAGTAAGACTCTCCCTAGACACCGTTGATATCGATGGGGGTCTTGTGCTTCGCAGAGGAAGCGTAGAGATAAACAACTCGCTTGAGGCAATATTTTCTTACCTCCGCCCCAGACTTGAAGCTGAGGTGGCGAGGATCTTATTTTCCTAAAGAAAGGTGAAAAGGGGAAATGGCTAAAGGCTACAATCCAACCGAATATATGTACAGCTCTGCCAGGATCCGCGCCTTAGAGAATAAGATCGCAAGCAGAGAGCGGCTCTTTCATCTCGCTGATGCCGAGAGCGCCGATACCGTGCTGGCACAGCTCTCGGACTTCGGATTTGAGACAGTCAAGGACGGCGAGAGTATTTTGCGCGAGGAAACGCTTGAGAGCGTGCTTAAGGCAGGACACGCCGAGGTGGCGTCTATGGAGTGCGCTGATGCTGTACAGTTTCTTAAATATCAGTATGATGCGAACAATATCAAGGCGATGATAAAGTGCGCCTCAAGGGGAATATCCCCCGATGGAATGCTGCTTGATCTCGGAAGCGTTTCTCTTTCCGAGGCTAAACGCTCCTTTGAGGATAAGGACTATTCGTCATATCCTACCAATATGGCAGAGGCGATCATATCTGCCGAGGAGGCGTTTGCCGCGACCGCAAATCCGCAGAAGATAGATTTTATCATTGACCGCGCGTGCTTTGCAGACATTCTCTCGGCGGCTAAAGCGTCAGGGATAGGACTTGCGCTGAGATTGGCAACTGCCAAGATAGACCTCGTCAACATTATGATGACCTTGCGCGTTATGAGAATGCATCTTGGAAACACCGCCGAGGGAGTGCTCACCGAAGCATATATCGAGGGCGGAAGCAGGTCGCTTGACTTCTATCTCGCGGCTCTTCGAGGGGGCGAGGAAAGATTTGCAGAAGAGCTTTCGAGAGGTGCTTACGAGCGTATTGCCGAGGCAATATCGGCAAACGAGAGCCTCAGCCTACTTGAGAAAAAGGCAGATGACCTCTGGCTTGAGGTCGCAAAGGAGGCAAAGCGCGTTACCTTTGGCGCTGAGATAGCTATAGGATATATAGTCGCGCTTGAGTATGAGGTGAAGAACGTGAGAATAATCCTTGCGGGCAAGGATGCGGGACTTTCTCCCGACATAATCAAGGAAAGATTGAGGGAATGCTATGCATAAGATCGGTATTATTGGCGACCGCGACAGCGTTCTCGGATTTATGGCGCTTGGCTTTGCGGTGCACGAGGTGCAGAGCGGAGAAGAGGCGTCGGAAAAGATAAGCGAGCTTGTAAAGAGCGGAGAATACGCGGTGATCTTCATTACAGAGGATCTTGCCGTGCAGACTGAAGAGGAGAGGGCAAAGTACAAGGAAGCTCCTCTGCCTGCTATAACCGTTATACCCTCAAGTAAGGGAAGCAACGGCTACGGTATGGCAAATATAAGGAATGCCGCCCAGCGTGCGATAGGCGCGGACATTCTCTTTAAGGATAGCGAATAAAATAACGCTTGGAGGCACAAAGAATGATTGAAGGAAAAATACTCAAGGTTTCGGGACCTCTCGTAATTGCCGAGGGAATGCGTGAGGCTAATATGTTCGACGTAGTAAGAGTAGGTGAGAAGCGACTTATAGGCGAGATCATCGAAATGCACGGAGATAAGGCTTCCATTCAGGTCTATGAGGAGACCGCAGGTATCGGAAGAGGAGACAAGGTGGTCTCCACGGGTGCGCCCCTTTCGGTAGAGCTTGGTCCCGGACTTCTTACTAATATTTACGACGGTATCCAGCGTCCGCTTGAAGCAATGAGAGTGCGCTGTGGATCTAATATTACAAAGGGTATCGACGAGCCCGCGCTTGATCGTGGCAAGGTATGGCACTTTGAGGCGATGCGCGAATTTGGAGACAGGGTCAAGGCAGGCGACGTGCTTGGTACGGTGCAGGAGACCGAGGTGCTTACGCATAAGATAATGGTTCCGCCAAATATGAACGGAACTGTCGTGGAGCTCCGTACGGGCGATTTCAAGGTTACCGACAGGATAGGCAAGATAAAGCTTGACGACGGCAATATGGTGGATATCACGCTTATGCAGAAGTGGCCTGTCCGTGTATCCCGCCCTTACGCGCAGAAGCTTCCGCCTGTTGAGCCGATGATATCGGGACAGCGCATAATCGACGCGCTCTTTCCGATAGCAAAGGGCGGTACGGCTTGCGTTCCCGGCCCCTTTGGCTCGGGTAAGACTGTCGTACAGCATCAGCTCGCAAAGTGGAGCGACGTTGACCTTGTTGTTTATATCGGTTGCGGTGAGCGCGGAAACGAGATGACTGACGTTCTGCGCGAATTCCCTGAGCTGACCGACCCCAGAACAGGCAAGTCGCTTATGATGCGAACCGTTCTTATAGCAAATACCTCGGATATGCCGGTTGCGGCGCGCGAGGCATCTATATACACGGGTATTACTATAGCAGAGTACTATAGAGATATGGGCTATTCGGTAGCCGTTATCGCGGATTCTACTTCCCGTTGGGCAGAGGCGCTCCGTGAGATGTCGGGACGTCTTGAGGAGATGCCGGGCGAGGAGGGTTATCCCGCATACCTTACCAGCCGTCTTGCTCAGTTCTACGAGAGAGCGGGAAAGGTGGTCTGCCTCGGCTCAGACGCAAGAGAGGGCGCACTTTCGGCTATCGGCGCGGTCTCGCCTCAGGGCGGTGATATTTCCGAGCCTGTAACTCAGGCTACTCTCCGTATAGTTAAGGTCTTCTGGGGACTTGACGCGTCTCTTGCTTACAGGAGACATTTCCCCGCGATAAACTGGCTCAATTCCTACTCGCTCTACCGCGACAGACTTGACGGCTGGTTCTCGGAAAACGTTTCTAAGTCCTGGATGGACAATACCGCAAGACTGCTCAAGATCCTTCAGGAAGAGAGCGATCTTCAGGAGATAGTCAAGCTCGTCGGTATGGACGCGCTTTCTCCCGAGGACAGACTAAAGCTCGAGCTTGCTCAGTCTATCCGCGAGGACTTCCTGCAGCAGAACGCTTTTGAGGACACCGACAGCTTCACAGAGCTTGACAAGCAGGCGGCACTTATCGAGCTTATCTTCTCGTTTGGAGATAAGGCGGCAAAGGCAATTGATGTCGGTGCGGATATAGAGAAGATCTCCACTCTTCCCGTAAGAGAGCAGATAGGTCGTGCTAAGGCAGTACCTTACGCAGAGTATAAAAAGACTTACGCGGCTATCGACGAGGAGATCACAAGAGAGCTTGACGCCTTGAAGGCTGAAGCCTGAGTGCCACAATTTTTACGGAAGGACGCATCTAAAATGATCAGAGAATACAGAACAATTGAAGAGGTCGCAGGACCTTTGATGCTTGTAAAGCAGGTCGAGGGCGTAAAGTACGACGAGCTTGGCGAGATAGAGCTGCCTAATGGCGACGTCCGCCGCTGCCGAGTGCTTGAGGTCAACGGCAGAGACGTGCTGGTTCAGCTCTTTGAGTCGAGCGCAGGTCTCAATCTGGCACACAGCAAGGTTAGATTTACGGGACACGGCGTTGAGCTGCCCGTTTCTCCCAATATGCTCGGACGAGTATTCAACGGAATGGGCGAGCCTATCGACGGTGGCGCAAAGCTTATCCCCGAGAAGTCGCTCGACATCAACGGAACGCCTATCAACCCCGCGGCACGCTACTATCCGTCTGAGTTTATAGAGACGGGAGTTTCCACCATAGACGGACTTAACACGCTCGTAAGAGGACAGAAGCTTCCTATCTTCTCGGGCTCGGGACTTCCTCACGCAAATCTTGCCGCGCAGATAGCGAGACAGGCAAAGGTTCGCAACTCGGACTCCAAGTTTGCGGTAGTATTTGCCGCTGTCGGTATCACCTTTGAGGAAGCGGATTTCTTTATATCCGACTTTAAGAAAACAGGTGCTATCGACCGTACCGTGCTGTTTATAAATCTCGCATCCGACCCTGCTATAGAGAGAATTTCCACACCCCGTATGGCGCTTACTGCCGCGGAGTATCTCGCGTTTGAGTGTGATATGCACGTGCTTGTCATTATGACCGACATCACCAACTACGCTGAGGCTCTCCGTGAGGTCTCCGCCGCGAGAAAAGAGGTTCCCGGTAGGCGCGGATACCCCGGATATCTCTACACCGACCTTGCTACCATGTATGAGAGAGCGGGAAGAAAGATGGGCTCTGAGGGCTCTATCACTATGATCCCGATACTCACCATGCCCGAGGACGACAAGACTCATCCTATCCCCGACCTTACGGGATATATCACCGAAGGACAGATAATCCTCTCGAGAGATATGTACAGAAAGGGCTATATGCCCCCCGTTGACGTTCTCCCCTCGCTCTCAAGACTTAAGGACAAGGGAATAGGAGAGGGCAAGACGAGAGAGGACCACGCAGGCACTATGAATCAGCTCTTCTCAAGCTACGCAAGAGGTAAAGAGGCTAAGGAGCTTATGGTGGTGCTTGGAGAGGCGGCGCTCACTCCCGTTGACAGACTTTACGCTAAGTTTGCCGATGAATTTGAGGCGAGATACATCAATCAGGGCTTCTATGAGAACAGAAGCATTGAGGAAACTCTTGATCTCGGCTGGGAGCTTCTCGCGATACTCCCCAAGAGCGAGATGAAGAGGATCAAGCCCGAGATGCTTGATAAGTATTGGAAGGGCAACTGATTTTAGGAGTAGCTTTGAAGAAAGGTTGATTTTTTATGGCTGAGATCAGAGTAAATCCTACCCGTATGGAGATGAAAAAGCTTCAGGGTAGATATAATACGGCGCGTCGCGGCCACAAGCTGCTCAAGGATAAGCGAGACGAGCTTATGAAGCAGTTCCTTGAGGTAGTGCGCGAGGACAAGGCACTTCGCGAGAGGGTAGAGAAGTCGCTTGAGCTTTATTACAAGGGCTTTAGCGTTGCGAGCGCGTCGGGCAACCCCAAGATGCTCGAGGAAGCTCTTATATGCCCTAAGAAAGAGGGAAGCCTTGAGGTTAGCTATAAGAATATGATGAGCGTTACAGTGCCCGAATTTTCTTATTCTACCTCAGAGGGTGAAGCGGCGCAGAGCTTTAACTACGGTCTCGCGTTTACCTCGGGCGACCTTGACGTATCTCTCCGCGAGCTTGGCGGCATACTTGAGGACCTTGTCAGAATGGCAGAGCTTGAAAAGCAGGCTCAGCTTCTCGCAGAGGAGATAGAGAAGACTCGCCGCAGAGTTAACGCCCTTGAGTATATTATGATGCCGCAGTATCTTGCCGCTATCAAGAGCATCAAGATGAAGCTTGACGAGAACGAGCGCGGAAACACCACGCGACTTATGAAGGTCAAGGATATGATGCTTGAAGCACAGAGAACGGCACACAAGCAGAGCGACGAAGAAGAGGAGATAGCGGCAGAATGACCGCGCTTCTATGAAAAGAAAAGAGATATGCGAGAAGCATATCTCTTTTTTGTATAACGAAAAACCGTCATAGTGGCGGAATTTATATAGGCTTTGCCGATAAACAGAAAAATTTGTTGTAGGGACCGGCGTCCTCGACGGTCCGCGCAAAACGCAATGATATTTTTATAAACGGCGGCAGCAAGCCACCGCCCTGCGATCAAAATAAAAGGAGGA
>CALCTA010000103.1 GCA_937893945.1 uncultured Clostridia bacterium | reverse complement strand
GGATCTTCCATACAGTTAAGGCATCGAAGAAAGGTTGACTTTCCGCTTCCCGAGGGACCTATTATGGCGACCTTCTCGCCTTCTCTTATCTGCAAGTCAACATGATCAAGCACGAGAAGCTTTCCGTAGCTTTTGGTAAGGTCTCGTGTCTCCAATATGATCTTATTTTGATTTTCGCTCACTTCTTGCCAACCTCCTTTCCATAAGCTTAACAAGTCCCGCAATAGCCGCAACTATAACGATGTACAGCAGCGCCATTACAAGATAAGGGATCATAAACTCATAGGTATTCGAGCCCTGATCCTGAAACGCCTTGGTTATATCTACAGCACCGACGTATCCAACAACAGCCGTCTCCTTAACAAGCGCGATGAATTCATTTCCGAGTGTAGGAAGAATATTCTTTACAGCCTGCGGAACTACGACCTTAAGCATAGAGACAGAAAAAGGCATTCCGACCGCGCGCGCCGCCTCAAGCTGCCCGGGATCTACCGAATTTATTCCGCCTCTCATTATCTCAGATATATAAGCGCCGCTGTTAAGACCGAATATGCAAACGCACGCCCACACGGGAGGCATATGAAATCCTATAAGCGGAAGAATTATATAGTAACCTACGAGAAGCTGAACCACTATCGGTGTGCCGCGGAAGAAGGCAACGTAAAGTCCACATGTTCTTTGCGCATATCTGGTAAGTCTCTTATAAGGAGGTATAACTCTGACGATAGCTATCAGCGTACCTATAACTATACCTATGCAAAGTCCGAGAACAGCAATAATGGCCGTATTCTGAAGACCTGTTACAAGCTTCTTATATCCGCCGTTATCAAAAAAGTACTTTGAGAAGAATTCCCACTTCTTTGCAAAGTTAAAGCGTTCGTATATCGTATATGCCCCCAAGGCGAGAAGTGCTGCAAGCACAAGAATGACTATAATGTCGATCCAATGCTTCCTTAAAAATTTTTTCATATAAGCATTCCTTTATGTAGTTTGAATAATAAACACAAAGCATGGGGAACTCGCCTTCAATGCCGAGTTCCCCGTATCTTTTAGAAAACGTTATCAGTTAGCTGCGTTGACCTTCTCCGCGATAGCCTTAGCGGGACCTTCGTCGATAACTACGTACTTGCAGTTTCCATTAAGGATATCCTGTACAGCGAGCGCACCGTTAGTATAGCTTGCAGTTTCAAAGCCAAAGCCATCAAAGCCCCAGCCCTCGTCGCCTTCGCAGTAGAGCTGTCCGGTAGTGCCCTTCTGAACACCGACCTTTACGTCCTTGCCAAAGCCCTTGAGTATCTTCTCTACGTCCTCTGCCGTCTTGCACGCATCAAAGTCGGTGCAGTCCTCGGGAACGATAAGCATCTGGGATGCCTGATAGTAAGAGGTGGAGAAATCAAGGATCTCCTTACGGTCTTCGCTGACTGTAAGTCCTGCCGCCGCGATATCACAAACACCGCCGCTCTGAGTTACTTCCTTGCCGGTAGAATCCGTATAGGTACCGCCCGCAGCAGATACCGAAAGACATACTGCATCAAATTCCATATTGTAAATATAGAGCTCCTTGCCCAGCTTTTCAGCGAAGAGCGCCATGATCTCCATATCCACACCGTAATAGTTCTCACCTACCATATACTCAAAGGGCTCAAATGCCGCATTGGTAGCAACGATAAGCTGAGAGCCGTCGGTCTTCATAGTTTCAGCAGACTTTACAGCGGTTGGAGTTCCGCCCTGGAAGTACTTGTTGATGATCTCGTCGAACTTTCCGTTTGCCTTTATCTCAGCCATAAATTCGTTGAGACTTGCAAGAAGCTCTGTATCACCCTTCTGAACAGCGAAAGCATACTCCTCGTCGGTAAGCTTAATATCAATTACCTTGACACCGGCTACTCCTTTATCACAAGAAGCAAATCCGCAGCAGAGAGAAATAAGCATGAGAGATGCGATTATAAGCGAAATTATTTTTTTCATTTTATGCCTCCAAAGGTAAATTTAAAATTTGTATACCCTATTATAGCGCATAAATATACAAAAGTCAATACCTATTTTAAAAGTTTTTTAAGATTTTTCGGTATTTTTATGCAGGATTTTATTCAAATATGCACCCGTATATGAATTCTCATTCTTTGCGACCTCCTCGGGCGTTCCCGTGGCGATAACAGTTCCTCCCTTGTCTCCTCCCTCAGGGCCGAGGTCTATGATATGGTCTGCCGTCTTTATGACGTCAAGATTATGCTCTATGACAAGCAGAGTGTTTCCCGCATCACAGAGCCTCTGGAGCACTGTAATGAGCTTCGCTATATCATCGCTGTGAAGTCCCGTGGTAGGCTCGTCGAGGATATACAGCGTCTTGCCCGTACCTCTTCTTGAAAGCTCGGTCGCGAGCTTCACTCTCTGAGCCTCGCCGCCCGAAAGAGTGGTTGAGGACTGACCTATCTTAATATATCCGAGTCCTACGTCGTAGATAGTCTGAAGCTTATTCTTTATCTTAGGAATGCCGTCAAAGAATCCGAGAGCCTCCTCTACAGTCATTTCAAGAACGTCTGCGATATTCTTTCCCTTGTATTTTACTTCAAGCGTGTCGCGGTTATATCTGTGTCCGTGGCAAACGTCGCAGGTAACGTAAACGTCGGGAAGAAAATGCATTTCTATCTTCTTAACACCGTCTCCCTCGCACGCCTCACAGCGACCGCCCTTAACGTTAAATGAAAATCTTCCTGATTTGTATCCCTTCGCCTTAGCGTCTGCTGTGCTTGCGAAAAGATCGCGGATATCGCCGAAAAGACCTGTATAGGTAGCAGGATTTGAGCGAGGAGTTCTTCCTATGGGGCTCTGGTCTATCGCTATGACCTTATCAAGATTTTCAATACCCTCTATACGCTTATATTTACCGCCTGAGCGAATAGCGTGATTAAGCTCTCTTGTCAGCACAGGGTTGATTATTCCGTTGACGAGAGAGGATTTTCCCGAGCCCGAAACACCCGTAACGCACACAAAGCATCCGAGAGGGATATCAACGTTTATATGCTTGAGATTATGCTCGTAAGCGCCGATAACCTTAAGATACGCTCCATTTCCCTTTCGTCTTTCCTTCGGAACGGGAATGCACTTTTTTCGCGCGAGGTAGGCACCCGTAATAGATTTAGGATCTTTCATAAGCTGTTCGGGAGTTCCTGCGGCAACGATCTCTCCGCCGTGTATTCCCGCACCGGGGCCAATATCAACTATATAGTCTGAGGCAAGCATAGTTTCCTCATCGTGCTCAACAACGATTACCGTATTACCAATGTCGCGGAGCTTCTTTAGAGTTCCTATGAGCTTGGTATTGTCGCGTTGATGCAGTCCTATGCTCGGCTCATCAAGAATATATAAAACTCCCACGAGAGCTGATCCGATCTGAGTAGCCAAGCGTATTCTCTGTGCCTCTCCACCCGAGAGCGTACCGGATTTTCTTGCGAGCGTGAGATACTCAAGACCTACGCTTGAGAGGAAGCCAAGTCTTGCCTTTATCTCCTTGATGATCTCAGCGGAGATTATCTTCTCACTTTCATCAAATTCAATACTGTTGACAAACTCAAGAGAATGCTCAACTGACATACGGCAGAAATCGTCGATATTGATACCGCCTACAGTTACAGCGAGGTAGTTCGGAGAAAGGCGCTTTCCCTGACAAACAGGACAAGGCGCTTCCTCAATAAACTGCTCGTAGTAGTCCTCTGCTCCCGACATTCCCATTCGGTTCTCTATCATCTTTACGATTCCCTCAAAGCGAGTTTTTTGCTTATGCTCAACACCGCCGAACCAACGGGATATCTCATACATCTCGTCGCCCGAGCCGTAGAGGATAACGTTGTATATCTCCTCGGAGAGCTGCTCGACGGGGGTATCTATATCAAAGCCAAAGCGATCTGCCACTGCCATAAAGAGCGGCCCGTTCCAGCTCTGCTTCTCAATAGTCTTAAAGCCGTTGACTGCAATAGCTCCCTGCCGCAAGGAAAGACGTCCATCGGGGATAAGTCGGTCTATAGCTATTCTTCTCATCTCGCCGAGACCGTCGCAATGAGGACAAGCACCCTGAGGATTGTTAAATGAAAACATTCTTGGCTCAAGCTCGCCAAACGAGATATTGTGCTTCTCGCAAGCATAGCTCTGCGAGAACTCAAGCTCGCGAGCCTCTCCCTCTCCTCTCGGTACTGTAACTATTAGCAAATGACCGTCTGCAATGCGGAGAGCGTTCTCAACAGAATCGGAAAGGCGGGATCTGATATCCTCCTTCATAACAAGTCTGTCAACTATTATCTCAATATCGTGCTTCTTATTCTTATCGAGAGCTATCTCCTCAGAGAGATCGTATATACTTCCGTCAACTCTCGCTCTGACGTATCCGCTTTTTTTAGCGCTTGCAAACACCTTTTCGTGCATACCCTTTTGCGCTCTTACGACGGGAGCAAGCACCATAAAGCGTTCACCCTCGTCAAGCTCAAGTATCTTTTCTATGATAGAATCCACCGACTGCTTGCGTATCTCCTTGCCGCATACGGGACAGTGAGGAATACCCACACGCGCGTAGAGAAGTCTCAGATAGTCATAGATCTCGGTTACCGTTCCTACCGTAGAGCGAGGATTCTTTGAGGTAGTTTTTTGGTCTATAGATATTGCGGGCGAAAGTCCTTCGATAAGATCCACGTCGGGCTTATCCATCTGTCCAAGGAACATTCTCGCATATGATGAGAGAGATTCAACGAAGCGTCTGTGTCCCTCTGCGTATATAGTATCAAAGGCAAGTGAGGATTTTCCCGAGCCTGAAAGTCCCGTAAGGATAACCAGCTTGTCTCTCGGTATCTCAAGGCTGATATTCTTAAGATTATTTACCCTCGCTCCCTTGATGGTAATTGATTTTGACATTATTTCACCTTATTTTTGATTTCTTAATTCTTTTATTCTGTCTCTTATATAAGCCGCCTGCTCAAATTCAAGCTTCGCGGCTGCCGCCTTCATCTGCTTGCCCAGTTCCTCAATAAGACGCTCTTTTTCAAGACGAGAAAGCTTCTTTTCTCCCTTGCCTGCTTTGGCAAGCGCGTTCTTTTCACTCTTTCCTATCTCGATAACGTCGCGAACTTCCTTGATGATGGTCTTAGGGATAATTCCGTGCTTTTCGTTATATTCTTGCTGTATCTTTCTTCTTCGGTTAGTCTCGGCAATAGCCCTCTCCATAGAGCCGGTGATGCTGTCTGCATACATTATTACCTTGCCGTTTGCGTTTCTTGCCGCGCGTCCTACCGTCTGTATAAGACTGCGCTCGGCGCGAAGGAATCCTTCCTTATCGGCATCAAGTATCGCAACGAGCGACACCTCGGGAATATCCAAGCCCTCTCGGAGCAGATTTATTCCCACAAGCACGTCAAACTCACCAAGCCTGAGGTCGCGGATTATCTCCATTCTCTCAAGAGTATCTATATTGAAGTGGATATATCTTACCTTTATTCCGTTCTTTTCGAGATATTCGGTAAGGTCCTCAGCCATCTTACGCGTGAGCGTGGTAACGAGAACTCGCTCGTGCTTCTCAACTCTCAGTCTTATCTCTCCCATAAGATCGTCAACCTGTCCTTCGACCTCTCTTACCTCTATCTCGGGGTCAACAAGGCCCGTAGGTCTGATAAGCTGCTCAGCGGTGGCGTCCGAATGCTCTCCCTCGTAGTCTCCCGGCGTTGCGCTGACGAATACCGCCTGATTTATCTTCTCCTCAAACTCGTCAAAGAAAAGAGGGCGATTATCGTAAGCAGAGGGGAGTCGGAAGCCAAAATCAACGAGATTTTTCTTTCTTGCCGTGTCTCCGCCGCTCATACCGCGCACCTGCGGCAGAGTTACGTGCGACTCGTCAACAAAGAGGAGAAAATCCTCGGGAAAATAATCAAGCAGTGTGTGTGGCGTAGAGCCTGCGGGCCTACCCGCAAGCACTCTTGAATAGTTCTCAACGCCCGAGCAGAAGCCTACCTCACGAAGCATCTCAAGATCGTACTTCACACGCTCCTCTATCCTCTGAGCCTCTATGAGCTTGCCCTGCGAGCGAAAATATTCTCTTCTCTCCACCATTTCAAGCATTATGTCGTTTAGCGCTTTTTCCTTCTTTTCATCGGATACAGCGTAGTGCGTTGCGGGATATATGGGCGCGTAATTAAGCAAGCGAAGAACCTCGCCCGTAACTATATTTATCTCGCAGATCCTGTCTATCTCGTCCCCGAAGAATTCTACTCTTATGGCCTTGTCTCGCATATTTGCGGTTACTATATCAACAGTATCGCCCTGAACTCTGAAGTTATCTCTTTCAAGAGAGAGATCGTTGCGGTTGTAGCTGATAGCGATAAGCTTTCTTATAAAATCGTTTCTGCTGATAGCCATTCCGGGACGCACCGCTAAAACGAGATCCTTGTATTCCGCAGGGTCTCCGAGCGTGTAGATACAGGAAACGCTGGCAACTATGATAACGTCTCTGCGCTCAAAGAGTGCCGAGGTCGCGCTGTGGCGGAGCATATCTATCTCGTCGTTTACCATAGCGTCCTTTTCTATATACATATCCTTGCCGGGAATATATGCCTCAGGCTGATAGTAATCGTAATAAGAAACGAAATACTCTACCGCGTTTTCGGGAAAGAACTCGCGGAATTCGGTACAAAGCTGAGCGGCAAGAGTCTTGTTGTGAGCAAGCACGAGAGTAGGTCTGTTGAGATTTGCTATGATATTAGCCATAGTAAAGGTCTTGCCCGAGCCTGTAACTCCAAGCAAGGTCTGCATACGGTGTCCCGCCTTTATTCCCTCGGTCAGCTTTGCAATAGCCTCGGGCTGATCTCCCGTAGGCGCGTAGGGGGAATGTAAAACGAACCTATCCAAGAATGCTCACCTCCTTAAAATTTTATTAAAAGATATACGTTAGGTTATCAAAAGGTCTTTTTTATGATTGAATGCCCGCAGTTGAAGCATCTATCGTTAGAATACGAATTGTTCGCACCGCAGACAACGCAATCACGGCTCTTGTCTGCATGCACGACAAGAAGATGCGGAACGCCGTAATAATGATATACCTTATCGCCTATAGCGTAATCGTCCTCGGCGTATTCCACTTTCCCACGCGACATATTCTTTGTGCTGGCGTTTGAAAAATCCTTGATGCTTCGCTCAATGATCTTTCCATCCTCGCGCTTTATAGTTATAACAAGCTGGTTTACCTCATAAAGCCTTTTTAATCCCGCGGAGAAGTTCGACTCGACCTCGATAGCGATTATCTCTCCCTTCCATGAGCGATCCATAAGCTTTAGCGGAACTCCCGTGAACACAAGAGGAAGTACTAGGAGAGTTATATATATCAGAACGCGAACAGATTGATCCACCATTCGCAAGGACGTCTCACCAAAGAAGGCTATGTACCAGACAACTACGATCTCAACGATCACACAAGGTATCACTCTTTTCAACACCGAGGCAATGACAAGCCGTTGAATATCGCTCGGTAGTATCGGCTTTATTTCGCGCATAGCTATCTCCTTTTCTCAAAAATAATATCTCAGAGTAATTATAGCACAAAAGCACAACCCTGTCAATTTTAGTTTTATAAAATATTATATCAAAAATAAATTATTTTATAAAAAACTATTGATTTTTATGATAATGTGTGATATAATGTACAGCGTTACGGAGGCATAGCTCAGCTGGTTAGAGTGCATGCTTGACATGCATGAGGTCA
>CALCTA010000102.1 GCA_937893945.1 uncultured Clostridia bacterium | reverse complement strand
CATAACTACCTACAGACTTTTTATCTCCCCCTCAAGCATCGAGATGGCTGAGAAGGAGGACGGTAAGAACTACTCCGAGCTGATAGCCAAGGGACTTTCCTCGCTCGTTGAGGACGTCGAGTACGATTACGTATATAAGCAGGCTACCGAATATACTCAGTATCTTGACAGAACTATCGCGAGAAAGGTAGCAGAGAGCAAGGCAGACGAGATAAGAAAATTTATCTCACAGTACGAGCTTGAAAATATGATATATCTTGAGGCGCAAAGCACTCGCTATTATCCCGCGGGCGACTTGGCGGCTCACGTTTTGGGCTTTACGAGCAATGACGGCGATGGACTTTACGGTCTTGAGCTTCAGTATGATTCCTATCTTCATGGCGTTGACGGATACTATATAAAGGCGCGAGATTCCTACGGTAAGGAGATGCCCTTTGAGTATGCGAGCTATATAGACGCTATTGACGGATATAATCTTACTACTACGCTTGACAGCACCGTGCAGAGCTTCCTTGAGGAAGAGCTTGCGGCAACTGTAGAGAAATATCAGGTAACCAACCGCGCTTGCGGTATAGTTATGGATGTGAATACGGGCGCTATACTCGCTATGGCGACCTCGTCTCCCTTTGACCTCAACTCCCCATGGGAGCTTGACGAGGTGTCTCAGATGAGACTTGATAAGCTCGTTGAGGACGGATATGACGAGCAGAGCGATGAATATAACGACCTATCGCGAGAGCTTTTGACTACGATGTGGTCGAACAAGGCGATAACCGAGAGTTACATTCCCGGCTCTACCTTTAAAATAATAACCTCTTCGATGGCTCTTGAGGAGCGCGTGGTGAGTCTCACGGAGGCGGTAAACTGCCCCGGACACAAGAACGTTCTCGGACATACCATACACTGCCATCAGACCAAGGGACACGGCGTTCTTTCGTTTGCGGAGGGACTTCAGCAGTCCTGCAACGTATGGTTTATGACGCTTGGCGAGAGAGTCGGCGTTGAGAGATATCAGGAGTACGTGGAAATTTTCGGTTATAACGATAAGACCGGAATAGACCTTCCCGGTGAGGGAAACAGTATATTTGCCAGTGAGATGACAGGACTTGATCTTGCCATTTACGCCTTCGGTCAGAACTTTACGGTAACTCCCGTTCAGCAGATAACGGCAGTCGCGTCTGTCGCTAACGGCGGTCAGCTCTTGACTCCCTATCTTGTTGAAAAGATAACAGATAACGCAGGAAACGTTATATACGCTCACGAGATCGAGCAGAAGCGCGAAACTATCAGCGAGGAGACCTGCAAGGTAATATCTCAGATACTTGAGGAAGGCGTGTCGGGTAACGGCGGCGCGAAGAACGCTTACGTTGCCGGCTACAGAGTTGCGGCAAAGACGGGTACTTCCGAGAAGAAGGAAAGAGAGTGCCCTAAGTGTGGATCTACAGGTGTTCCCACGAAGGTTGGAGAACAGCTTCAGTACGTTTGCAGCATCTGTAAATACACGGGTGGTGCAGAGGATTTCCCCGTAAGTGAGAAGTATATATGCTCCACGGTGGCTTACGCTCCCGCGGATGATCCGCAGATAGCAGTGCTTATCATGGTCGACGAGCCTACCAAGGGTTCGCTCTACGGTAGCACGGTAGCCGCCCCTTACGTAGGAAACGTTCTTGAAAATTCGCTTCCTTATTTGGGTGTTGAGGCTCTTTACAGCGCTAAAGAGCTTGAGGAAATGAGAATAAAGGTATCCAGCTACAAAAACTGGAGCATAGAAAAGGCAACTCGCGTCATAAGCGAGGCAGGCCTCAGATATAAGATAATAGGCTCGGGCGAGTACGTTACCTCTCAGCTTCCCGCTGCGGGTACGTACATAGAAGAGGTGTCGGGTACGATAGTCCTCTATGCAGGAGCTTCTCCCGAGGAAAACGTTACCGTTCCCGATCTTAGCGGAATGGTGGCAACTACTGCAAATCAGGCTCTGATAAATCTGGGCTTGAACATAAGGATAGAAGGTGCCGACAGCTATCTGTCGGGAACGGGCTACAAGGTAGTAGCGCAATCGGTAGCTCCGGGCGAGAAGGTCGCCGCGGGAACCGTTATAACCGTTACCTTCGCAAAAAGCGGCTCATAAGGCTACGCTTACGGAAGTTGAAAGATAAATTTCAATTTTCGGGGGCGTAATGAAATTTGACGAGCTGCTTACAAAAGTGGGCATAGAATGTCCAAAAGAGCTTTACGGAAGAGAGGTATCGGCGATCGTTACCGATTCCGCAAAAGCGAAAAAGGATTGTATTTTTGTCTGCCTTGAGGGCAGTCGGTATGACGGACACGATCATATCGACGAGGCCGTGGCGGCGGGCGCCGTGGTTATAGTAGCAGAGAAGGTGCGTGGCGTGAGTGTGGGTGGTGCCGCGTTAACGTTAGTTAATAACACCAGGCTTTGTGCTTCTTTGCTCTATAACGAGTGGTTCGGCTCACCGTGCGAGGCTATGAAGATAATAGGAGTTACGGGTACTAACGGTAAGACCTCGGTTACCTGGATGCTCAAAGCACTTTTTGAAGCAGAGGGGTATTCCTGCGCTCTGATAGGAACGCTTGGAATGTTCTCGGGCAAAAGAAGGCTTGGCGACGGTGAGCTTTCACTTTCAAATATGACTACTCCTGACCCCCAAACGCTCTATTCGGCACTTGCCGAGATGAAGCGCGACGGCGTGGAATACGTTTTTATGGAGGTCAGCTCGCACGCGCTATCACAGTCAAGGACCGACGCGATCATATTTGATTGCGCCGTGTTTACCAATCTCTCGTCTGATCATCTTGATTATCACGGAGATATGGAAGCCTATTACAAGGCAAAGGAAAAATTGTTTTTGAGAAGCCGCCGCGCAGTTCTGAACACGGACGATACGGCGGGGAGGCGTCTTGCCCTCATTTTAAGGGAAAGGCGGGTGGAATTTAAGACCTGCTCGACTGAGGAAGGGGACTTTTGCGCTCTTTTGGATGAGGACAGCAGATGCCACGGATCATTTGAAACAGAATATACGCTTAAGACCGCAAAGGCGTGCATAAGGGTATCTTTGCCCAATTTTGCAGGAGAGTTTCAGATAATGAACTCGCTCGAAGCGGCGGCTGTGGCGCTCACCTACGGGATCTCTCCCGAAACTGTAAGGGATACCTTCGCCAAAATGCAGGGTGTCAAGGGAAGAATGGAGCAGGTAAGGGCGCACGGTAAGCAGAATATCCATATATTCATAGATTACGCCCATACTCCCGACGCGCTTGAGAAGCTGCTTCGCAGTATAAGAAGGATGAGAGCGGGAGACGAACGGATAGTTCTTTTGTTCGGCTGCGGCGGAGATCGCGATAAAAGCAAGCGGCGAGTGATGGGACAGATCGCCTCAAGGCTTGCGGATATTACGGTGGTTACCTCGGATAACTCAAGAAGCGAGGAGCCTGCCGATATAATCGGGGATATTCTTAAGGGTATAGATAAAGAAAAGAGATTTACGGTCATAGAGGACCGCCGCTCTGCCATAAGGCGCGCGATACTTGAATACACAAGGGCAGGGGATATCCTCGTTCTTGCGGGCAAGGGGCACGAGACTTATGAGATAGACAGAGACGGTGTACACGCATTTGACGAAAGACAGATAATCAGAGAGGCTCTTTGTGAGCTTTTCGAGAAGGACCTTGAAGATAAGGGGAAAGGATAGAGAGAAATGAAGGTTAACGTGGGTTGTAATGCATTAACTATGAATGAGCTTGCGGGTATCTGCGGTGGTATGCTCTGCTTTGCTGGCGGAGAGAATAATCGTAACGTACCCTTCCGCTCGGTTTGCACAGACTCCCGTGAGACCGAAAAGGATTCACTTTTCGTGGCTCTTGGCGGCGCGCGCGTGGACGGACACGACTATATCGGAGCAGCCCTTTCTCTTGGCAGTGAGTGCGTTCTTTGCGAGCGTATTCCCGATGCTCTTCATTCCTCTGAAAGAAGATACGTTGCGCTCGTAGTGCAGGATACCCTCAGAGCAGTGGGCGAGCTTGCAAAGGCATACGACCGCAGAATAAATAACCGCAAGGTAGCTATCACGGGTAGCGTTGGCAAAACTACTACCAAGGAATTCGTTGCCGCGGTGCTTTCCGAAAACTTACGTCTGCATAAGACTGAGGGAAATTACAACAGCAATATAGGTATGCCGCTTTCTATGCTCACTATGCGCAACGATACCGAGGTGTCTGTGCTCGAGATGGGTATGAGTAACGCGGGCGAGATAGAATATCTTTCCAAGATAGCAGAGCCTGATATAGCTATCATCACCAACATCGGATCTTCTCACATGGAATATCTCGGAAGCCGTGAGGGTATCTGTAATGCTAAGCTTGAGATAGTCAAGGGACTTAAGCAGGACGGAATACTTCTGCTTAACGGAGACGAGCCTCTTCTTCGCAACCGCGAGGAGATAGGCAATAATGCCTACTACGTAGGATTTGCTCCCGACTGTCATTTCAGAGCGCAGAATATGCGTCTCGTTCTTGGAAATACTGTATTTGACCTGTCCATCGGCGGCAGAGTTGTAGAGGGCGTAACGATACCTACTATAGGCAAGCATAACGTTTACGCGGCGTGCTTTGCTTACGCGGTTGGAGTAAATATGGGACTCTCCGATGAGATAATCAAGAGAGGACTTCGCAACTTCAAGCCCATAGGCATGCGCCAGAATATATACGATATCGGAGATATCACCATTATTGAGGACTGCTACAACGCAAGCCCTGAGTCTATGAAGGCGGCTATAGCCGTGCTTCGTCAGGTATCCGAGCAGAAGGCTCGCGGAAGAATGACCGCGCTTCTCGGAGATATGTATGAGCTTGGTATCGGAACAAGCCGATTCCATGAGGAAGTGGGACTTGAGTTCGCACGCGAGGGCGGTTCTGCGCTCTATACCTTCGGTGAGCTTGCCGATATGATCGCGGGCGGTGCTATACTCGGAGGAATTCCTTGCGAGAATATTTATCGCAACATAAACGTTCGTCAGCCCGAGATAAGCGGCGAGATGATACTTTCAACTATTTCAGCGGGAGACACCTTGCTTGTTAAGGCGAGCAGAGGTGCGGCGGCTGAGCGCGTTATAAGATATCTCAAAGAGAATCAGGACAGACTTCCTCGTTTTATAGAGAAACAGTAACGGGGCGTTATAATGTTTGAAAAAATTTGTATTGAATTTATCATAGCGGGGGTATCGTCGTTTGCACTTACGGCGATACTCTCCCGTTGTATTATTCCGATTTTAAAAGCTAAAAAAGCGGGTCAGCCGATAAGAGCGGAGGGTCCGAAATCCCATTATTCCAAGGCGGGAACGCCCACAATGGGAGGTATTGCTTTTATCATGGCAATAGCTATCGTCCTTATGGGAATGACGCTTTGGTATGCCTTCTCAAAGAAGCAATCCGAGCTTATCCCTATGGCTCTGACGATGGCACTTGCAGTGATGAACGGAATGATAGGCTTTGTTGACGATTATAGAAAACTCGTAAAGAAGCAGAACGAGGGACTTAGCGCAAAGCAGAAATTCCTGCTTCAGCTTGTTGCGGCTATAGCTTACGTTGTGTTGCTCAAGCTTGTCGGACACGTGGATACCTCGCTGCATATACCCTTTACCGAGATCACCGTTGAGCTTGGTATAGTCTATTATATCTTCTCGGTAATTCTCATCGTGGGAATAGTAAACAGCGTGAACCTGACCGACGGTCTTGACGGACTTGCGTCCAGTGTTACTCTTGTGGTATCGGTGTTCTTTGGCGCTGTAGCGCTTACCACTCTCAACCCCTCGCTTTCTATGATATCCGCAGGTCTCATAGGCGCGATGCTCGGATTTCTTATCTACAATCACCATCCCGCAAAGGTATTTATGGGAGACACAGGCTCTCTTTTCCTTGGCGGGGCGATAGTTGGCTCGGCATTTCTTATCAACGAGCCGATGATAATTCTCATCGCTGGCGGTGTTTACGTTTTCGAGACACTTACCGTAATACTTCAGGTATTCTCGTTCAAGACCTTCCATAAGCGCATATTCAAATGCTCTCCCTTCCATCACCATTTAGAGCAATGCGGCTGGTCAGAGGTCAAGATAGTATCGGTGCTTTCAATAACCACCGCGCTTCTTTGCGCGGTAGCATGGTTCGGTCTCTGAGCCGAGCAAAATAAAATTTTTGTGGGAGGTATCAAACTTTGGAAGAGCATAACGAAAACCAAAGCCTGCCCACAGAGGTTGATCAAAAAAAGAAAAAAGGCTTAAAGATAAAAATAAAAGAGGCAGTAGCAGATAAGAACGAGCGAGCGCTCAACGATTCTATCCTTTACGCGCCTCTGAAGGAAGAGGAGAAGGACGAGAGCGCACCCTTACACAAGGGTAGCGTTGATATGTGGTTTCTTCTCTGGGCTATGCTTCTTCTGTGCTTCGGCGCCGTAATGTCCTATAGCGCGAGCGCAGTGTATGCCGAGCAGAAGTATGATAGCTCTACCTATTTTCTCTGGAGATATATACTCTTTACGCTTGCCGCGTCGGGAGTAACCCTGTTCTTCGTGATATTCGCAAGACCGTGGTTCTGGCGGATATTCGGAGTTGTGGCGTATGCCGCATCTATAGTTCTGCTTATAATAGTAAGACTTGTTGGACGAGAGGGCGGCGGAGCGCAGAGATGGATAGAGATAGGACCGATCACCATTCAGCCCTCGGAGATAGCTAAGGTGGCAGTGGTAATGGTGCTTGCGCTGTATCTGTCGAAATATTCAAAGCAGGTAAACTCGTTACATAACCTTGGCGGTAATTTCAAGCACGGATTTCTGATCCCTATGGTGCTTATCGGAATTCTTTGCGCACTTATCGCGATTCAGCCTCACCTTTCGGGTATGATGATAGTCGGAATGCTCGGAGTTATGGTAATGTTCCTCGGAGGAACAAGGCTTAAATGGCTCTTTATATTCTTAGGAATAATAGCGGTCGTCGGAATAATATTTATTTCGATATTCGGATATACTATGGAGCGTGTGCAGATATGGCTTAATATCGACGAGGTCAATCCTCTTGGCGAGGCTTGGCAGACGCTTCAGGGACTCAACGCGATTGGCTCGGGCGGATTTTTCGGTCTCGGACTTGGAAGCAGCCGTCAGAAATACGGATACGTTTCTCAGCCGCAGAACGATTTTATCTTTACCATCATCTGTGAGGAGCTTGGATTTATCGGGGCGTTCGCCCTTGTATTCCTTTTCGGACTTCTCATCTGGCGCGGTATCAAGATAGGTCAGAACGCTCCCGATAAATTCTGCGCCCTTACGGTCTGGGGACTTACCTTCAAGATAGCTCTTCAGGTAGCGATGAACATCGCGGTCGTAACCAATTCAATGCCAAACACGGGCATCTCGCTTCCTTTCTTCAGCACGGGAGGTACGGCGCAGATGATTCAGATATTTGAGGTGGGCATCATACTGTCCATATCAAGATTTTCAACGCAGAAAAAATAAACTGCACAGGAGGACGCTATGAAGGTCTTATTCAGCGGCGGAGGCTCGGGAGGACATATAAGTCCCGCTCTCGCTATGGCGGACATCATAAAAATGAACATTCCCGACGTTGAGATCGCATTCGTCGGAACGCCCAAGGGAATTGAAAATTCGCTTATACCTCAGGCGGGATATAAGCTGTATCACGTAGAAGTAGAGGGCATTCGCCGTAATATATCACTTGAAAACGCAAAAGCGCTTTATCTTGCGTTTACGTCTGTAGGAAAGGCGAAAAAGGTAATAAAGGAATTTAACCCCGATATCGTTATAGGTACGGGCGGATATGCCTGCTGGCCCGCACTCAGCGCGGCGGCAGAAATGGGTATCCCTACAGTAGTACACGAGTCTAACGCTATTCCCGGAATGGCTGTTCGCAAGCTGCAGAATAAGGTAGATGTTGTACTTACCAATTTTGAAAGCACCGCAGAGCTTCTCTCTCCCTCGGCAAAGGTAGTCAACGTTGGCAATCCGCTCAGAGCGGCTTGCTCTACCATAACCAAGGCGGAGGCAAGAGCGAGACTCGGTATTGACGATAGCGTGAAGCTTGTAACCCTTTCGTTTGGCGGAAGCCTTGGAGCTCCCGCGATAAACCGCGCGGCATGTGAGATGATGGCTCATTTCGCAAAAGAGAAAAGGGCGGTGAAGTGCTTCCACGTAGGCGGAAAGAGATATTATGATAACGCGTGTAATTTCTTTGCGGCTTACGACCTTGAGAGAGACAACCGCTTCGTGCTTATGGAGTACACGAGCGATCTGCCCTTGTATATGGCGGCGGCAGACGTGGTGATATGCAGAGCGGGAGCAATGACTCTTACAGAGATCGCCCGTATGGGTAAGGCTTCTATCATCATCCCCTCGCCTAACGTAGCTGACAACCATCAGTACAAGAACGCAAAGGCACTCTCGGACAGAAACGCGGCGATCGTTATTTGCGAGGATGATCTTAACACGGACGGAAAGTGCCACGTGTGCGATTACGTTGATAAGCTCTATGAGGATGATAGCTACCGCAATTCGCTTAGCGAGAATATCAGAAAATTCGCTAAGGATGATGTTGAGAAGAATATATTTGAGGCAATAGAGAAGGTCCTTAATAAGAAACGGAAATAAACAAATCCTACGAAAGTAAAGGATACAAATAAAATGCGAAAAGACGAAGCGAGATTTTTTATCAAAGCCATTATGCTAAGCAAGAAGTTTTTTATCGCCACCGTTGCGGTGATGAGCGTTTTGGCTGTTGTCTGTCTCGTTTGCGTCTTTTTTCGCTTTATAGGGATAGGCGAATTCGAGATAGAGGGAGAGACTGACTATAAGCTAAGCGAGCTTGTCAGCGCATCTGGACTGAGAACGGGCGACCGTCTATACGAGGTCAACTCCAAGGAGGCAGAGGAGCTTTTGCTTCGCGGATGCCCTTATCTTAAAAGCGTGAACGTAAAGAAAAAGTTCCCCAACAAGATATGCTTTGAGGTGGAGGAGCGAGTTCTCGGTTGGTATATTGAGATAAGCGATGACTATTACGCCCTTGATTACGATATGCTTGTCCTCTTGGAGACTTATGACGAGGAAGCGCTCATCGAGCGCGGTCTTACAAAGCTCGTGCTTCCCGAGCTTGAAAGCGCGATGTGTGATTATCTGCCTGAGTTTGGCAGAGACGACGAGCATCTGATAAGCGAAACACTAAAGATCGTCGATACATTCAGAACTCACGAGATCAAGGAGAGGCTTACATATCTTGATCTTAGTAATCGCTTTGAGATAAAGCTGACTATCGACGGCGCATTTGACGTTAAGATAGGCGATATGAATAATATTGATACCAAGCTGAAAACCGTGGCAGAGGTGATCGAAACCCAGATTGATAACGGCTACGTTGGCGGCGAGATAAATATGATAACGCCTACGTCCTACAGCTTTAAGGGAGTATTTGAAAAAGAGCCTGAAAAAGAGCAGGAAGGCGAGACGCAGGCGCCGGACGGAGATAACGAATGATAAGTTATGCTCAAACTTTCCGATCTCCGTAAAAATAATGCCGAAATAATAAAAAAATTCAAAAAAACTATTGCAAAATAGACGAAAATATATTATTATATATATAATAGCTATATTATATTATAGACGGCGGAAGTAAAATTTATTGGAGGAATGAAAAATGGGATTTGAGCATGATGACAGCCGCGAGAGCGGCGTATGTATAAAGGTAGTTGGTGTAGGTGGCGGCGGTAGTAACGCAGTCAACCGTATGATATCTTCCAACGTTCGCGGTGTCGATTTTATCGCTATCAATACCGATAGACAGGCACTTAAGAATTCCTTGGCACTTGAGCAGGTGGTTATCGGTGATAAGATAACCAAGGGCTTTGGCGCAGGTGCAAACCCCAGCATCGGTGCAAGAGCGGCAGAGGAGTCTCTTGACGAGATCAAGGCGGCTCTCGCAGGTGCTGACATGGTGTTCGTTACCGCAGGTATGGGCGGCGGTACGGGAACAGGTGCTGCTCCCGTAGTTGCAAAGGTAGCTCACGAGATGGATATTCTCACCGTAGGTATCGTTACCAAGCCCTTCGCTTTTGAGGGCAAGAGAAGAATGGATCAGGCGGTTGAGGGTATTGAGGAATTTGCTCAGTACGTTGACTCGCTCGTAGTTATCCCTAACGAGAGACTTAAGCTCGTTACAGATAGCAGAATTACTCTCTTTAATGCCTTCTCCGAGGCAGACGACGTTCTTCGTAAGGGAGTTCAGAGCATTTCCGAGCTTATCAATCTTGAGCAGTTCATCAACCTTGACTTTGCTGACGTTACCGCTGTAATGGCTCATTCCGGACTTGCTCATATGGGTATCGGAAGTGCTACGGGTAAGGATAAGGCACAGGAAGCGGCAAGCATGGCTATCGCCAGCCCGCTCCTTGAGACTTCTATCAAGGGCGCAACGGGTGTTATACTTAGCTTCTGGGTATCTCCCGACGTTGGACTTGAGGATATCGACATCGCGGCTAATATGGTTACTAACGAGTGCAACCCCGATGTTAACCTTATCTTCGGTGTAGGCTTTGACGAGAACCTCGAGGACGAGATGAGAATTACGATCATCGCTACGGGCTTCTCTGAGGAGTCCAATAAGGCGGCAGCCCTCAAGAGCGTTGGCGAGGCTGCTCCCAAGGCAGAGCCTGCTAAGAAGGCGGAAGAGGTAAAAGCAGAGAGCGCTCCTGTAAAGGAAGCACCCAAGAAGGCTTCGTCCGGCACGCTTGACCTCGACGACCTCTTTGATTTTTGATAAGTAAATAAAAATAAATAAAAAGCAAGAGATTTTACATCTCTTGCTTTTATTTTTTAAAAAATAAGTAAAATTTTTATAAAACCTATTGCAAAAATTCAAAAAATATATTATCATATAATCAGAGAATAGTTTCTTATCAATGATATAAACGGAGGAAGTATTTATGGGTATGGCATACGGCGGAAACGGAAACAAGGAATATGCAGTTGACATCAGAGTCGTCGGAGTAGGCGGCGGTGGCGGTAACGCAGTAAACAGAATGATCTCAACAGGACTTCAGGGTGTTGAATTTATTGCGGTAAACACCGATAAGCAGGCACTTCGCAAGTGCGTTGCTCCCACACAGCTCGTAATAGGCGAGAAGATCACAAACGGCTTTGGCGCAGGCTCTAACCCCGAGATCGGAAAGAGAGCGGCTGATGAGGCTTATAACGAAGTAAAGAAGCTCCTTTCGGGCGCGGATATGGTTTTCCTTACCGCAGGCATGGGCGGCGGTACGGGAACAGGAGCAACTCCTATAGTTGCAAAGGCGGCAAGAGAGATGGATATTCTCACAGTCGGCGTTGTAACCACTCCCTTTGCCTTTGAGGGAAGAAAGAGGATGCTTCAGGCAGACGAGGGAATTGAAGAGCTTTCGCAGTACGTTGACTCGCTCGTTGTAATTCCTAACGAAAGACTTAAGCTCGTATCCGACGCGCGTATTACTCTTGCAAACGCTTTCTCTGAGGCAGACGAGATCCTCCGCCGCGGAGTACAGAGCATTTCCGATCTTATTAACGTTCCCGGATTTATCAACATCGACTTTGCTGACGTTACCTCTGTCCTTGCAAACTCGGGTGTTGCTTATATGGGTATGGGTAAGGCAAACGGTAAGGACAAGGCTCAGGAAGCTGCAAGCATGGCTATCACCAGCCCGCTTATCGAGACCTCTATCAAGGGTGCTAAGGGCGTTATCATCAGCATCTCCGCATCTACCGACGTTGGACTTGAGGATGTTGATCTCGCTTCCACAATGATCGCTAACGAGTGCAACTCTGACGCGAGCGTTATCTGGGGTGTTGCTTTTGATCCCAACCTTGAGGACGAGATGAGAATTACCATCATCGCGGCAGATTTTCAGCCTGAGGACGATGCTCCCGTAGTTCTTGAGGAGACTCCCGCAGTTGAAGAGCCCACTCCCAAGAAGGCAGACGAGGACGATTTCTTCGCAGGAATGTTTTAATTCTTGAGATAATGAATATAAAAAACGCTATCACCACGGTGATAGCGTTTTTTTACGTGTTATTTTAGCACTTCAACTTTTTCAATTCCGTAATAGCGCATAAGCTCGATAGCGCTGCTACTTATGATCTCTCCGCTCATTACCACGGGAACTGCAGGTGGGCAGGAGACCGTGGGAGAGGCGCAGATCCGACCGTCAGCCAATTCTATAGAGACTGTCTCGCTTTTCGCAAAAACAGCCTCGCGTATTGAGAGCGCTCTCGTAGGCTTTGGGAAGGATGGTGGCAAGGAATTGGCACAGACGCTTCTTTTAGAAAGTGTTGCAAAGGCTTGATATACTCGTTCGAGATCTCCGTCGGTGTTCTCGGGCGTAGCCATAAGCACAAGGCAATCGCGGTCGGCAAATTCAGGCTCTACTCCGCACTTGCGAAGATGCTCCGCGAGCTCCTCGCCTGAATATCCGCAGGTCTGTCTTGAAAACACGAGCTTGAGCGGCTCGGTCTGCTCGGTCTCAAATCCGAGAGAGGCGAGACGATCTGAAAGAGAGGATATCTTTTTTATAAACTCATCAAGCCTTTGGGCGTAGCCGTCGGCAAGATAGGAGTTGCAAAGGTCAAGGGATTGAAGAATGAGGTAAGACGGGCTGGTAGATGCAAAAAGCGCGAGCGCGCTTCTCACCTCGTCATCGTCTGCCGCGTAAGAGCTTGAAATATGCAGATACGCTCCGCCCGTCAAGACCGGAAGAGTCTTGTGTGCCGAGTCGCAGCACATATCCGCACCGAGCGCGAGTGGGTGAATAGACGGCTCGGTAAAGGCAAGATACGCGCCGTGGGCGTTGTCAACGAGAAGCGGAATAGCATACTTGCCGCAGACCGCCGAAAGTGCCGCTATATCACAGATGTTTCCAAGATAGTCGGGCGAGGTGATATATACCGCATCGGGTAACTGCGCTGAATTATTCAGCGCACCCTCAAGCTGCTCGGGTGTTATTCTGCACTCGCAGAGATGCGAGAGAGTAGCAGGGAAGAGCCAATCGACGTCTATATCAAGCAAGGCACACGCATATACGAATGCCTTATGCACGTTTCTTGCGGCAAGTATTCTCACTCGCCTGTCAGCAGGCGCTTTTTTCTTTATGAGCGCAAGCATCGCCTTTATTGCCAAGGACGAGCCCTCGGCAGAGTAATAGGTGTGCTTACTGCCGAAAAGCGCGGTAGCGTTTTTCTCGCTCTCGGCGATTATTCCGTCGGGGGAGTATAGCACGTCAGCTCCGCATATCTCGGTAATATCAAGATGCTCACAGCTTAAAAGCCCTTTGCCCTTGTGCCCGGGCATATGGAAGCGTGAGGTGTCAGCTGAGGCGTATCTTTTTACGAAATCCGCAATAGGCGTTTTCATGCTTATTCCTCGGATTCTGCTACCTGCATCATTACCGCGCACTCTATACGCTTCTTGAAAAGCTCACAGCCGTACTTGTAAACTCCGCCTATGCTTCCCGTAGCGTGATAGGAATTAGCGGCACATCCGCCTGAACAGTAAAGTCTTGCCCAGCAGTCCTTACATTCAGGACGCGCGTAGGCATTGCAGGAGCGGAAGCCGTCCTGTATCTCGGTATTGGTAACTCCGTCGAATATGTTTCCAAGGCTGTACTTGGGGTCGCCCACGAACTGATGGCAGGGGAAAAGCTCTCCCCAAGGGGTAACCGCCATATATTCTGTTCCCGATCCGCAGCCGGTTATTCTCTTGTAGATGCAAGGACCGTTCTTGAGGTCAAGCATATAGTGGTAGAAGGTAAAGGGACGTCCTTCCTTTTTGCGCTTGAGCATCTCCTTTGCGAGTATCTCGTACTGCTCGAAGATCTTGGGCATATCCTCATCTGTGAGCGCGTAAGGATCGTCGGGGGGGCATACCACGGGCTCCATGCTCAGCTCAGTAAAGCCGAGATCAGCCATGTGGAAGATATCGTTCGTAAAGTCAACGTTGTTGTGGGTAAAGGTACCGCGCACGTAGTAATCCTTGCCGCCGCGCGCCTCTACGAGCTTTTTGAACTTCGGTACTATCTTATCGTAGCTTCCGTTGCCCGCGTAATCGCGTCTGAAGTGGTCGTTGACCTCTTTTCTTCCGTCAAGACTTAGAACTACGTTGCTCATCTCCTTGTTGAGAAAATCTATTACCTCGTCGTCGATAAGAATACCGTTGGTGGTGAGAGTGAAGCGGAAGTTCTTGTTGTGCTGCTTCTCGATGCTTCTTGCGTAAGCCACGAGCTGCTTGACAACGTCCCAATTCATAAGAGGCTCGCCGCCAAAGAAATCGACCTCAAGATTGTGGCGCGTGCCTGAGTTTTCAATAAGGAAATCAAACGCGCGTTTGCCTACCTCAAAGCTCATCAGAGCGCGATCACCCTGATATTTGCCCTGACTTGCGAAGCAATACGAGCAGTTGAGATTGCAGGTGTGAGCAACGTGCAGGCAGAGAGCCTTTATCACCTTACTGTTGTTTTTGTAATTGCCGGCAAGCTCCTCGTACTCGTCAACAGAGAAGAGCTTTCCCGCCTCCTTGAGCGCGCTTATATCGTCGATGCACTCAAGCACCTCGCTCTCGTTTACGTCGGGCAGATGCTTGTATCTCTCAAGAATAGTCGCGACTATTTCCTCTGCCGAATGGCTTTCATACATTTCAATGATATCGTACGCGACCTCGTCAACGGTATGTACAGAGCCGCTTGCGGTGTCCAGAACGATATTATATCCGTTAAGTTTATACTGATGTACCATATCTTCTCCTGAATTTATCTGTATTTTAAAATCAAAACGCTGCCTTAAAAGTAAGACAGCGTTTTATTGAGTTCTCGGAAAATCAGTTGTTTTCCTTATTCTCGCACTTCTGATTTGCAACGCCGCAGGAAGTCTTGCAAGCGGACTGGCAAGAGGTCTGGCACTCGCCGCAACCGCCGTTCTTAACGGTCTTTGCAATATCTTTTGTTTCAACAGTCTTGATTCTGCTCATTGTAAAGCCCTCCGAATAGGATTTATATTTGCTATTTAAGTATAGCACAAACAGGTAGCTTTGTCAATAGAATTCGAAAAAATGAAAATATTTTTTGCGACTTCACTCGTTATTGCTCGTCTGAGACCTCAGGCTCGTATGCCTTTATACCCTGCATTTTGCCTACTTCGTGGAATCCGTCTATCTCGCCGCGCTGAATAGCACCGAAAATACGGTAGCGCAGACCTTTGTTTTCGCGCTCAAGAGTGGCAAGCAGCTTCTTCATCTCCTCGCGCTCGGTGTTTCCGTCGGCAGGGCAGGGGGATTTCTGAATCGGAAGCTCGGTCTTGGACGCAAAGTATCTCACGTCCTTCTCGGGCATATATATCATGGGGCGGATAAGAGTTATATCGGTGTTTGAAAGATAGGTTACGGGCTGGAAGCAGCCAAGCCTGCCCTCGTAGAAAAGATTGAGCATAAAGGTCTCGACAACGTCGTCAAAGTGATGACCGAGCGCTACCTTGTTGCATCCCCTCTCCTTCGCGTAGTTGTAGAGCGCTCCTCGGCGCATCTTGGCGCAAAGCGAGCAGGGATTTTTTTCTTTTCTCACGTCAAATATTATTTTTGATATCTGAGTAGGCACTATCTCGTATTCTACCCCAAGCTCCTCGCAGAAGCGCTTTACGGGCGAGAAGTCCATACCTTCAAATCCCATATCTACGGTTATTGCGAGTAGGTCAAATTTCTTTGGGTAAAAGCGTCTTATCTCCGCCATTGCGCAGAGTAGGGTAAGCGAGTCCTTTCCCGCAGATACTCCTATGGCGATCTTGTCGCCGTCCTCTATCATTGAGTAGTCGTCAAGCGCTCTCCGCACGAAGCTCAGCACTCTTTTTATGTTTTCCATATATCCTCTGTTTTGATTTATTCAAACGAAAGTGTTTCGTATATTTTCTTGGCTCTCTCGCTCATCTCGGCTCTGCTGCCGTCGGCGTATAGTATGAGCGGAGCGGTAAGCTCCATCGAAGGCGCTCCGCCTTTGATACCCGAGACGAGAACCATTGATGGCGCGCTCTCGGCGTCGGCAGCTACGGGAGTAACTATCTTCGGCTCTAATCTATTCTCTCGCATAGCGCAGAGCAGATCGCAAAGTCTGTCAGGTCTCCATACCGCATAGAACTTGCCGCCGTGCTTGAGCAGTCTGTAGGCTGAGGCGCAGAAATCCTCAATGCTTCCGCAGACCTCATGACGAGCGATGTATTTGTAGTCGGATGCATTTCGCTTTCCGCTGTCTGTTTTCATATAAGGGGGGTTGGTGAACACGGCGTCAAACTCTCCGTATTCCTGAGAGCGAATGTCTCGGATATCCCGACAGACTACCTCTATCTTATCCTCAAGAGAGTTAAGAGAGGTGTTTCTCCTTGCAAGCTCGGCAAAATCTTCCTGTATCTCAAAGGCGCATATACTGCCGAATTTCTCCCTTGCCGCAAGCAGGAGCGAGATTATTCCCGTTCCCGCGCCAAGCTCAGCCGCGCGTCCGTGCGCTCGCGGCTTGATGAAGGACGCAAGAAGAAAGGCGTCAGTCCCGAAGGTGAGCCCGTCTTTTTTCTGTATGAGATCTATCTTTTCATTGACGGCGTCTATACGCTCACCGTCAAGCAGAGTAATGTCGGTCATATGCCCTCCAAGAATAAAAAACGAAAGGTTGTTGCGGTGGGCAACAACCTCGTTATGTACTGAAAATCGTAAAATTACTCAGCAGCAGGAGCCTCTACAGGACAAGCGTCAGCGCAAGCGCCGCACTCGATGCACTTATCAGCATCGATCTCGTACTTGCCGTCGCCCTCTTTGATAGCCTCTACGGGACAAGCATCTGCACATGCACCGCAAGCGATGCAAGCGTCGGAAATTTTGTAAGCCATGATAATTTACCTCCATAAATTTTGTTTACACATACATTGTATCACAATAATAAAAAATTTCAAGAGCAAAGTGAAAATTTTTTGCGATTTTTTTGAAAAAAGCCCGTAAAATTTTTGCTTTTTCAAGATAAATAATGTTTTGCAAGAGGAAAATGACAAAAAATGTAAAGATATTAGGGCATTATTCTAATTTTTAAATACAAGCACGGATCGACAAAATACGCGCCTTTTATATGCTACAATGTATAAGCGTATAACTGAAATAAAAAGCAAGGAGGTCAAAAAATGCAAATCAAAAACCGAAATTGCCGAGTTGACATCTGCAAGGAAAAAGGAATACTTACCGTCAAGCTGTCGGGCGAGATAGACCATCACAGCGCGGTGGGGATAAGAAGCGAGATCGACGGAATGATAGCCGAGCTTCGACCTGAGCGCCTTGCTCTTGATCTGTCGGAAATAGACTTTATGGACAGCTCGGGAATAGGGCTGATAATGGGGCGCTACGCGAGGATGAAGGCTGTGGGGGGCGAGCTTGTGGTGGAGAGACCTAACGCGCGCATAAGAAAGATATTCGAAATGGCTGGACTTGAGCGCATAGTGCGGATAGAGGAAAAAAAGGAGGGCGAAAAGAATGAAGGCAAAGGGAACTAAAAACAAATTTACCGCAGAGGTGCGAAACGAGATGAAGCTCCGACTTCCCTCGCTCTCTGTCAACGAGGGTATGGCGAGAGCGGCGGTGGCGGCTTTCTGCTCCCAGCTCGATCCGACGTCGAGTGAGCTTGCCGATATCAAATGTGCCGTATCCGAGGCTGTTACCAACTGCATAGTTCACGCCTATAAGGACAGTATAGGCATTATTTACATAACCGTCCGTCTTTGCGAGGGCGGGCTCG
Organism: uncultured Clostridia bacterium; assembly: GCA_937893945.1. GTDB lineage: Bacteria > Bacillota > Clostridia > Oscillospirales > CAG-272 > HGM12713. Next base: position 16,056 of record CALCTA010000102.1, on the reverse strand, counting down.
TGCGCATAGAGATAAAGGACAAGGGGTGTGGGATCGAGGATATCGAGCTTGCGAGAAAGCCGCTTTTTACCACCGATGCAGAGAACGAGCGAAGCGGAATGGGATTTACGGTTATGGAAAGCTTTTGCGATAAGGTGAGGGTGTTTTCGGGATGCAAAAAGGGAACTACTGTAACTCTGTTCAAATATCTCAGGGGGAGATAAAAGAGACTTTTGGGGAGACGAGAAGCTTTGAGGCGAACAGAGCTCTTATTGAAATAGCTCAGGGAGAGGATGCCGTAGCGGCGGATATAGCCTCGGAGGAGCTTATCAAGCTCAATCGAGGACTCGTTCGGAGCATAGCACTGCGCTTTCGCGAGCGCGGAATGGAGCTTGACGATCTGATGCAGATAGGAACGATAGGACTGTTTAAAGCGATAAGAAGCTTTGACCTTGAGCGCGGCACCTGCTTCTCGACATACGCCGTACCGATGATATTCGGAGAGATACGGCGCGCTCTGCGCGACGAAGGTCCTATAAAGGTCGGACGGTATTACAAGAAGCTGGGCATAGAGCTTATGAAGGCAAAAAACGCGATATCCGAGAAAGAGGGGAGAGAGGCGCACATCCGCGAGCTTGCAGAGAGAGTGGGTGTCGGCGTTGAGGAGGCGGCGATGGCACTTGACGCTATGGCGCCTATCACCTCGCTCTCGGATTATATCTACGGAGAGGACGAGGGAGCGGTGCTTGAGGATACGCTCGCGGATACCGATAGTGCCGAGGAGACAGAGCGTCTGCTTGACCGTATGGCTCTGCGGGATGCTATATCGAAAATGCCAAGCGATTGGCAGAGGATAGTCGGCTTGCGATACTTCCGAAACAAAACTCAACAGCAGGTGGCTGATACTATGGGACTTTCACAGGTAAAGGTATCTCGCGAGGAGAAGAAAATAGTTGCTTTTCTTCAAAAAGAGATGAAGGCTTCGTCAAAATAAATAAAAATTTTTAAAAAAAGTATAGTAATTTGCCAAAAAGCCGTTTTTTGAAATAAAAAAATTTTTTTTGCAAAATTTACTTGATATTGGGCGGATTTTGTGGTATATTATAGGATGGTAAAATAATTGAAAGGTGGATATACAAATGACTTACAACAAGAAATCCGTTGAGGATATCGACGTAGCCGGCAAGAGAGTCCTTGTCCGTTGCGATTTTAACGTACCCCTGAAGGACGGTGTTATCACCTCCGATAAGAGAATCGTAGAGGCTCTTCCTACGATCAAGTACCTTCTCGAGAAGGGCTGCAAGGTAGTTCTTTGCTCTCACATGGGCAAGCCCCACTCTATCTTTACAGAGGGATTTGGTCTTACCAAGAAGGAAAAGCAGAAGGTAGAGGCGCTTCCTGTTGAAGAGCAGGCAGCAGCTAAGGCAGAGCTTCTTAAGAAGGCTCTTGATGACAAGAAGAAGTTCACACTCAGACCCGTAGCTGACCGTCTTAACGAGCTTCTCGGCAACAAGGTAACATTTGCTGAGGATATCATCGGTGAGGACGCTAAGGCAAAGGTAGCAGCTCTCAAGGCAGGCGAGGCTGTTCTTATCGAGAACGTACGCTTTGACGCAAGAGAGACCAAGAACGGCGCAGACTTCGCTAAGGAGCTCGCTGATTTTGCTGACATTTACGTAAACGACGCGTTCGGCTCCGCTCACAGAGCACACGCTTCCACCGCAGGTGTTGCTGCATATCTCCCCGCAGTTTGCGGTTATCTTATCCAGAAGGAGATCGGCGTTATGGGTAAGGCTCTCGCTGATCCCGCACGTCCCTTCGTTGCTATTCTCGGCGGCGCTAAGGTATCCGATAAGATCGGTGTTATCAACAACCTTCTTGATAAGGTAGATACCCTCATCATCGGTGGCGGTATGGCTTACACCTTCTTCAAGGCAGCAGGACATAGCGTAGGAACATCTCTCTGCGAAGAGGACAAGCTTGACCTCGCTAACGAGATGGTAGCTAAGGCAGCTGCAAAGGGCGTTAACTTTATGATCCCCGTTGACAACGTAGTTGCAACCGAGTATGATGAGAACGCTGAGCACAAGATCGTTAACTCCGACGATATTCCTGACGGTTGGATGGGACTTGACATCGGTCCTAAGACCCGTGAGCTTTTTGCTAACGCTATCAAGGGCGCTGGCACTGTAGTATGGAACGGACCTATGGGCGTTTCCGAGTGGAAGAATTTCGCTGCAGGTACTGAGGCAGTTGCGGCAGCAGTTGCTGATTCCGGCGCTATCTCTATCATCGGCGGCGGCGACTCCGCAGCAGCAGTTGAGAAGCTCGGATTTGCTTCCAGAATGACTCACATCTCCACAGGCGGCGGCGCATCTCTCGAGTTCCTCGAGGGTAAGGATCTTCCCGGTATCTCCTGCCTTCTCAACAAGTGATCAAATAAGGCAGGTAGAAAAAGATGAATACCGCAAAGAGAAGAACAGTTATCGCAGGTAACTGGAAGATGAATATGACTCCCAATAGCGCTAAGGCACTTATTGAGGAGATGAAGCCCCTCGTTGCAGGTAAGGATGCTTGCGACGTAGTGCTTTGTGTTCCCGCAATCGATATCCCTGCCGCAGTTGAGGCTGCAAAGGGCTCTAACATCAAGATCGGTGCTGAGAACGTACATTTCAAGGCTTCGGGCGCATACACAGGCGAGATCTCCGCACAGATGCTCGTTGAGGCAGGTGTTGAGTACGTTGTTATCGGACATAGCGAGAGACGTCAGTATTTCGCTGAGACCGATCAGACTGTAAATCTCCGCACACTTGCGGCTCTTGAAGCAGGTCTTAAGGCTATCGTTTGTGTTGGCGAGACTCTTGAGCAGAGAGAGCTTGGTTATACTGAGACTCTTCTTAAGTACCAGACCAAGATGGCTCTTACAAACGTAAGCGCAGAGCAGCTTAAGAACGTTATCGTTGCATACGAGCCTGTTTGGGCTATCGGTACGGGCGTTACCGCTACCGCTGATCAGGCTGATGAGGGTAACGGATTTGTTCGCGCTGCTATCGCTGAGGCTTATGGCGCAGACGTTGCAGAGACCGTTACCGTTCAGTACGGCGGCTCTATGAACGACGGAAACGCGGCAGAGCTTCTCGCAAAGACCAACGTTGACGGCGGCCTTATCGGTGGCGCATCCTTGGTTGCAAAGAAGTTCGCGGCTATCGTTGACGCGGCACAGTAACTAAATAAAAACGCGGAAGCTTGTTTTTTTGCAGGCTTCCGCTTTTTTTATTTAATTTGCTTAAAAAATATTGATTTAGAGAAAAAAGTGTGCTATAATAAATTATAAGTATATATTAAAGTAGTGAATAGGAAAGTTATGGCAAATTACAGACGTGGAAGAATAAATGATGAGATGAAAAAGGAGCTGTCGCTCGTGCTTCGTGAGGTAAAGGACCCCAGACTCAGCGGCGCTTTTATAAGCATAACCGCGGTAGAGGTAACCGCTGATCTTAAGTATGCGAAGGTATATTATTCCGCAATGATGGGGGATAAGGCAGAGGTCGCTAAGGGACTGAAATCCTCGGCAGGATATATCCGCCGCGAGATAGCTCAGAGACTTAATCTGCGAATGACGCCCGAGTTCAGCTTCTACGAGGATCGCTCTATAGAGCACGGCGCTCATATATCCAAGCTTCTCAACGGAATAGAGATAACTCCCGAAGAGGAAGAAGAAAATGATTGACCAATTCAAAAAGCTCTCGCTTGACGAGCTTTGTCGAAGTGTGGCTCAGAACAAGAGAACGCTGATACTTTATCACGTTCGTCCCGATGCCGATGCGGTCGGATCGGCGTTTGCGCTTCGAGAGCTGCTTCGAGTTATGAATATTCCCGCCTATTGCGCTTGCTCGGACGAGATACCCGAAAGGCTTCTCTTTCTTGCCGACGGAGTGCAGGGAAGCGCTCTTCTTGAGGGGGATATCAAGCTTGATTACGAGCGTGTTATATCGGTCGATTCCGCAGCGCCCTCACAGCTTGGCGCTCTCTTTGAGACCATTCATCGCGACGTGGATATAATGATAGATCATCACGCTAAGGGAACGGTTTATGCCGATAACTATATTGATACCTGTGCGGCGGCTACGGGAGAGATAATATACCGTATGGCTCGGCGTATGGTTGAGCTTGGATATATTGACAACATTCCCGAAAGAACGCTCAACTGTCTCTATGCGGCTATAAGCGCCGATACGGGATGCTTTAAGTTCGCAAATACCACACCTCAGACTATGCGTATCGCGGCGGAGCTTATGGAAGAGGGAGTTGATTTTTCGCAGATCAACACTCTTCTTTATGACTCAAAGCCGATGGTGCAGATAAAGGCAGAGGGAGAGGCGATATATCGCCTTAAAACCTATATGGATGGGAAGATATCCTCAGTTGTGTTCCCGTATTCTCTCAAACGCTCGCTTGGCGCTTCGTCAGAGCATCTTGAAACCCTTATTGACGTGGCGCGCTCGGTTGGCGGCGTTGAGGTTGCCTTTGCGGTCAAGCAGAATACTGAGGAGAGACTCTTTAACGTATCTATGCGCTCTATGGGCAGTGTAGATGTTTCCGAGATCTGCGCTCGCTTTGGCGGCGGCGGACATAAGCGTGCCGCAGGCTGCAGGCTTGTGGCAGAAAGTGCTGAGAGCGCCGAGGAAAAGGTGCTTGAGGAAATACTTAAGAAATTTTAATCAAAGAGATTAAAAAATATAAGGAGAAAAGCTATGAAACACATCAAAACAATCGCTTTATTACTTGCTTTGGTTATGACACTTGCAGTATTTGCATCCTGCGATATCGCAGGCGATGGCGATCCTACCGATGCGCCTGTAACCGATGCTCCCGCAACTGACGCCCCCGGAAATAACTCAACCGACAAGCCCGGCGGAAACACCTCTGATACCACCGACGGGCTCGTGCTCTTTGACGACGGAGCTTTCCGTGCGAACGTTATAAGAGCAGACGAGGCTGATCAGCTCGCTAAGGATACATATACGGCACTCAGAGCTGCGGTCAAGTCCGCAATAGGAAAGATGCCCGAGGTAAGCACCGACTTTGATGCCGAGAACGCGAGCAAGCCCTCGATCCTTCTCGGAAAGACCTCTTTTGCTGAATCTACCGAGGTTTACTCAAATCTCAAGACGGGCGAGGCTGTTGCTAAGTTTGTAAACGGCAAGTACGTTCTTGCTTATACCTCTGATAAAGGCGCTGAAAAGCTGATCGAGGAAGTAGCAAAGCGTTTGGTTGCATACACAAAGGCTAACCCCGGAAAGATAGTTATCGACTCTTCATGGGAGATCAAGCTCAGCATTGACGATATCATGGGCTATGATGTCAGCATGCTTTCCAAGTACTTGGATCTTCCCGAGTATAACGGAAGAGCGTTTGACAACAGCGATATTGGTCTTGGCGGAAACTCCTTTATGCATATCGCAAAAAACACTACTTCTTCGGAATACGACGATTATCTTGAAGAGCTTTACGTTAACGGCTTCGTGCTCTACACAGAAAACACTATCGGCGATAACTGCTACTCTACCTTCCTTACTGAAGAGCAGATAGTCAACGTTATGTACCTTGACGATTACAGAGAGGTAAGAGTCATGGTTGACGATAGAGCAGAGTTTGATCTTCCCGGTCTTGCTCAGGATAACAAGTATAAGGAAGTTACCGATCCTTCGCTTACAGTCATAGGCGTTGGCGCAACAGGTTGGCCGGGCGGAATGGGCTACGTTTATAAGCTCGCTGACGGTACATTCTTCATTATCGACGGCGGTATCAACAAGCCTGATTCCGGAAAGGTCAACTCTTGCGATTGGCTCTATGAGACGCTCGTTGCGTTGGCTGACGATCCCGACAACATAGTTATCGCAGGTTGGTTGCTTACCCACACCCATAAGGACCACCTCGGCGCATTCATTGATATGGCTGAAGAGGAAGAGTATATGGAGAAGATCACTCTCAAGCAGCTCATATACAACCAGCCTACCGACAAGATCATGACAGAGACCGGACACCCCGATAGAATTCCGTGGATGCCTAATGCTATCAAGCTCTGGCAGCCTGAGTCTATAGTTAAGGCTCATCCCGGTCAGGTATTCTACTACTGCGATCTTACCGTAACTGTTTACGGTACGCAGGAGCTTGTTCTTCCTACATTTACTGACTCTCACAACAACCATTCTATAGTTACCATGGTGGATTATCAGGATAAGAGAGCTCTCTATCTCGGAGACGCTGAGGGACTTATGAACGGTGCTCTTGTGCCTCTTTACGGAGAAGAGCTTAAGTGTGATATCCTTCAGCTTGCTCACCACGGCTACCACAACACTGATGCAGGTCCTGTTTATGAGATAGCAGATCCTACCATCGTATTCTGGCCTGTTTCCACAGGACACTATGACGGTACAGGCGGAGCAACCGTAAGAGACGTTGCCTTTAACCAGAGATTCTTTGCCCCCGGCATCGATAACTATATCGCAGGTGAGACCAATATGACCATCAAGGACTTCTACTCCTGGTTGCCCGAGGACGAAAGATGGAATCCTATGAAGTAATTTAAAGTAAGACTTTAAAGTAATCACCCCTTCGGAAAGATCCGAAGGGGTGATTTTTGCGAACAAAGGGTATTGACAAAATACGCAAAATGTGTTAGTCTAATATTGTATTTATTTTGCTTTACATAAGGAGAAAAAATGAAAAGCTTCAGACTTATTGCGCTGATAATGGCGCTTATTATTGCTATCGCGGTGCTTTCGGCTTGTAATTCTGACGATAACACTGATCCGAACGGAAGCGAGGAGGCTTCCGCTACTGATGGCTCTGCCAACGGAGATGTCGCTCAGATAGGTCAACTTGACACCGAAAAGCTGGTGGTATTCAGCGATGGCGCTTACAGAGCGTATATTGCAAGAGAGGAGCTTGCTGACGAGACGGATAAGCTTACCTACGGAGATATTCGCGCGGCTATCAAAAATAAGGTTGGCGTTATGGCAAAGGCGGCTACCGATTATGACGAAAACATCGCAGGCGCACCCGCTATACTTGTTGGAGAAACTAAATTTGAGGAATCCGCAAGCCTTTATGCCACTCTCAAATCGGGTGAGGCTGCGGCTAAATTTATAAACGGTAAGTACGTTGTTGCTTATACGTCCTCTCAGGGTGCGGAAGCTCTTGTGAAGAAGATAGAGAACCTCGTTAAAGCCTGCGAGAAGGGCAATGTGGTCATTGATTCCTCATGGGACGTTTCGGTAAGCTTTGCTGAGACTGTCGGATATACCGAGGAGCAGCTTAAGTCTTATATTGAGGTTCCCGAGTATAACGGAAAAAGATTTGATGAATTCTCGGTGGATCTCGGACAGAATTCGGTAATGCATATAGCAAAAAAGACTAACGCAGAGGAATATGATGCATACATAACCTCGCTCTATGCTGAAGGATTTAAGTACTACGCTTCAAATACAATTGGCAACAACGAGTATTTTACATTCTCCACCGATGCGCAGATAGTAACCGCTATGTATCTTGACGCGTACAAGGAAACGAGAGTAATAGTGGATAATCGCTCTATCTACGAGCTTCCCGGACGCGAGGTAGATAACGAATATGAAGAAGTAAGCGAGCCTTCGTTTACGGTAACGGGTATCGGAGCTACCGGTTGGCCCGGCGGAATGGGATACGTTTATAAGCTCGTTGACGGAACCTTCTTTATCATCGACGGCGGCGTAGATGCTTCCAACTCTAACGGCACTACCTCTGCGATGTGGCTTTTCGCAACTCTTCAGGAGCTTGCCGACGATCCTGACAATATCGTGATCTCAGGCTGGCTTATCACTCACATTCACGTTGACCATCTCGGCGCTTTCGTGGATATGGCGAAGGATACTAAATACACAGATAAAATAACCGTCAAGAAGGTTATATACAATCAGCCCAACGACCGCGAAATGTCAAGAGCTGGAATATCCGACAGAGCACCCTGGATGCAAAGAGCACTGAACGTATGGAAGCCCGAGGCTATCATAAAAGCTCACCCCGGTCAGACCTATTACTTCTGCGACCTTAAGGTTACGGTGCTTGGCTCTCAGGATCTCCTGATGCCCGACACCAACTCCTCTCATAACAACCTCTCGGTAGTAACCATGGTTGAATACGAGGGATTCAACGCTCTTTATCTCGGAGACGCCGAAGGACTCATGAACACCGCTCTGAAGAAGCTTTACGGTGATGAGCTTCAGTGCGAGATACTTCAGCTTGCTCACCACGGATATAACGGCACGGGCGCAGGTCCTGTCTATGAGATAGCTGATCCTATAATAGTACTCTGGCCTGTAAATACGGCGCACTATAACGGAATAGTTAAAAATGTATCATTCAATCAGATGTTCTTTGATATCGGTGTTACAAATCACGTGGCAGGCGAAACGAACATGACTATCAAGGATTTCATCAGCTGGGAACCTGAGGAAAGATGGAAGCCTAAGCTTTCTTAAACATAATACGCCCTCGGTCAGTTAGTGCCGAGGGCGTATTTTTTGCTCGTTTTTTATAAAAAAGGTTGACAAAACGGACAAAATATGTTAATCTAAATATAGGCGATTTTACGCTAAGTACACAAAACAAGGAGAATTTTATGAAGTATATCAGATTGATCGCGCTTTTGTTGGTATCGGTTATGCTTCTCGGAGCTTTTGCTGCTTGTGATCCCGCAACAGATGATCAGGCAACAGACGGCCCTGAGGGAACAGCTGCTCCCACCGAAAAGCCCACCGAAAAGCCCACTGAGGGCTCTAACGATAATGTTAACGTTGATGGACTCGTCGTTTTTGCTGACGGTGAGTACAAGGCAAAGGTTATAAGAAAAGAAGAAGCGAGCGATGAAGATAAGGACGCTTTTGCGGCTCTCAGAGCAGTACTTAAGAACGCAGTAGGCAAGATGCCCCCTGCAGGCACTGATTTTGATGCTGAAAGCGCTTCTGCTCCCGCAATCATCATCGGTCAGACGACCGTACCCGAGTCGGTTGAGGTATATGAAAATCTTAAGACAAGCACTGCTGTTGCAAAGTACGTAAACGGCAAGTACGTTCTTGCTTATACCTCTGTTAAGGGCTACATTAAGCTTATCGAGGCTGTAGAGGCTAAGTTAAAGGCTTATATTGCCGCAAACCCTGGCACGATAGTAATCAACTCCGATTGGAATATTACTCTTACATCCGCTCAGATCAACGGCTATGATATAGGTAACCTTTCTAACTATATCGAAATTCCCGAGTACAATGACAGAGCATTTGATAAGTCGGATATCGACCTCGGTCAGTCCTCTGTAATGCATATCGCAGAAAACACCTCTCTCGATGAGTACAATGACTTCCTCGAGGAGATGGAGTTCAACGGCTTCGTATTCTACACAGACAACCAGATAGGCGATAACCACTACGCTACCTTCCTTACCGAAGCTCAGATAGTAAACGTAATGTATCTCGCTGCAAAGAACGAGACCAGAGTTACGGTTGACAACAGAGAAGAGTATGATCTTCCCGGACTTGAGTCCGACAACGTTTACAAGGAGCTTGTAGATCCTTCTCTTACCGTTGTCGGCATCGGTACTTCCGGATACCCCGGCGGTATGGGTTACGTTTATAAGCTTTCCAACGGCGAATTCTTCATCATCGACGGTGGTATTACAAGAGACGAGCAGTGCAGCAACAAGGCAGAATGCTCTGCTGAGTGGCTCTACTACACACTTCAGGAGCTCGCAGATGATCCCGATAATATCGTAGTAGCAGGATGGCTTCTTACCCATATCCATAACGACCACCTTGGCGCGTTCATCGATATGGCAAAGGATACCAAGTACACCGATAAGATCAGCGTAAAGAAGGTAATCTACAGCCAGCCTAACGACGAGCATCTTAAGCACGTAGGTAAGGAGTACAGAAAGGTTTGGATGCCTGACGCTCTTGAAGGATGGCAGCCTGATGAAGTTGTAAAGGCACATCCCGGTCAGAAGTTCTACTTCGCTGACGTTACCGTTACCATCCTTGGCTCTCAGGACCTCGTTCTTCCCGGAACTATTGATTCTCATAACAATATGTCTGTAGTAAGTAAGGTAGAGTTTATGGATTATGAATTCCTTTATCTTGCAGACGCAGAGGGAATTATGAACAAGCAGCTTGAAACTCTCTACGGTGAAGAGCTTAAGGCAGATGTCCTCCAGGCTGCTCACCACGGATACAACAATACAGATGCAGACAAGGTATATGCACTTGTAGATCCTATGATGGTATTCTGGCCTCTGAGCACTCAGGAATATCGCAACTGCAGCATAGAAAGCATCTCCTTTAACAAGAGATTCTTCAAGAACGGCATTGACAACTACGTAGCAGGTGAGACCAATATGACTATCACCGACTTCTACTCATGGATCCCCGACGAAAGATGGGATCCGATGCCCAGATAAAAATAATAACTATGCCGCTCGCTACAAACGTAGCGAGCGGCTTCTTTAGTATATAAAAAGCAGATACTCAAAACTTTGCCTTGAGTATCTGCTTTGTTTTTTATTGTGGGCTTACGGAAGTTTTACGAATCTTATAGAATTGACTGTAATGCTTGTAACGGGCGTTTGATCGGCGTTTATTGCGACAGACGCGATCTCGTCTATGAGCTCCGCACCGTAAATTACATATCCAAAGGCTGCGTGCTGGCTGTTAAGAGCGGGAGAGGCTTTTGTGCAGATAAAGAAGCTTGATGCATCCGAGGTATGCTCGTCAGCACGTGGGAGAGAAAGAACACCGCGCATGTGCGAAAGGTTGTTCTCAAATCCGCTTGCCTTGAATTCTCCGGGTATCTCTTGCATGTTTTCGCTGTTGTTGTTACACTGAATAAATGAGTGCTTGATAATGAGATCAAAGTATTTTCCGTTAAAGTAGCCATCCTTGACGTTCTGCTTGAATGCTTTGACCGCCTCGGGGGCAACGTTGGGGAAAAGACGAACAAGCATCTTGCCATAGCCCTTGATGTCTATGATAACGTAATTTGTCTCATCGTCGGTCATCGTAACACCGCTGAGAGAGGAGATCTCGGATTTGTCGATCTCATGGGACTTTGCAGGGACGAAGGGGGCTTCAGTGGCTTCTTCTGCTTCAGTAGCCTCATTATTAACGTCAGTGTCTCCATTGCAGGCTGAAAAAGAACAAATAAGCATCACTGATACCAGTAAGAGAGAAATTGTTTTTTTCATAGTAGCCTCTTTATTATTTATTAAATTTTAATTGTTCGGAAGGGTTACAAAACGGATAGATTCAATAACAACGTCCTCGCGAGGCTTATCGTTGTTATCGGTCGCGACGGACGCAACCGCGTCAACTACGTCAAGACCGTAGATAACGTATCCAAAGGAAGCGTATTCGCCGTCAAGGTGAGATTTTGTCTTGTGGCAGATGAAGAACTGAGAGGATGCCGAGTTGGGAGCGCTGCTGCGAGCCATCGAGATAACTCCCTTCTTGTGAATGAGGTTGTTTTCAAAGCCGTTACTTGAGAACTCGCCCTTGATGTTAACGTTAGAGCCGCCCATTCCTGTGCCGAGCGGATCGCCGCCCTGTATCATAAAGTTCTTGATAACTCTGTGGAAGATAAGTCCGTCGTAGAACTTCTCGCCGACCAGCTTCTTGAAGTTAGCAACAGTTGCGGGCGCAACGTCGGGGTAAAGTCTTACAACTATATCGCCGTAGTCGCGTATCTTTATCATAACGTAGTCTGTCTCGCTTGCGGATTCGTTTACTCCGTCAAGCGTCTCTATGGTCGAAAAGTCGATCTCCTCAAGCTTGGGAGCTACGTGAGGCGCGTCGGTAACCTTGTCGGTAGGTTTGTCAGTAGCAGATCCGGATGAAGAATCCGAGCCTGAGGTGAGTGTGGTATCTTCGATATCACACGCGGTAAAGGCAAAGCAGAGCGTGAGCATCAGCAGAGCCAAAATAAGAGAAATTATTTTTTTCACAGTTATATCTCCTTATAAAAATTCAACTTATATTATAACAGAAAAATCCGCGTTTGTCAACACAAAATAGAAAGGATAACATATATCGACGAAAAAATGGATATAATTCTATAAAAAAGGAGGGAATATGGGAAAGGAAAAATGGCAAAGAAGAAGCGCGGCACTTCTGTTCGCGGCACTGATACTTTTCGGGATCTATATACTGCTAAAATACGCCCTCGTGATACTTTTGCCATTTCTCGTGGCTCTCGCGGTATCTCTTCCGTTGTTTGCGCTGGCTAAACGCTCCGCACGCTCCTTGGGCGGAGCTGTCAAGGCGTGGTGCCGCTTCTACGTTGCGGTGTTCTGGCTTATGCTTGCGGTGATAATGACGCTTGCCGTCCGCAGACTCTACCGCGAGGCGCAGGAGTTTATACGCTATCTTGGGGAAAATGTAGATATGATAAGAGATGCCGTGGGGAACTTTACCGATAAAGCCCTGAGCTTCCCGACTGACTCCCCTGTTTTGAAAGAGCTTGGTGAGCTTGGCGAGAAGATTAGCGAGGGGATCTCGGCGGCTCTTGCAGAGGTGGGAGAGAAGGGGAGCGCGGTGCTTGCCGGGGCTGTAGGAAAGATAGCTATGGGAGCGCCTAAGGCTGTGATAGGAACGGTGGTCGCGGTGGTGTCAAGCTTTTATCTCTGCTGCGATCTTGAAAATATAAAAAGCTATCTTCTCGGATTCTTAGGCGAGGAGTCGCAGAGAAAGGTGAGAGGAATGCTCTCACGCGTGCTTGGGGGCATCAAGGCGTATGCAGTTGCGTACTTCTGGCTATTCGTGATAACATTTGTTGAGCTGTATCTCGGACTGTTCTTACTCGGCAGGAGATACGCGTTTCTCTTGGCACTTCTGCTCGCCCTCGTGGATATGCTTCCGTTCTTCGGGGCGGGCGTGTTCGTAGTTCCGTGGGGGATATTTCTTATCCTTAACGGAGACACCGCAAGCGGTGTTGGGCTGTTCATTTTGCTTGGAGTTATGAGCATCACAAGGCAGATAGTCGAACCGCGGCTCGTCGGCAAGAAGCTCGGCATCCATCCGCTCGCATCCTTAGCGTCAATGTACGTCGGATTTCGCATCTTCGGCTTCTGGGGAATGATACTCGCCCCCGTCGCCGTGCTCGTGGTCAAGGAGATGCGAAAGGCGAAGGAGCAGGGAATAGGATAAACAAAAAAGCAAGTCTTGCGACTTGCTTTTTGTCATTTTATCAATTTTTTCTTCTTGCGCTCTACCTCGAGAACTGCCGCGTCATCGTCCTTGTATCCCCATTCGTCCTTGATACAAGCGATCATTCTGTCATAGGTTTCGAGAGCCTTGGCGGTCTCCCCCATAATTCTGTAGATCGTGGCGATGCCGTCAAGCGCGTCGGTAAATCTTGGCTTGCAATCGCGCTCTGCCTCCCAGGATGCCTCGTAGAAGTCTATTGCCTTCGCATAATCGCACTTTCTTGCGTAATACTGTGCGCTCTCAAACAGAAATCCGCTGTTTTCGGAGAACTCACCGAGGGCTTCTTCCATAATTTTGTCCGCGCCCACCTCGTCGTATTCCGCTAATGCGATATGAGCCTCATACACGCGCAGGAGGAAGGGCTTGTGAGAGGGAAGCGTCTTGCATTCTTCCAAATATCTGCGCGCCTCTGCGGTGCGGTGATCGGCGAGCAGATTGTCCATAAGCTCGTAGTAGGGCAGAGGAGTTTTCGGGGTGATCTTGTCAGCTTCGATGACCTTTTTGTAAAAGTCGATAACGTCGCTATGGTTGGCGATATTCCAGTCCCAAGAGGTCGCGCCCTCGGCCTTTTGTAAGAGCCATTGGCTGTCCTTCTTTTCGGGAGCCATAAGTATCGCCTTGCGAGCGTATTTGCTTACCTTTTTTGAATCCGACTCCATTCGGTGATGGTAGAGATGAGCAAGCAGGCTCAAGACCTTTTGATCCTCTCCGAATTCCTCAAGCTGATTTTTTAAGAATTTTTCGTATTCGCAAAAGGTATCGTTTGAGAATTCTTCCTCAAGATCGAGCCGTCTCTCGATCCTCTGTAGCTTTTGATCGGTCGTCAGATCGAAAAGCTCGTCAATAGTAACTCCAAGCTCGCTTGATATGAGCGGCAGCAGAGATATATCGGGCATAGTAACTCCCGTTTCCCATTTTGATATAGACTGAGCGCTGACACAAAGTATTGCGCCGAGCTGCTCCTGAGTTATCCCCGCCTTCTGACGAAGCTGCTTTATTTTGTTTCCAATATCCACGTTTGTGCCTCCTGAAAATAGAGTTCAAGTACCTGACGTGTTTATTATAGCACAAAAATCACGTTAGCGCAATAACGCAAATTTCGTGTTGACTCACCTGTTGGGTGAAAAGATAGGCGGGAGATTGCTCCCGCCTTACGATTTAATTAAATCCCGTACATTTTTCACAGACATACCATCCGTCGCCCTCGTCGTGAAGGATGACGGTTATTTCACGCCAGAGGTTTACCCTGAAGCTTATAGTAGCATCACTGTGTGTTTCTTCACCTCTTGTATAATGGCTGAGCATGTGTGCGGTCAATATCAGCTTATCCTCTTCAACGCCTAAGCTTTTGAATTCTTCGCTCTGAACAACGTATTCATAAGCTAATTTGTATTCTTCCGTTTCTTTACTCTTGTTTAACTCACCTATCGTTGTGAATACAAGGACTATAATGAAGAGGAGCATAGCGGTTGCGGCTATGCATATCCACATAATTACTTTCTTTTTATTGGATCTCGAGCGCTCCGCCTCGTCGGACGCATAGCGATTGATGCTTTCTACTCTCTTTTCGGGAGACTGGGCTATACTTGAGAGGTCTTTCTTTCTGACTACGAGTGTGTGAGCCACGCGATCGCCGAGCGTTTGCCCTGTTATGAGCATTATTATGATGTCAGCTTGCATAATAAACAAGAATATGCCGCGCAGAGCAAGCGCGAGCTTTTTCGGGGATTTTCCTGTTGCTTTGTCGAGTATTACCAAGCCCATTATTCTCTTGCCAAGTGATCTGCCGCCGAAAATAAGGTCTCTCAGAATAAAGCAAGCGGGATACGAGAGAATCAGGGCAAGGATAAGCAATATATGTGCGGTATTGGGAAAAGAGGCTGAGTTTTTGAATGTGTTGACGAGAGATGCCAGCACGAAGATGGCAGTAAAACCGATGATCTCCCAATCTATAAGTGCCGCGATCAAACGGAATATCTTGGCTTTTGAAGAGTTGTGCAGCTCTACTCTTCTTAAATATTCGTATTTTTCATTGATCATTTTAAGCGCATCGGGATCAAGGTGCTCTTCCTCTATGTAATGCCCCGCCATAAGCTCCTCAGGCTTGACACCCAATATATGTGCGAGCTGAAAAAGCACTTCAACTCTTGGCTTAGAGCTTCCGTTTTCCCATTTGGAGATAGCCGCAGGTGTAACGTCAAGCTGCCTTGCGAGTTCGGCTTGAGTTAATCCCTGCTTTTCGCGGAGACTGCAAACAAAGTTTCCAAAGTTATAATCGTTCAAGGTCTTTCTCCTTCCTGTTTTGTAGTATAATTATAAATCAAAAGCCTGAAAAAGTCAATAAAAAGCATGTTGAATATCAGTTGATATTTCTGAATTACACCTAAATTTCGTTATATCTACGGATTTATAAATATTTTTTGTGGGTGCGGATTCCATATCCGCCCGTTTTGTAGGTGCCCCGACGACCCTAAAAATCTACCGAACAAAAGGGCTGTCGTGGGCGCCAGCCCCTACCAATTATGGCGGCGAATGTGCACCGACGCCGCATTCGCGGCTCGGTTCGCACGGGTGCCCATCCCAGCCAGCAGAAAAGGGACGCATTTGCGTCCCTGCGGGTGTGGTGGATATTTGGTATAAATAAATTGGCCGGTAACTCCGCTTCGCTTCGTGATTCGCACGCTCTACGCCTGGTGAGCGAGCTCCCCGATCTCCGAGCGGCGAATGTGCACCGACGCCGCATTCGCGACTCGGTTCGCATATGTGTCAATCCCAGCCAGCAGAAAAG
>CALCTA010000101.1 GCA_937893945.1 uncultured Clostridia bacterium | reverse complement strand
ACGCTGTGGTGGAATGATAAACGGTATCTCCCTCGGACGAATTGAGGTAGATAAAGGTCTCGTCAAACGTGTCGGCTGCCTTGGTGTTCAAGCCTTCGTTAAACTGAGGCTCAAAGGGCTGAAAATGCTCCATAGCAGGCACCGTCGCGTCCTCTGTCATAATATCCTTGACAAAGAGCGAAGGATTTACCTGAAAGGCTAATGCCATTTGCAAGTCGCTATACTCTTTTGTAATATCGCCGACGTTTGCGTATTTGAGCCAAGTGTATTCACCGCTCTGCTGACCGTCAGCCGAATACGCGCAAACGAAGTAGGGTTTTGAAGGATCAAAAGCTACGTGCAGCGCCTGCTGTCCGTCTCTTATCGCATCCATTTTGTCTGCCGTTGTGATCGCGGGCATATCGTGGTCGGCTTCAAGATCATTCAAATATTCAACCAAAGCGCTGACGAGCGCATTGTCGGCAGCAAGCTCTGTGCCGTTGTTATTTTCGTCAGGCTCCTTAAAAGGCTGATTATGCTCTGACGTCGCCGCGAATACGGTAGTAACGAGCAAGCTTAAGCAAGCTGCTACGACTACCCACTTTATCCAACCCTGCTTATGCGGCTTCTTTTTCCTCCCTGCACCTTCCGGTGCTGCCGCGAGGACTACGTCGGCGTCAATTCCGCCGAGAGCCTCAAAAATATCTTTATTTTTCATACTGTAAACCCTTCCTTCTCTAAAAACTCTTTAAGTTTTTCTCGCGTCCGCAAGAGAAGAACTGCGGCGTTGCTTTCCTTTATCGAAAGCTCGCTCGCGACCTCGGCTATCGTGCATGCGTACCAATAGCGAAGCAAAAACGCCTTCTGCGTGCGGCTTGGGAGAGAACGCACGAAGCGGTTGAGCGCGTCTCTCAAAACAAGGCTATCGACTACAGCCTCTCCTCTCTCATTGTCGGGAATACACTCTGCAAGCTCGTCAAGTATAAGCGACACGTTCCCGTCTCTCCTCTGCCTTTCCTGCGCCTTTCTGCGATTTATCGCTATATTTCGGCAGAGCGCGCCAAGATAATGCTTGAGCGGCTCGGGGCGCTTGGGTGGAATACTGTTCCAAGCGGCGAGATAGGTGTCGTTCTTTACCTCGAGTGAGTCCTCATCATTCTCAAGGATACGGTCGGCTATGTATTTACAATAGCGCCCGTACTTTTTGTCGGTCTCCTCGATGGCAGACTCAGAGCGTTCCCAAAAGAGATCTAATATTTTACTGTCGTCCATCTCAAATCTCCTTTCTACGAAGGTCCTTCACCCTAATAAACAACAAAAATGCCGCCTGCATTACACTTGCAGTAAAAATTTTTAAAAAATTCTTTTCGCAATTAAATTATATCACCCTCACCCAAGTCTGTCAATTACGACCAACAAAATAAAAAATATACGTATTGGTACTTGAAAAAAAAAGAAAAATGCGGTATAATATAAATTGATACATTATATTTAGATGTAGGAAGGAGAGAGGTGCGAATTATGAGGATCATCGGCGTAACAGGCCCGTCGGGTGCGGGCAAGGGCGCGCTCTGCGAGCTGCTCAAAAAGCGCGGTATAGTTTGCATTGACGCGGATGCCGTATATCATTCTCTGCTCGTTCCGCCCTCCGAGTGTCTCGATGCTCTGAAATCCGCTTTCGGAGAGAGCGTTTTTCTTTCCGACGGCTCGCTTGACCGAGCGGCGCTCGGAAAGATAGTCTTTGCCGAGAACGACAAGCTTGAGCTGCTCAACTCAACGGTTCTTTCATACGTTCTCGCAAAATTCCGAATTATGATATCCGAACTTAAGGCAAAGGGCGAGGTGGCGGTCGTGATAGACGCGCCGACACTCATCGAATCGGGCTTTGACAAGGAGTGCGACGTCGTAATATCAGTCCTCGCTCCCGTCGAGACAAGGCTTGAGAGAATAATGCGCCGCGACTCTATCACAAGAGAAAAGGCTCTGCTTCGCATCAAGGCGCAAAAGAGCGACGAGTTTTACATTTCTCACTCTGACGCCGTCCTTTGCAACGACGGATCAGAGGATGCGCTCGACAAGGCTCTTGACGAGCTTCTCAAAGAAAAAAACATCCTCAGAGGTGCTTATGATGACTAAGCTCAAGCGCCCTGTGGCAATATTGATCATATTGGCGGTATCCTTTCTCTCAGCATGGGGACTTGATGCGCTTGCCTCTCTTCTTGAGAAGCAGATGCACCCCTCCGATTTTGAAGAATACGTCAACAAATACTCGGCTGAATACAACGTGCCGACATACGTCATATTTGCCGTAATAGACGTAGAAAGCAATTTCAAGCCTTATTCCACGTCAGATGCAGGCGCGCGTGGGCTTATGCAGATGCTTCCCTCTACTTTTGAGTGGCTGACGTCTGCCGAGCATCTCGGCGAGGACCTCTCTGCTGACGAGCTCTACGAGCCTGAGGTGAATATCCGCTACGGCACCTACTACCTCTCTTATCTATTTGAAAAATTTCACGATTGGGATACCGTATTTGCCGCGTACAACGCAGGCGAGGGCAACGTCGCAGAGTGGCTTGAGGACGATGAGTATTCAAGCGGCGGAAAGCTTACGCACATTCCATTCAAGGAAACGAGAGCGCACGTAAAAAAGGTCAACAAAGCTATTGATTATTATAAAAATACTTATCATAGAAACGAGGAAAACACAAAATGAACAAGGACATTCTTTACTCTAAGAAAACAGTTTACGAGCAGCTCGGCAAGGAGACCACCGAGGCGGCTTTCGCTTACGCTGAGGGTTACAAGGACTTTCTTGACGCCGCTAAGACCGAGCGCGAGGCTGTAAAGGTATCTATAGATATGCTTGCGGCAAAGGGCTTTAAGGAGTACGTGCTTGGCGACGTAGTTTCTGTCGGCGACAAGCTTTACTATAACAATCGCGGCAAGAACCTTTTCGTTTTCACTATCGGAAGCGAAAGTATCGCGAACGGTATCCGCATAGTAGCGTCTCACGTTGACGCTCCCAGAATAGACCTCAAGCAGTGCCCTCTCTACGAGGACGGCGGTATGGCTTACTTCAAAACTCACTACTACGGCGGCGTCCGCAAGTATCAGTGGGTCGCAACCCCTCTTGCGCTCCACGGTGTAGTTATCACCAAGGACGGCAAGACTGTTGAC
This sequence comes from uncultured Clostridia bacterium, assembly GCA_937893945.1. Lineage (GTDB taxonomy): Bacteria > Bacillota > Clostridia > Oscillospirales > CAG-272 > HGM12713. The sequence continues at coordinate 30,829 of CALCTA010000101.1, read as the reverse complement.
GTATGCATAGGCGAGGACGACAGTGATCCTGTATTCTACATCTCCGACCTTCTCCCCCACCTCAGCGCAGATCAGAACAAGCTTCCTCTCGCTGACGGTATCAAGGGCGAGCAGCTCAACGTAATTCTCGGAAATATTCCCGAGGAGGATGACAAGTCTGTAAAGAACGCCGTTATGACTCTCATCTATGACAAGTACGGCATCGTCGAGGAGGACTTCTTCTCATCCGAGCTTTGTGTAGTTCCCGCGGCTAAGGCTCGCGACGTTGGATTTGACCGCTCTCTCATCGGCTCTTACGGACACGATGACCGCGTTTGCGCTTATCCCTCGCTTACCGCTCTCCTTGAATCCGAGGACTCCACACACACACTTATGTGCATCCTCGCCGACAAGGAAGAGATCGGCAGCGACGGAGCGAGCGGAATGCAGTGTGATCTTATGCTCGATATAATCGACGCTATCGCTAATTCGTTTGGCATATCCCCTGCTCTCGTAAGAGCTAACTCCAAGTGCCTCTCGGCTGACGTTTGCCCCGGCTACGATCCCAACTTCGCAGAGGTATTTGAAAAGAGAAACTCCGCATTCGTCGGATGTGGCGCGGTATTCACCAAATATACAGGCGCTCGCGGCAAGTCCTCTACAAACGACGCTAACCCCGAGTTTATCGCTTGGCTCAGAGCGGCTATGGCTGAAAACGGCGTTATCTGGCAGGCAGGCGAGCTTGGTAAGGTTGACGTTGGCGGCGGCGGAACTGTTGCTAAATTCATCGCAAAGCACAACATCGAGACTATCGACCTTGGCGTTGCTATAATCGCTATGCACGCTCCCTACGAGCTTGTAGCAAAGGTTGACGTTTACGAAACTCACAAGGCTATAAAGGCATTTTATAATTTTGATTGATCATCTTTCTCTTGAGGCGAGGGTAATATGTTAGAAAAGCTGAGGGACGCCGAGGTCCGCTATTGCGCTATTGAGGAGGAGCTTGCTTCTCCCGACGTTTTCTCCGATCAGGAGCGCTTCACCGCGCTTATGAAGGAATATAAAGCGCTGACTCCCATAATTGAAAAATACCGCGAATACAAGTCGGTCTCTGATGAGGGCGAGGACCTTCGCTCTATGCTCGAGGATTCTCTTGATCCCGAGATGCGAGAGCTTGTAAGTGCGGAATACAAGGAAATAAGACCAAAGCTCGACGCTCTCCTTGAGGAGCTTAAGATACTTCTTCTGCCCCGAGACCCTAACGATGACAAGAACGTTATGGTCGAGATACGAAGCGGAGCGGGCGGCGAGGAAGCCGCACTCTTTGCTGGAGTTCTCTACCGAATGTACACTATGTACGCCGAGTCCGCAGGCTTTAAGGTCTCGTTGATGAACGCCAACGAGACCGAGCTTGGCGGCTTCAAAGAGGTTACATTTATGATAGAGGGCGACGGCGCTTATTCAAGATTTAAGTTTGAAAGCGGCGTTCACCGCGTTCAGAGAGTACCCGAGACAGAGTCTCAGGGACGAATACAGACCTCTACCGCGACTGTCGCGGTGCTTCCCGAGGCAGAGGACGTTGAGGTGGAGATAAATCCCGCCGATATAATTATGGAGTCCTGCAAGTCAAGCGGTGCGGGCGGTCAGCACATCAACAAGACCGAATCTGCCGTCAGACTTACCCACAAGCCCACGGGAATAGTTATAGAGTGTCAGGAGGAGCGAAGCCAATTCAAGAATCGCGACAAGGCACTCAAAATGCTCAAAACCAAGCTTTACGATATGAAGGTTACCGAGCAAAACGAAAAAATAGCGTCCGATCGTAAGAGCCAGGTCGGAACGGGAGACCGAAGCGAGCGCATACGCACCTATAATTATCCTCAGGGGCGCATTACCGACCATCGCATAGGTCTTACTCTGTATTCGCTTGAGAGCTTCCTTAACGGAAACATCGGCGGTATGATGGACGCTCTTATAACCGCCGACACGGCGCAAAAGCTGAAAAACTCAGAAGGTACTTCAGGAATATGAAAACCGATATCTTTAAGATATATCCCGATAGCATCGACGAGGAATCCATACTTTCCGCATCGAAGATAATAAAGGCAGGCGGACTTGTCGCCTTCCCCACCGAAACGGTTTACGGCCTTGGCGCAGATGCTACCGATAAGAGGGCGGCAAAGAAAATATATGCCGCCAAGGGCAGACCGTCGGATAATCCGTTGATAATCCATATCGCAACACCCGCCGACGCGAGTATCTATGCAGAGGTCTCCCCTCTTTACGAAAGGCTTGCGAAAGCCTTTATGCCGGGTCCGCTTACGGTGATAATGCCTAAGAAAGAAATAGTTCCCGATGAGGTAACAGGCGGACTTGACTCTGTGGCAGTACGTTGCCCATCACACCCGATAGCAAGGGCGCTCATCGCCGCATCGGGCGTTGCCATTGCCGCTCCCTCGGCAAACATTTCAGGCTCTCCTTCCCCCACATGTGCCGAGCACGTCGTCAAGGATATTCAAGGCAGAATAGACGCTATTATCGACGGCGGAGACTGCGAGATAGGACTTGAATCCACGATAGTTAAAATAGTCGGAGAAAAGGCTATCCTGCTCCGTCCGGGCGCTATTACGGCTGACGCGCTTCGTTGCGTGTGCGACGAGGTCGAGATATCAAGCGCGGTTACCGAAGCGCTTAGTGAAAACGAGCGTCCGCTCTCCCCGGGAATGAAATACAGACATTACGCTCCCACAGCGCCCCTCGTGCTTCTTGACGGAAGCCGAGAAGCAGTAGCAAGATTTCTTGCTTGCGCTCAGAAAAACGAGAACTGCGCCGTGCTTTGCTATAGCGAGGAAAAGGAGCTCCTTAAAAATAAGAATATAATCGACATAGGCGCTAAGGACGACCTCAAGGCTCAGGCGCAAAGGCTGTTTGGCGCACTCCGAGAGGCAGATACATTCGATTGCGATATCATCTACGCCCATCTGCCAGTGCAGGAAGGCTTAGGACTTGCGCTATATAACAGATTGATCAGAGCCGCCGCGCATACGGTAAAAAAGATAAACGACTAACAAAAAACAACTCTAAAGATAAGGACGGTGCCAAAATGGCAAAGAAAACATCCAAATCCAAGGAAAAAAGCGAAATAATCTACGCTCCGGCACAGGAGCAGCTCATCACCGATACCATTGAGAAAAACTATATGCCCTACGTAATGAGCGTTATAGTTGCCCGTGCTATCCCCGAGATAGACGGTCTGAAGCCCTCTCACCGCAAGCTTTTATACACTATGTATAAGATGGGCTTGCTTACGGGCAACCGTACCAAGAGTGCGAACGTGGTAGGACAGACGATGAAGCTCAATCCTCACGGAGATATGGCTATATATGAGACTATGGTTCGTCTGACACGAGGCAACGAGTCGCTTCTTCACCCCTTCGTTGACTCCAAGGGAAGCTTTGGTAAGCAGTATTCCTCCAACATGCGCTTTGCGGCATCCCGTTACACCGAGGTAAAGCTCGACGGATTTTGCGCTGAGCTTTTCAAGGGCATAGACAAGAACGCGGTTGACTTTATCCCCAACTACGACAACACTATGCAGGAGCCCGTGCTTCTCCCCACCACCTTCCCCAACATCCTCGTAACGCCCAATAAGGGAATTGCGGTTGGTATGGCGTCTGACATTTGTTCCTTCAATCTTGCCGAGGTCTGCGACGGTACTATCGCCGTACTCAAGAACCCCAACGTCTCTACCGACAGGATAATGGACATAATCAAAGCGCCCGACTTCCCGGGCGGCGGAGCGATACTCTACAACCGAGAGGATATGAAACAGATATACGAGACAGGCTCGGGATCTGTAAAGATACGCTCGCGCTATAATTACGACAAGGCTCAGAACTGCATAGATATCATTCAGATCCCCTACTCCACCAATATCGAGGCGATACTCAACAAGATATCAGACCTCGTAAAAGAGGGCAAGCTCAAGGAAGTTGTTGACTTCCGCGACGAGATAGACCTCAGCGGATTTAAGCTTACGCTTGATCTCCGCAGAGGTGTTGATCCAGACAAGCTGATGCTCAAGCTCTTCAAGATGACACCTCTTGAGGATAGCTTCAAGTGTAACTTCAACGTGCTTATTGGCTCTAATCCAAGACAGATGGGCGTAGTTGAGATAATCAAGGAGTGGATAAAATTCCGCCTTGGCTGTCTTAAGAGAGAGCTTGAGTTTGATCTTAAGAAGAAAAAGGACAAGCTCCACCTGCTTCTCGGCCTTGGGAAGATACTCCTTGACATTGACAAGGCTATCCGCATAATAAGGCACACCGAAAAGGAAGAGGACGTTATCCCCAACCTTATGTCAGGCTTCGGAATTGACGAGATACAGGCAGAATATATCGCCGAGATCAAGCTCCGTAACCTCAATAAGCAGTACATCATCAACCGTATAAACGAGATAGAGGGACTTCAGGCAGAGATAGCCAAGATCGAGGATATCCTCGCCGACGAGCTCAAGCAGAAGGCTCTTATCTCCTCTCAGCTCACCGAGATCAAGAAGAAGTACGGTCAGCCTCGCCGCTCGCAGATAATCCATATGGATGACGTTGTCATCTACAGCGAGGACGATGAGGTTGAGAACTACAACGTTCGTCTGTATATGACGAGCGAGGGTTACTTTAAGAAGATCACGCTTCAGTCGCTTCGCGGCAACGACGAGCAGAAGTTCAAGGACGGCGACTTCCTGACCTTCACAGCAGACACCGACAACCTTGCTGATCTCGTATTTGTTACCAATAAGCAACAGATATACAGAGCAAAGGTTGCGGATTTTGATTGCTGCAAGGCGTCCGCGATGGGCGACTTCCTGCCCGCTAAGCTCTCTATGGATGAGGGCGAGCGCCCCGTATTTATGCGAGTTCAGAAGAGCTATCCCGACAACGAGCATTTCGTTTATATCTTTGAAAACGGCAAGGGTGTGCGAGTTCCCGCAAGCTGCTATGAGACAAAGGGAAACAGAAAGAAGCTTATCAACGCTTTCTCATCCGCCTCTCCCATCTGCGCCGTATTCTACGAGATAGAAAAAGAGCCTTATGAGATACTTCTCGTGAGTGATGCAGAGCGCGCGATAACGCTCAAGACCTCGCTTATTCCGATAAAGACCACCCGCACCTCAGGCGGCGTAACGCTTATGACAATGAAGAAGGGCAACAAGCTTCGATACGCCACGAGCAATATCCCCGAAGCATACACGAAGGGATATAAGAAGCTGAAGATACCCGCATCGGGTGTTACCATCCCCGACAGCGACCTCTCAGCTCTCCAGCTGAAGATAGATACCGAATAAGTACAAACTACGACGAAAGGAAACACTACCATGAATAAAAAAACAAAAGTTTGGGTAAGAGCTCTCTGCTGGGTACTCGCAGGTCTGATGGTATCAGGCGCAGTTGCAACTCTCATCTCTTTCCTTATAAAATAAACGAAAAAGAAGCACTTCAGATGAAGTGCTTCTTTTTTTATTTAATTATTCTTCTCTTTTTCTGACTGCGAGCGTGCAGCAAGCCGACGCGCATACCGCAACTATTATTACAGTTGCGCCCACGCTTGACGAGCAACCGCCCTGCTTTTGAGCATCGGTCTCTGTCTCGGTATCCGACTCGCTTGCTAAAGGCTCGCTGTCGGTCTCGGTAGGCTTCTCAGTAGGCTCTTCCGTAGGCTTTTCTACAGGAGGCTGGGTCTTTCTTACCACGGTAAAATCCATGGTCTTAACTATGGTGATAACACCGTTATCAAGCTTAAGAAGGAAGGTTATCTGATGCTTTCCTTTAGCGAGATCAAGCAGCTCCGCGTCTATCTCGCAAAGCACGGTGTTCTCTCCGCCGCTCATCTGCTCTTCGCTCGGCTCATCCTCAAGAATAGCGTCGGAGACCCACCTTATATTCTCTCTGTTGCCGTCAAGATAATATCCACCGGCAATTATTCTGTTCTCATATCCAAACCAGCCACAGAGCGACACACAGCCGCCCTCTTCGACCTTCATATTCTCACCGTCGTGCTCTTCTCCGCTATTGAGATATCCCGTAATAGCGCCACCAACAAAGCCTTCAGCCTTATCAAAGGGCAAGAAGGATATCGGCACTTCGGGAGGAACTGTGGTAGTAAGCTGTATTACTCGGTCGGTATCGTTGTTGACCACGTAGCCTTCAACCATCTCTCCGTCTATCTTACAGACAGCCTTAAGCATGCCGCCAAGACCGCTTTCAACCACCTCAGTTACCTCAAAGAGCGTACCCGAGGGAATAAGCTGATACTCGCTTTCAAGAGAAGTCTCCGCATAGAGATACTTGCCTGTCGTAGCGACGTAAAGTCCCGTGGTTGCGTTCGCACCGCTGTAATCTATCTTGGTTACTTCCTCGTTTGCCTTATAGGGAGGAGTTCCGTAACCGTCAATACAGGAATAATCAAGCTCGTAATTCTTGAAATGCACACCGCCGCCGTTAGATACCATAGTAGAGCCGCCACTTGTGTTGCCCTCTACAGTATATACGCGTTCGCTGTCGGAATACAGTACTATGCCGATGTGTCCGATCGCCTTATCGGGAGACCAACGGAAGAATATAAGGTCGCCACTCTTAGGCTGATACGTACCGCCTTTTGCGGCAGATTTCTGATAAAATCCCGTCTCGGTAAGATTCTGTGCCCACTTAGGACAGCCAACCTCACGCCAGATATAATCAGCATCGCCCATGTGATTGCGGCACCAATCGCTAAGCTTATTCTGCTCGGTAGAGCGCGACTGAAGCAGGCAGAAGGAAACAAAGGAAGCGCACCAATCGTAGTTGCCCGTACCGTATCCGGAGCCGAAATCGCCCATATTCCAGTTGTACTCGGTGAAATTATTACCGCCACCGAGCGTACCGCTGATATCCTCGAGCATGTCGCTCTCCATGTATCCTATCTGAGAGAGTGCTACTGCCAGAAGGTCTGTAACGTTATCTCCCGTGAGCGGAAGCGAGATAAGATTTTTGTAATACTTCCCTGCTATGTAAGATTCGGATGCGTAATTCGCACCCTTTACGTAGGTGATAGTAGCCGTCTCGTCCTCTGCGGCAAAGGTGGTAAGGCTCAAGCAAGAGATCGCCATAATTGCCACAAGCAAAAGAGAAAGCCCTCTCAAAGCGCATTTTTTCATATTAACCGTTCCAAAAAAGTTATTTGTCGTTGCGGCTCATAGGGATACCGCTTCCACAACAAGATAATTATACCATGATAACGAAAATTTGTAAAGAGCTTTAGCGCAAATATTCCCATATCAAGCAAAAAGCAGCACTGATAATCCAGTGCTGCTTTGATTCAATTACGCGTTGTGAATACCGAGAGATGCGTCAGCGTTGTCGGCATCAAGTCCGTACTTCTTTGCTTTTCTGTACTCAAAGAACTTGAGTGCAACCTGCTCGAAGAGAGCGTAGGAGAGAACGTCCTCCTCCTGCTCCATATAAGGCTTGATCTTCTCGCGGAGAGCGTCAAGCTCGGGAGAGAGCTTATCTGCGGGACGGCAGTCTATTCTCGGAGTATCGCCAATGATCTTCTTTACGAAGGCAGGGTCGATATCAACGGGAGTTTTACCGTACTGACCTTCAACGAGTCCCTTGAACTCCTTGGTTACCATCTTGTATCTCTCGCCGCCGATAACGTTGAATACTGCCTGAGTACCAACGATCTGAGAGGAAGGAGTAACGAGAGGCGGATAACCCGCGTCTGCTCTTACTCTCGGAACTTCCTCAAGAACCTCGGTAAGCTTATCAGACTTGCCTGCCTGCTTAAGCTGAGAAACGAGGTTGGAGAGCATTCCGCCGGGAACCTGATAGATAAGCGCGTTTACGTCAACCTTAAGCATCTTGGGGTCAAGCAGACCGCTTGCAAGATATCTCTCACGGATGGGAGCGAAATACTTAGTGATCTCGTCGAGCTGCTCGAGGCTGATGCCGGTATCGTGCTTGGTACCGCTGAGAGTTGCAACGAGCGCCTCCGTAGGCGGCTGAGAAGTACCCATAGCCATGGGGGAGATCGCGGTGTCAACTATATCAGCGCCTGCCTCGATAGACTTAAGAAGCGTCATAGAAGCAAGACCCGAGGTGTAGTGGGTGTGTACCTGAATAGGAAGCTTTACAGTCTCCTTGAGTGCCTTTACGAGCTCGTACGCATCGTAGGGCTTGAGAAGACCTGCCATATCCTTGATACAGATCGAGTTTGCACCCATATTCTCAAGGCGCTTTGCATAATCGGTAAAATACTCAAGAGTATAAACGGGACCCGTGGTGTAGCTGATAGCAGCCTGAACGTGTCCGCCCTCCTTCTGAGTTGCCTTGATAGCAGTCTCGAGGTTACGCGCGTCGTTGAGAGCATCGAAAATTCTGAGAATATCGATACCGTTAGCGATAGACTTCTGTACGAAGTATTCAACTACGTCGTCAGAGTAATGACGGTATCCGAGGATGTTCTGTCCTCTGAAGAGCATCTGAAGCTTTGTGTTCTTGACTTCTGCGCGGATCTTGCGGAGTCGCTCCCAGGGATCCTCGTTAAGAAAACGAAGACAGGAGTCAAATGTCGCGCCACCCCAAGCCTCAAGAGAGTGGTAGCCTACTTTATCGAGAGCTGCGAGAATGGGCAGCATCTCCTCTGTTGTCATTCTCGTAGCGACAAGCGACTGATGCGAGTCGCGGAGAACTGTTTCTGTTATTTTTACCTGTGCCATTATACTAACCTCCGTTCAATTAAAATCGAGACAGGAATACGCCTGCCGCTACCGCAGAACCGATAACACCCGCAACGTTGGGGCCCATCGCGTGCATAAGAAGGAAGTTCGAGGGATCCTCCTTCTGACCGACAGTCTGCGAAACTCTTGCCGCCATAGGAACTGCGGAAACGCCCGCAGAGCCGATAAGGGGATTGATCTTTCCACCCGAGAGCCAGTTCATTATCTTCGCGGTGATAAGTCCGCCGCAGGTAGAAATGCTGAAAGCTACGAGTCCAAGGCAGATGATAAAGATGGTTTCAAGACGCAGGAAGTTTGCCGCACTTGCAGTAGCACCTACAGAGATGCCGAGGAATATGGTAACGATATTCATAAGCTCGTTCTGAGCGGTCTTGGAAAGTCTGTCGGTTACGCCGCAAACGTTGAGCAGATTACCGAACATAAGACAACCTACGAGCGGAACTGCATCGGGAAGAATAAGTCCTATAACGAAGGTAACGATCACAGGGAAAAGTATCTTCTCGGTCTTGGATACCTGACGAAGCGCGCTCATCTTGATCCTGCGCTCCTTCTTGGTGGTGAACAGCTTCATAAAGGGAGGCTGTATCATAGGAATAAGAGCCATATAGCTATATGCCGCGATAGCTATCGCGCCAAGCTGGTGAGGCGAGAGCGTTTTGGTAACGAGTATTGCCGTAGGTCCGTCCGCACCGCCGATAATACCGATAGAAGCCGCCTCCTCGGGAGTAAATCCGAGAAGAAGCGCGCCTGCAAACGCAACGAACACGCCAAGCTGTGCGCCTGCACCGATAAAGAGGCTCTTGGGGTTGGAGATAAGGGGTGAGAAGTCGGTCATAGCACCGATACCTATAAAGATAAGGCAAGGATAGATTCCGAGCTTTACACCAAGGTAAAGGAGATCGAGGAGACCGCCTGTCTTGAGGACTGCACCGTAATTTATATCGGTAAGCGAGTGCATAAGGCTATCGTATGCTTCCTGAGTAAAGACTACGTCGGTCGTACCCGCGAAGAATTGATCCACGGCGATACCGTGCTCAAGCAGCTGTCCGTACTCTGCTACCGAAAGTATTCCGTCCTTAAAGGCGAGATCGAGCGCATCGACTGCCTCCTGCGGCGGAATGAAAAGGTCCAGATGGAACATTCCACTTCCGGGAAGGTTTGTAAGAAGCATACCTATCGCGATAGGCAGAAGCAACAACGGCTCGAATTTCTTGACTATCGCAAGATAGACAAGAACGAACGCGATGAGGAACATAACTAAGGTCTGCCACCAATCGCTGCTTTCAAACAGCCGCGCTACGCCCGTCGTGCTTAAAAAATTCTGTATTGTTTCAAGCATACAACTGTTTTCCTTTCATTAAATTTGGCAAATGAGAGAAAATCAGTTGAGAGTTACGAGAAGAGCATCTGTCTCAACGCTTGCGCCCTGAGAAACCTCAACGCTTGCAACTACGCCATCCTGGGGAGCGCAGATATCGTTCTCCATCTTCATAGCCTCAAGAACTACGAGAACGTCGCCCTTCTTAACAGAAGCACCGACCTTGCAGTTGACCTTCATAATATTGCCGGGCATAGGAGCCTTAACGCTTACTGCGCCTGCTGCTCCGCTTGCCTTAGGAGCTGCGGGAGCTGCCTTGGGTGCAGCGGGTGCTGCTGCGGGAGCTGCTACGGGAGCTGCTGCTACGGGCGCGGAAGCGGTTGCGCCTACTTCTTCAACTTCAACAGTATAGGTAACACCGTTAACGGTAATGTTATAAGTTTTCATAATTAATACCTCAAACCTTTCAAATAAGTTAAATTATTTAGAATTCCACGCCTTGCCGCCGTTAGTTCTGCGGAAGGACACTACTCTGAAGTCGCCGGGAGCAACTTCATTACCCTGACTTGCCTCGTAAGCAACTATAGCCGCCGTGAGAACTGCGATAAGCTCCGCATCGTTGTTTGCCGCAGGAGCGACCACAGGCTCGGGAATAACTACAGGCTCTGCCTTAGGTGCGGCAGGCTCGCTCTTTTTCTTGGGAGCAGGCTTTGCAAAGATAAATTTAAAGAGCACAAGCACTGCCCAAAGGGTAGCGAGTACGGCAAATATCATTCCCATACCGAGAAGCGGCATCTGCCACATCATTTCCAATGTCTCAGCCGGAATAGCTGCTGCCGTCGGCTGAATAAATCCGTTTATAAACATTTGCTACCTCCGAAATCAGAGAGGCATATTCGCATGGCGACGTGTGGGAGTTCCCTCTGCCTTGGATGCGAGCATCGCAAACGAAGCGCAAACTCTTGCACGAAGCTCCTCGGGAGCAACTACGTCGTCTATCTCGCCGCAATCGCAAGCCTCAGCCGCCGACGCGCACTTTTCTTTCCACTCGGTCTCAAGCTCCTCGCGGCTCTTCTCTCCTACCTTGGAGTTCCAAACGAATGCAACAGACGCCTCAGGCGAGAGAACGCTGATGCAAGCGGTGGGGAGTGCGAGAGCCATATCAGCGCCTACCGACTTAGAGCCGAGAAGCGTGAATGCAGCACCGTACGCCTTGCCTACAACTACAGTAAGCTTTGCGTTTTCAGAGGATGTATAAGCGTAAGCAAGTCTTGCAAGCTCGGATGCGTAAGCCGCGCTTTCAGCCTCAAGGCTTACGTCAAGTCCCTCGCTGTCAACGAGAGTGAGCACGGGGATCGAGAAGCTGTCGCAAAGACCGACGAGCTTCGAGATAGCTCTTGCGGACTTGATATCAAGAATTCCCTTATTTTCGGGGTTAGAAGCAACTACGCCTGCGGTGATGCCGCCAAAGGAAGCAAAGCCGAGAACGAAGTTGTTGGTGTAATCAGCATAAACACGAGTGAATGCGCCGTTATCGGCAAGAGCAGCAACGAGCTCCTCTGCCTTATAGTTATCTGCATCAACTGCAACCGCTCTGTTCATATCGTCAGCGCACTCGGTGTAAGCACCGCTCGCGTTGTTAGCGGGAAGGAGAGAAATGAGCTTTCGCGCGTAAGCAAAAGCGTCTGCCTCGTCCTTCGCGTTGTATGCGGAGAGACCGTGCTCAGCCGCGAAATCAGCCTTGCCTGCCTCAGCTCCCACAACGAAGGGAGAATTTACGTAAAGCTTGGAAGCATCCTTAACGGTTACTACGAAATCGAACATCGAAGCCGCAACGGCAGACGAACCGCCGCAAACTCCGTCTATGACCGCTATCTGAGGAACTATTCCCGAAGCATCGGAAATGCACTTCATAAATCTGCCGTAAGCCGCCATAGCCGCCGCGCCGTCGTAGATAACCGCGCCTGCGCTGTCAAATACACCTATAACGGGTGCGCCGTTCTTAATAGCGAGAGAATAGAGATTTGCTATCTTCTTCGCATGGCGCTCGCCAAACGCGCCCTTGGTTCTGCCACTGTCCTGAACGAATGCGAAGGCAAGCTCGCCGCTTACCGCTCCGTAGCCGCAAAGGACACCCTCAAAATCAGCCTCACTGCCCTGACGCTTCGTATATGCGCCAAGCTCGACAAAGGTTCCGGCGTCAAATATCGCCTCAAGCTTTGCCTTGGACTGACCGTACATTTTTTCGTCAATCTGTACCATAAATGTGCCTCCGTTTCATCTTTTGAGAGTATTTTTATCGGTGGTTTTTCAATCTACCACATTACCCCAATTTTAATGTAATTTTACCACAATCCGTACACTTTTTCAAGCAAAGCGGTAAAATATATTTGTTAATTTTATGTGAACTTTACTACATGTAGATATTATTCCCACATATACGCCCGAAAAAACAAATATATTTACAGTAAGATCAAACTTCAGAATAAAAAGGAGAACGACATGAAAAATACGAGCTCTGCACACAAGAACACACATAAATTCAGCAGCACTCAAAAGGCAAGCCGCCTTGGAGCACTGTCCGTCAGCGTTGCCACGGGCACGGGGCTCGGACTGCTCTGCTTTTCAGCTTTAATACTCATTTTTTCAGGTCTTTGCCTTGCCTTAGATAACCCCCACTCGCTCACCTTCGCCTTAAGCCTTGCCGCGATATATCTCTCCGCGCTCGTCTCGGGGTTTGCATCCGTCAAGCGCAATCACAAAGAGGACTCTCTCTTGTGCGGTATTGCCACGGGCATTCTCTTTATGCTCATTCTATCCGCGCTTCTTTTATTTATCCCCACGGCTGAGACTGACAGCGCGCCGAGCCACACTATTATCCTGCGCCTACTCGTTATACCGCTGTCTATCGTTGGCTCATTTCTCGGAACGATGCAAAAAAAGGTCAAAAGACACAAAAAATTTTAAAATTTGTGCATTTTTTGCAAAAAATCATTCAAAAACTATTGATTTTTGTCGAACTGTGTGGTAACATATAATTAACTTAATGATAGAGGTGCGGGAAGGATAAGTACCCCGAGCAAACGGACGGCTCCGTCGGGTGAAAGGTCTTCTTGCCGAAGCTTTACGCAAGGGTCGTTTTGCGTATCGCTGGTGTAAGCGCAGAATATGCCTTGCACTGTCACGTTTTGTGGAGCGCTATCTTAACTTGTCTGGGTAATTTTACCGCAAGAGCTCCGCTCTTGCGGTTTTTTTATTTACAAAAATCAAAAAATAAAGGAGAGTTAAAATGGAAGGTACCTTATGGGCTTTCTTACCCGCACTCATTGCTATAGTGCTTGCGCTGGTAACAAAGCAGGTTTACGTTTCACTGTTCTTGGGAATATTCGTCGGCGCGATGATGTACGCAGGCGGCAATCCCCTCAACGCTATGTTCACACTCTTCCAGGTAATGAGCGAAAAGGTCGGCGCTAACACCCCGATAATCGTTTTCCTCGTCGTACTTGGAATCCTGGTAGTTCTTTTGCAGAAGTCGGGCGGCGCTAAGGCGTACGGCGACTGGGCAGGCAAGAAGATAAAGTCCAAGGGCGGCGCTCTTGCGGCTACCGCGGCACTCGGCTGCCTTATCTTCGTTGACGACTACTTCAACTGTCTTACGGTCGGCTCTGTAATGCGCCCCGTTACCGACAAGTTCAAGATCTCGAGAGCAAAGCTCGCTTATATCATCGACTCCACCGCAGCACCCGTCTGCATCATCGCTCCTATCTCGAGCTGGGCGGCAGCAGTTGCAGGTGAGCTTGAGGGCGACGGTCTGATGGTATTTATCAGCACCATTCCCTTTAACGTATATGCACTCCTCACTCTCGTTATGGTATTTGCACTCTGCATCTTTAAGTTTGACTTCGGCAAGATGAAGAAGAACGAGCTTATCGCAGAGACCACGGGCGATCTCCACGCAGGCGCTGAGGGCAACTCCGATAGCGGCGCAGAGATAACCTCCAACCCCAGAGGAAAGGTCCACCACCTCATCATCCCCGTTATCATTCTTATCATCTGCTGTATCGGCGGAATGCTCTTCACTGGCTTCTTCTACAACTGGGATACAGGCCTTATAGGCTCCGAGCTTCAGTCGGCTAACGTCATCGAGGCGTTTTCCAACTGTGATGCAGGTATGTCGCTCGCTATCGGCTCCACATTTGCTCTTATCATCATTGCCGTATATTATATGATCGCTCGCGTAGTCTCCTTCAAGGAGATCACCGGAAGCTTCACAGAGGGCTTTAAGGCGATGGTTCCCGCGATACTTATCCTCACTTTCGCATGGTCCATCTCGGGCATTATGGGTGCTAAGGGCGGATATCTCGACGCGCAGTCCTTCGTTGCCGAGAACCTCGCAAATAGCTCCTTCCCGCAGTTCCTCTTCCCCGCTATCTTCTTCGTTCTCGCAGGCGCTATCGCGTTTGCTACGGGAACGTCCTGGGGAACGTTTGGCGTGCTTGTTCCGATCGCAGTAACCATTCTCGGAAGCAGCGGAACTATGGTTCTTCTCACCGTTTCCGCAACCCTTGGCGGCGCGGTATTCGGCGACCACGTTTCTCCCATTTCGGACACCACCATTCTCGCCTCCGCAGGTGCTGGGTGCAACCACGTTGACCATGTAAACACCCAGCTCCCCTACGCACTGACGGTAGCCGCGATAGCAGCGGTCTCCTACGTTATCGCAGGACTTTGCGCGAGCCTCGGCGGCGTTCTCTGCGGCGTGATCATGTGGGCATCCGCTCTCGTTCTCTTCGCAGGAATAGTCTTCATTTTCAAAATGGCAAGCAAAAAGAAAGTATAACGCATAAAAAAAGCAACGAGCCCCGACACGTCGGGGCTCGTTTGTTTTATATTTCCTTAATAACGTTTTTGATAACCGTGAAGAAGCGCTCGAGAGAAGCAATATTAAGCGCCTCGTCGGGAGAATGGAGATCAAGCACGATAGGTCCGCAGGAGATTATATCAAGCGCGGGCAGCTTCTGGCTGATTATTCCGCACTCAAGTCCCGCGTGGATGGTAAGCACGCGCGGCTCCTTGCCAAAGAGCGCCTTGTAGCACTCGGCGTACTTCTCGCGCAGAGGCGAAACTTCGGCATACTTCCAACCGGGATAGGAATTGACGATAGTATGCTTCATTCCAAGCATCTCGGCGTAAGCGCCAAGCTGCTCAAGAGAAGAATCGGTATGCGACGCCTGAGGAGATCTTGCAAGGAATGTAAACTCTACCTCGCCACTCTCCTTGGTCTCAATTACGCCGAGATTTCTTGAGAACTCAACAAGCCCTGCGATATTGTGATTCATTTCAAAAATTCCGTTCTGCACGGTCGCAAGCAGGAAGAGTATCTTCTTCTGCGCCTCGGCATCCATTACCTTCTCTGCCGCCTCACTCTGAGAAATAGTGATCGAAAAGCAATCGTCGTCGTGGCTCAGCTCTGCGCGGATCACGTCCGCCATTTTCTCAACTGCCGCACAGAAGCCCTCGGGGTCAGAGGTGCATATAGTTGCAACCGCCTCACGAGGAATAGCGTTATCCTTGCTGCCGCCGTTTATAGATACGAGCGAGAGAGCCACATTATGCGAGATAGAGAGCAATATTCTGCCGAGCAGCTTATTTGCGTTTGCTCTGCCCTTGTTTATGTCCTCACCCGAATGTCCGCCCGCAAGACCGCCTATAGAAACAGTAAGCGTTTTTGCGCCCGTGGGAGCATCAATATATGCAGGTGTGAAGCTAAGCGTGCTTCTGACACCGCCCGCACAGCCTGCGATTATCTCGGACTCGTCAGCACTGTCCATATTTATCATTCTCGTAGCGCTCACACGGCTATAGTCAAAGCCGGTCGCGCCCTCAAGTCCGACCTCCTCGGAAACTGTGAAAAGGCACTCGATAGGCGGATGCGAGGGGAGATTGCCCTCCGCTCCGTCAAGTATATAAAGCATAGCCGCAACCGCAACACCGTTATCAGCACCGAGAGTAGTGCCGTCTGCTCTGAGCCAACCGTCCTTCTCAAGAAGCTTGATGCCCTCGTTCATAAAGTCGTGCTCAACGTCCGAGTTCTTCTCGCACACCATATCGGTATGTCCCTGAAGAAGCACCGCAGCCTCGCCCTCTCTGCCCTCGCTTGCGGGGAGCTTGATAAAGACGTTGTGTATCCCGTCTCTGTAATATTCAAGTCCTCTTTCCTCTGCAAATGCGCAAAGGTAGTCAGCTATCTTCTCCTCGTGGAAAGAGGGGCGCGGAATAGCCGAGATCTTTTCAAAATAACTTATAAGTCCTCTGTATGCAAAATCCTTACACAACATATTATACCTCACATAACCGAGGGCGGCTACGCCGCCCTATCTATTTATATTCTTTGTCTGTAGCGAGAAAGGTCTATCGCGCCCTCGGGCATTCCGCCGTTGAGCATAGAAAGCACTCTTCCCGTGCCGAGAGCCACGCACTTGGTGGGATCTTTGGCAAGTCTCGTCTTTATTCCCGTAACGTCTTCGATCAGCTTGTCAAGTCCCTGTAATAGACTTCCGCCGCCTGCGAGAATGATACCGTTTTTGAGTATGTCGCCGACAAGCTCGGGCGGAGTTCTCTCCACGATAGAGCAGATCACGTCAAGTATTGCGGATATCGGCTCCATCATCGCCTCAAGCATCTCCTTTGAGGAGAGCGTGATATTCTTGGGAAGTCCCTGAATGAGACATCTTCCTTTGACCTCTACGGTCTTGGCTTCACCGTGCTCATATACCGAGCCTATCTGTATCTTCACTCTCTCCGCGGTGCGCTCGCCTATAGCGACGTTGTATTTTCTTCTGACGTAGCGCATTATTGCCTCGTCAAACTTATCTCCCGCTACCTTGAGCGATTGAGACACCACCACGCCGCCCAGAGATATGACCGCAACGTCGGTAGTACCGCCACCGATATCGACTATCATATTTCCGACAGGGCTGTAAATATCCACACCTGCGCCGAGAGCCGCCGCAACCGGCTCATCGATAAGATAGGTCTTGCGCGCGCCTGCCTGAGTACCCGCGTCAATTACCGCTCTTTCCTCGACCTCGGAGATGCCCGTCGGGATACAGATGACCACCTTAGGCTGAAAGACCGAGTTTCCGCAAGCACGGCGAATAAAATACTGTATCATCTTCTGAGTTACGTCGTAACGGCTGATGACACCTTCCTTAAGCGGACGGATGACCTCTATATGAGCGGGATTTCTTCCGAGCATAGCCTGAGCGTCCTTGCCTATTTTGGTTATACAATCCATCGTAGTGTCAACAGCCACCACAGACGGCTCGTTGAGGACTATTCCCTTGCCCTCTACGTAAACGAGTACCGTAGCGGTGCCAAGGTCAATGCCTATATTTCGCGAAAACAACTGCTTTGGCATAAATCCCATAGTGTCATCCTCCTTTCTTACGAATATACAAATATATTATACAATGAAAATCAAAAAAATGCAATACTATTTTGAAGCTTACGGGACAATTTTTGCATTTTGCATATACTTTTAACTGTAAATATGAAAACACCGCCTGCCGAGATCCTCGGCAGGCGGTTGGTTGATTGGTTTTAAACACTCAAGCGCACAAGCTCGTACGCTTGAGTATTTAAAATTATTTAATTTTGGTATATACCTTTCTCAGTTCGGTGATCTCGCCATCGTCAGCGTGTACAAGATAGGTCATCAGATAATAATCACCTTCAGAATCGAGAATTATCTCTGAATTTCCTATATACCAAGTATCCGAGAAGGTTTCAGTTACTGCTGCTATTGCTCCTTCAATATCCTCCTTAGTAAGATCCTCCTCTACAAATTCCATAATGCCTTTTCTGTAAGCATTAATTAAGAGCAGTTCTCCTTCAAAGTTAAAATCAACGAAGATACAATCATCTGTCTCATATCCAAAAGCCTTACGCATATAATATACGCTATACATCTTATCTCTTTGATTGTCCGTTGTATTGGTTTTGGTACACTCATACTCTTCCAAAAAATTTTCTCCGTAAATTTCACAAAGAAGCTCGTCTGCCGCTTGTTTCGCCTCTTCCGCAGTAAATTCTCCGGAAACATTATCTTCAGTCTGCCAATCCGAAAAGAATACAAGATCCTTAGTTAACGCAGAAAACTCCACGGTTATACTATCGTCGTTCGTTTTATATACAACATTGTTAGCAAACGATTCAAATTTTTGAATATTATTCAGAGCAGTCTCATATGCCGAATCATAATTAAATGAAAACGACTTCCCACCGATTTTAACATCAATACTGTCTGAAATGTTTTCAGGTTTTTCAATTTTATTTCCCATTGAAAACAAATCGAAATTCTTCTCACTGCTCGGCTTAAGCTCTACGTTTTCGTTTTCCGAGATGCTCAAATCAAGTTCATCACCTGCGGAAAAATTCATATACATCTCATACGTCTTTTTTGTCGGAACACTCGGCACATCGGGTTGATCGTCCTCTCGGTTGAGAAGCAGAGTTCCGACTACGATGCCTGTCGCAAGTAAAGCGACGCACGCGGCGACTGCAACAAGGCGCAAAACGATCGGAGTTCTTTTCTTTTTATTAATGACGGGGGCGGCAGAAGGCTCGCAACCGATCACTATATCAGCGTCAAGCGCGCTGAACGCTTTCAAAATATTTTTATTTGTCATACTGAAAATCCCTCACTTTCTAAAAATTTTTTCAACTTTTCTCTCGTCCTCAAAAGCATCATCTTGATCTTGCTCTCCTTTGAAGACAGCTCTCGCGCGATCTCGTCTATTCTGCAGTTGTACCAATAGCGCATTACGAACGCCTTTTGCGTTTCTTTTGGCAGAGCGCGGACAAATCTGCAAAGAGCGTCCTCGAGAGCAAGACTGTCAGCAAGCTCCTCGCCGCCTGCCGTGTCGGGAATACATTCCTCAAGCTCGTCAAGCGCAAGTGCGATCTGGTCTGCTTGCGATCTGCTCTTGCTGTCAAGATATCTGTTGATAGACAAATTGCGGCATAGCGTGCCGAGATAGTGCTTAAAACTATTGGGGCGCGTCGGCGGAATGGAATTCCACGCGGCGAGATAGGTGTCGTTCTTTATCTCACTTGCATCCTCATCGTTTGACAGAATACGGTAAGCTATGTAGTGACAGTAACGACCGTATTTCAGATCGGTTTCCTTAATTGCTCTCTCCGAACGTTCAAAAAAGAGATCAATTATTTGTTTATCTTCCATAGTCTGCTCCTTTCTTTGAAGGTCCCTTCACCCTAATAGACAATAAAAAACGCCTCCGCGTCACACTTTTTGAAAAAATTTTTTAAAAAGCTTTCACATATTAAAATAAGCCCTCCCCAAAAGAAGGCTTATTTATTTTATTTCTTTTTTAATATCTGAAGCAAGGCAGAGGCATATAACTCCCTTCGCACCCGCCTTCCGAAGAAGCGAGACTGCCGAAGACATACTTGCGCCCGTCGTAACGACATCGTCAAAGAGAAGAACGTATCTTCCCTCTACCCTGTATCTATCCTTATCTCTGATATACATAAGGCTCTTGATGTTCTTCTGTCTTTGCGCGGCATTGAGCTTTTTCTGCTCTTTTCCGCCGAAGCGACGGCGCACCAAAGGAAAATATTCCGCCCCCAAAAGCCAAGCCAACGCCTTACTCACCTCTTGCGCTTGGTCAAATCCGTAGCTGAGAACCGCTCCCCTTCCCCTCGGAACACCTACGCACAGTATATCCGAAGGATCTTCTATTCCAAGAGTGTCAAGCTCCTCGCGAAGTGCGAAAACCAACTCTGATGCGGCAAAGGCTGCCGCTCTTTTGCTCTTGCGGTGCTTAAGATAGTAAACGAGCTTGTTCTGGGCCTCTTTGTCTCTCTTGGGGCTGTAGAAGAAAAGCTTGCGGAGAGTCAGCGCGCCTGACTTTGAGAGAAGTGTCGGCATACACGAGCATTCGGTAGCCGCGCTATAACATTCAGGACAGTTCTCGGTCTTTGCCACCTGCCAGGCAAGCCTGCAATCAGGGCAGAACGCGGCATCAAAATCTGAAAAATCAAGTATCTCCCTACAGCCCACGCATTTGCGCACGAGCAGTATTCTTTTTGCATACTCCGACGCTCTCATCATTCACCGCCAAGTCTCTGGCAAAGTCCCGTATATCGCATAGATCTGCGGTTATTCTCTACCATTTCTTTGATTATATCCTCTCGTCCGACGAGAATGACCATGCTTTGCGCTCGCGTAACCGCCGTATAGAAAAGATTTCTCGTATGAAGCATCTGCGCCGCCGTACACACAGGAATGACTACCATCGGGTATTCACTTCCCTGACTTTTATGCACGGTGATCGCATAGGCGTGCTCAAGATCCTCAAGGAGCGAGAAATCGTATATAACTCGTCTGTCATCAAAAAGCACCGTCATCTCTCGCTCGGCGACCTCGATATCCTCTATGATACCTATATCGCCGTTGAATATTCCACAGCCCTCTTTGCCGTCGTACTCACGCTTCCAGCTGATGTCGTAATTGTTACGGGTCTGCATAACTCTGTCGCCCTCTCGGAATATTCTGTCGCGGAAGGTATGTTCGCTCTTTCCCCTCTCGCGAGGATTGAGCGCCTGCTGAAGCAGAACGTTGAGGTTTTCAGTTCCCGCTTCTCCCTTTCTTGACGCGCATATCACCTGAAGTCCGTTGCGAGCCATATCTCCGTAAGCACGAGGCAATCTATTCTGGCAAAGATCAACTACCGTAGCGGCTATATCTCTGTCTCTCTCTCGGCGCAAAAAGAAGAAATCCTTGTCCTTTGCCGAAAGAGTAGGCATCTCGCCTCGGTTGATAGCGTGCGCGTTGGTAATAATAAGGCTCTCCTGCGCCTGCCTGAATATCTCGCAAAGCCGCACAGTCGCAAATCTGCCGCTCTCAATTATATCTCGAAGCACGTTGCCCGCCCCAACCGACGGGAGCTGATCAGAGTCGCCTATGATTATCATTCTCGCTCCCGGCTTTATCGCCTTGAGAAGCGCGCACATAAGAGAGCTGTCTATCATAGACGCCTCATCCACTATGATTATCTGCTCGTCGAGCAGGTCAAATTCGTTTCTGTTGAAAACAGAACGTCCGTCAAGGTCGTAGCTCATCTCAAGCAAGCGATGTATCGTCTTTGCCTCCATCGCCGTCGCCTCAGACATTCTCTTTGCCGCTCTGCCTGTGGGTGCGGCAAGGGCTATCTCATAGCCCATACTGTCAAATATGTGTATCAAGGCTCTCACTACAGTAGTTTTTCCTGTTCCGGGGCCTCCCGTCAGCACCATAACACCGTAGCGAAGCGCGTCAGAGATAGCCTGCTTCTGCAAAGAGGCGTACTCTATTCCCGCCTTTGCTTCCTCACGCTCGATAAATCTGTCAATATCCAAGACGTCAACAGTCGCGCACATCTTGTCAAGGAGAAGCAGCTTTTCGGCAATATATTTCTCCTCGTCGTAAGCCTCCGAAAGATATATCATCTGCGCTTCACCGTTCATAACGTACTTAAAGCGTCCCATACGGATAAGCTCGGAGATAGCGCGGTCTGTTTCGTCAGAGCTTACTTCAAGCAGCTGCGCACCCGCCTCGCAAAGCTTCTCTCTCGGGAGACACACGTGTCCGTTGTTGGACGCGCTCTTGATGAGAACGTAAGAAAGCCCGCTCATGATACGGTCAAAATTGTCGTTCTGAAGCCCTAAGCTACAAGCCAAGGCGTCCGCACGCTCAAAGCCTATTCCCTCTATCTCATTGCAAAGGCGGTAAGGATTTTTCTTGGCTATATCCACCGAAGAAGAGCCCCATTTTTTGTATATTCTGACGGTGGTAGCCGCACCGAAGTACTCACGGAAGAACATCATCGCAGAGCGTATTCCTGCCTGCTCCTTGAAGCTTTCGGATGCCGCGAGAGCCACCTTTGTTGAGATACCCTTGATGTTCGCCAACCACTCGGGGTGGTTTTCAATAACGTCAAAGCTGTCCTCGCCAAATTCCTCAATTATTTTTACTGCGGTCTTAGGGCCTATGCCCTTGATCGCTCTCGACGAAAGATATCGGAGCATAGAGGCAACGTCAGCGGGCATAACTCTCTCATATTGCTCGACCGAGAATTGTCTGCCGTATTTTGCGCTATGCACCCACTTACCGTAAACGCAGAGCCTGTCGCCCTCGCAAAGCATAGGCATTATTCCGCAGACCGTAACTATATCGTCATCAAGCGCCATATCGCAGACTGTGTAGCCATTATCATCATTGCAAAAAACTATCTGCTCCACCGAGCCCTCAAGCTTTTCTATACCGAAGCGATCCTTATCTCGCTCCTCAAAGCCCTCAAATGCCATAAGCTCCTCCTTTCGTAAAATTTGTCCTTGAGTATTTATCGCAAAAAGCGTAATGCAGTCGGCTGATCGCGACTATGCATTACGCTCTTTATCTTTAAAGCTTAAAGCGCCGCCTTTATCTTATCGGCAAGGTCTCTTCTCTCCCAAGGCAGATCAATATCCTCTCTGCCGACGTGGCCGTATGCCGCCGTCTGACAGTAGATCGGTCTGCGAAGATCGAAATACTTGATAATAGCCGCAGGTCTGAAGTCAAAGCACTTGCCTACTGCTGCCGCGATAGCCTCGTCGTCAGCCTTGCCCGTACCGAAGGTGTCAACCATTACAGAAACAGGCTTAGCAACACCGATAGCGTATGCAAGCTGTACCTCGCACTTGTCAGCAAGTCCTGCCGCAACGATATTCTTAGCAACGTATCTTGCCGCGTAGGAAGCCGAACGGTCAACCTTCGTCGGATCCTTGCCCGAGAAAGCACCGCCGCCGTGGCGAGAGTATCCGCCATAGGTGTCAACTATTATCTTTCTTCCGGTAAGTCCGGTGTCGCCCGCAGGTCCGCCTACAACGAAGCGTCCCGTGGGATTTACGTATATCTTAGTCTCGCCGTCCATAAGGTCTGCAGGGATTATTTCATTGATAACGAGAGCTATCATATCGCTTCTTATCTGCTCAAGCTCTACCTCTGCGGCGTGCTGAGTGGAGATAACGACAGTATCAACTCTTACAGGCTTTCCGTCATGGTACTCAACAGTAACCTGAGTTTTTCCGTCGGGACGGAGATAGTCAAGCGTACCGTTCTTTCTTACCTCGGTAAGTCTCTTCGCAAGCTTGTGAGCAAGAGAGATAGGAAGCGGCATAAGCTCGCTCGTCTCGTTACAAGCGTAACCGAACATAAGTCCCTGGTCGCCCGCACCGATGTCAAGTCCGTCGCCCTCGCCCTGCTTTGCCTCAAGCGACTTGTCAACGCCGAGAGCTATGTCGGGAGACTGCTCGTGTATAGAGCTGAGTACCGCGCAGCTGTCGCAGTCAAAGCCATACTTTGCTCTTGTGTAGCCGATCTCTCTTACGGTATCTCTTACGATGGTCTGGAAATCAATAGTCGCCTTGGTGGTTATTTCGCCCATTACGGTTACGAGACCGGTAGTGCAAAAGGTCTCGCAAGCAACACGAGAATAGGGATCCTGCGCGAGAAGCGCGTCAAGGATCGCGTCAGATATTTTATCCGATATTTTATCGGGGTGTCCTTCGGTAACCGATTCGGACGTAAAAAGCATTTTTTTCATTCTTCTTTTTCCTTTCATTAAAAAATCTCCGAGCTTTCCCCGGAGACCTTCTTTCTCATCTTCGGGATTTAGCACCTTACGTTTGCAGGTTGCCGTGGTTTCGTTGGGCCTGTCCCTCCACCACTCTTGATAAGACATCTATTTCGTTATCTTGTATATTATATCATATACTCGCTCTTTTTTCAATATATTTTTAAAAAAAGAGCGAGTTTTTTTCAAAATTATCAATTAAACGCTATTTTTCCGCCGAGTACGAAGAAAATAACGCAGAGTGCGGCTATTGCTATAACGCCGCCAACGCACCATACGAGTACCGAGCGCATCACTCTTTGCTTTCCCTCGGGAGCCTCGGAAGCAAGTCGCTCTTCTCTGCCAAATCCGCTCTTTTTAAGCACGGTAGATATCGGCTTATAGAGACAGAGCGTCAGCGCGGCATTGAGCACCGCCTTGACTGCATTGAATGGGAGCAAAAGCGTAGGTATAAGCGCCACTACCTCCGCCTGAGTTACGTGCATATAGTAGGGCGTGATAAAGAGGTTTGCGAGCATCATCACCGCAACCATAGAAAGCGTCGCCGAGCAGAGCGCGATTATAGCGCCCGAAAGTGTCTTTTTGAATTTATATATCAGGCTCGCGACGATAACGAATGCGCCGCTGCTGAGGATATTCATAATAAGTCCGTACGGTCCTGTCTCGCTCGTAGGGTATTCAAGCAAAGGGACAAGCACCGAAAGCACCGCGCCTGCCGCGGGGCCAAAGTACATTCCAGCGATAGCCATCACCACGTCCTTGAAATCAAGGTTGAGAAAGGCTACGGGTATGTGAACGAAGTGTATAACGTAAGCAAGTGCGGCAAATACCGCTATCGCCGTTATTTTTTTGATACGCTGTGTTGTTTTGTCTTTATTATTCATAAAAAAATTCTCCCTGTACTAAAAAGAGTTACGGGAGAAGATACCGATAGCAAAACTATTCTTATGTATATCTTCTCTCATCCGGACTTTACCGTCGGTGCAGGAATCTCACCTGCTCGGCACAAAGGCGTAGCCTTTATGTTCGCGGACTATACCGCCGGTATGGAATTTCACCAATCCCCAAAGATTTTTAAAAAAGGCGCCGAGGAATATTCCTCGGCGCCATAGATGAGTTAATTACTCAATGATGCTGGAAACGACGCCGGAACCAACGGTTCTACCACCCTCACGGATAGCGAAACGAAGACCCTCTTCGATAGCGATAGGTGTGATAAGCTCAACAGTCATATCAACGTTATCGCCAGGGCGGCACATCTCAACGTCAGCGGGAAGACCGATAACGCCGGTAACGTCGGTTGTTCTGAAGTAGAACTGAGGTCTGTAACCTGCGAGGAAGGGCTTCTTACGGCCGCCTTCCTTCTCGGTAAGAACGTAAACGTGGCCTACGAACTTGGTGTGGGGGTGAACGGAGCCGGGCTTAGCAAGAACCTGTCCACGCTCGATCTCGTCCTTAGCTACGCCACGGAGGAGAGCACCGATGTTATCACCAGCTTCTGCCTGGGGAAGGAGCTTGTGGAACATCTCAACACCGGTAACGGTGGTGTTCTTCTTCTCTTCGGTGAGACCAACGATCTCAACAACGTCGCCAACCTTAACGGTACCACGCTCAACTCTACCGGTTGCAACAGTACCACGTCCGGAGATGGAGAATACGTCCTCTACGGGCATAAGGAATGCGAGGTCAGCCTGACGCTCAGGAGTAGGAATGAAGCTATCTACTTCGTTCATGAGCTCAAGGATAGGAGCATACTCGGGAGAAGAAACGTCGGTGCTAGCGGACTCAAGTGCGTCACGAGCAGAACCGCGAACGATAGGAGTATCGTCGCCGGGGAAATCGTAGGAAGAAAGAAGATCTCTGATCTCCATCTCTACGAGGTCAAGAAGCTCATCGTCATCAACGAGGTCAGTCTTGTTCATGAATACAACGATTGCAGGAACGCCAACCTGACGAGCGAGAAGAACGTGCTCTCTGGTCTGCTGAAGAGGTCCGTCTGTACCTGCAACAACGAGGATAGCACCGTCCATCTGAGCTGCACCGGTGATCATGTTCTTAACATAGTCAGCGTGGCCGGGGCAGTCAACGTGAGCGTAGTGACGGTTCTCAGTCTCGTACTCAACGTGTCTGGTGTTGATTGTGATACCTCTTGCTCTCTCCTCGGGAGCGTTGTCGATCTGGTCATATGCCATGAACTCAACGTTACCGTTCTGGAGACCGAGGGTCTTGGTGATAGCTGCGGTAAGGGTGGTCTTACCATGGTCAACGTGACCGATGGTACCAATGTTAACGTGGGGCTTTGTACGTTCAAATGTAGCCTTTGCCATTTTGAAAATCCTCCATTAATTGTTATTTTTATTTTTTAAAGTTTTAATTAGTTATTTTTTGCTCTTGCAGAAACGATCTGTTCCTGAATGGACTTAGGAACTTCTGCAAAGTGGCTGGGTTCCATGGAGTAAACTCCACGGCCCTGAGTCATGGAACGAAGGTCGGTAGCATATCCGAACATTTCGGACAGAGGAACCATTGCTGTAACTTCCTGAACACCGTTAGCAGATTCCATAGACTGGATCTGTCCACGGCGGGAGTTAAAGCCGCCCATAACGCTTCCGAGATACTCATCGGGAACGATTGCAACAACCTTGGTGATCGGCTCGGTAAGAACAGGATCTGCCTTTCTCATTGCCTCCTTGAACGCCATAGATCCTGCGATCTTGAACGCCATTTCAGAGGAGTCAACCTCGTGGTAAGATCCATCGTAAAGTGTTACCTTTACGTCAACTACGTTGTAACCTGCAAGAACACCGTTCTGCATTGCGCCCTGAATACCCTGGTTAACAGGCTCGATGAATTCCTTCGGGATAGCACCGCCTGTAACAGCGTTGATAAACTCATATCCCTTGCCGGGCTCGTTAGGCTCAAGAATGATCTTAACGTGTCCGTACTGACCGGAACCACCGGACTGACGCTTATACTTGCACTCATGGTCAACCTTCTTACGCACGGTCTCCTTGTATGCAACCTGAGGCTTACCGATGTTAGCCTCTACCTTGAACTCACGAAGAAGTCTGTCAACGATAATTTCAAGGTGGAGCTCACCCATACCTGCGATGATAGTCTGACCGGTCTCCTCGTCGGTGTAGGTACGGAAGGTGGGGTCTTCCTCAGCAAGCTTAGAAAGAGCGATACCCATCTTCTCCTGACCTGCACGAGTCTTAGGCTCGATAGCTACGCTGATAACAGGCTCGGGGAATTCCATATTTTCAAGGATAATAGGATGCTTTTCGTCGCAGAAGGTATCACCCGTGGTGGTATTCTTTACGCCCGAAACAGCCGCGATATCACCGCTGTAGCATACGTCTATATCCTTACGGTCGTTAGCATGCATCTGAAGAATACGTCCGAAACGCTCTCTGGAGCCCTTGCTGGAGTTGTACGCAGTGGTACCAGCCTCGATCTTACCGGAGTAAACACGGAAGAAGCAAAGCTTTCCAACGAACGGGTCGGTCATGATCTTGAATGCAAGTGCGGAGAAGGGCTCATCATCAGAAGCCTTTCTCTCATCCTCTTCACCTGACTCAGGGTCGATACCCTTGATCGCAGGAATGTCAAGAGGAGAAGGCATATAATCAACAACTGCGTCAAGCAGCTTCTGTACGCCCTTGTTTCTGTAAGAAGTTCCGCAGACAACGGGAACGATCTGGTTAGCTATGGTAGCCTTTCTGAGTGCTGCCTTAAGCTCGTCAACCGTGATCTCCTCGCCGCCAAAGTACTTCTCCATAAGCTCTTCATCGGTCTCGCAGATAGACTCGATCATCTTCTCGCGATATTCCTCAGCAAGATCCTTCATGTCTTCGGGAATTTCCTCGACTCTCATATCTTTACCAAGGTCATCGTAGTAAACGTCAGCTTCCATAGTCATAAGGTCAACGATACCTCTGAAGGTCATCTCCTTACCTATAGGGAGCTGGATCGGAACTGCGTTAGCGTGAAGTCTGTCCTTCATCATTCCGACAACTCTGAAGAAATCTGCGCCGGTGATGTCCATCTTGTTGACATACGCCATACGCGGAACTCCGTACTTGTCAGCCTGACGCCAAACAGTCTCGGACTGAGGCTCAACGCCTCCCTTAGCGCAAAGAACAGTTACAGAACCGTCAAGTACTCTGAGCGAACGCTCAACCTCAACTGTGAAGTCAACGTGTCCGGGAGTATCAATGATGTTAACTCTGTGGGTGTTTTCCTTTACTGCGGCGGGATCGTTGTGGTACTTGGAGTGAGCCCAGAAGCAAGTGGTAGCAGCAGAAGTAATGGTAATACCTCTCTCCTGCTCCTGAACCATCCAGTCCATGGTAGCTGCACCCTCGTGTGTCTCACCGATCTTGTGTGTCTTACCGGTATAGAAAAGAATTCTCTCGGTAGTGGTTGTTTTACCGGCATCGATGTGAGCCATGATACCGATATTTCTGGTTTTCTGAAGTGAATATTCTCTTGCCATTATAGCTCTCCTTGATTACTAATACGGCACAGATCAATATCTGTAGTGAGCAAAAGCCTTGTTTGCTTCAGCCATACGGTGAGTTTCTTCTTTCTTCTTGAAAGCTCCACCCATGCTGTTCTTAGCATCGATTATCTCTCCTGCAAGGCGCTCTGCCATTGTGCGTTCACCGCGGTTTCTGGAATAAGCTACGAGCCAACGCAGACCAAGAGTCTGACGGCGCTCTGCTCTTACCTCCATAGGTACCTGGTATGTGGAACCGCCCACACGGCGAGCCTTTACTTCCAATACAGGCATTACATTTTCAAGCGCAGCCTGGAACACGTCAAGTGCGTTCTCGCCAACCTTAGCTTCTACTGCGGAAAATGCGTCATAAACAATTTTCTGGGCTACGCCCTTTTTGCCGTCGTACATAACGTTATTGATAAGCTTTGTTACGAGCTTAGAATTGTACAAAGGATCCGGCAAAACATCTCTTTTGGATATACGACCTCTTCTCGGCACTGTACTTCCCTCCTTCATTAATAATTATGAAATCATAGGTACTCAAAAGCATTCTTCTGTAAGCACACGGAGGTCCACCATAAACATTAAATTCATAGGAAACTCGCCATGCGACTTAATTTGCTTTATACCTTTTTGTAAAAACCGAATTACTTCTTCTTCGGTCTCTTTGCGCCGTACTTGGAACGGCTCTGGTTACGGTTTGCAACGCCCTGTGCATCGAGTGTACCACGAATGATGTGATAACGCACACCGGGGAGGTCACGAACTCTTCCGCCTCGGATAAGAACTACCGAGTGCTCCTGAAGGTTGTGTCCGATACCGGGAATATAGGTGGTTGCGTCCATACCGTTGGTAAGTCTTACTCTTGCGATCTTACGGAGCGCGGAGTTAGGCTTCTTAGGGCTGGTGGTGGATACCTTTGTGCAAACGCCTCTCTTCTGGGGAGATGACTGGTCTGTAGGAACGTTGTTCAAAGAGTTGAATCCCTTTTGAAGAACGGGAGCCTTAGACTTATAAACCTTATCCTGACGACCCTGTTTTACAAGCTGGTTAAACGTTGGCATTCTACCTGTTTTCCTCCTTCTTTCAGAATTTAATGTTTATTTGTTAACCGTCCTACTTGCTTTCAAACGATTACAGTCTATTATATCATTTTTCTTTTTATTTGTCAAGTCGCATAATTGCAACCCCTCATTTTCTACCTTTTGCACAATATTTTCTGTTTTGGTGCGGTTTTTTTGAGCAACTTTATGCATTATCGACAAATATTACACTTTTTATTCACGAAATTCAAAGCCCTCGGAAAACAAATTCCGAGGGCTTTTTATTCTTTATATGCTTTTTACGCCTTAAGTCTTGCCTCAAGAGCAGCAAGCTCATCATACATAGCATTAGGAACTCTGTCGCCGACCTGTGCATAGAACTCCTTGATATTAGCGATATCCTCAAGCCAAGAAGCCTTGTCAACACTGAGAAGCTCACGGATGGTGTCAACTGTGATGCCCTCAAGTCCCTCGATATTGATATCCTCTGCGTGAGGAACGTAACCGATAGGAGTGATGTCAGCCTCTACCTTGCCCTCACAACGAGCGAGGATCCACATAAGAACTCTCATATTATCGCCAAAGCCGGGCCAGATGAAGTTGCCGTCAGCATCGGTTCTGAACCAGTTTACGTGGAATATCTTGGGAGGATTGGGGATAAGAGTACCCATCTTGAGCCAATGTGCCCAGTAGTCGCCCATATCGTAACCAACGAAGGGTCTCATAGCCATGGGGTCGCGGCGAACTACGCCGACAGCACCTGCTGCCGCAGCAGTTGTCTCGGAAGCCATGATAGAGCCAACAAACGCACCGTTCTGCCAGCTTGTGGACTGGTAAACGAGGGGAGCGGTCTTTGCGCGGCGGCCGCCGAATACGATAGCGGATACCGGAACACCATTGGGGTTGTTGAACTCAGAGGAGAGGCAGGGGCAGTTTGCAGCGAGAGCTGTGAAACGGCTGTTGGGATGAGCGCCGCAGGTGGACTTATCCTTCTTGTCGTACTTGGTGCAATCCCATACGTTGCCCTTCCAGTCGATAGCGTTTGTAGGAGGATTCTTGTCAAGGCCTTCCCACCAAACAGTGTTGTTATCAAGATTATGAACTACGTTTGTGAAGATGGTATCCTTCATTGTAGTATAAAGAGCGTTGGGGTTGGAGTTGAGGTTAGTACCGGGAGCAACGCCGAAGAATCCATTCTCGGGGTTAACTGCCCAAAGTCTTCCGTCCTCACCGACACGGAGCCAAGCGATATCGTCGCCTACGCACCATACCTTATAACCGCTGTTTCTGTAAAGCTCAGGCGGGATAAGCATTGCGAGGTTGGTCTTTCCGCAAGCAGAGGGGAAAGCGGCACAAATATACTTTGTTTCACCGTCGGGATACTCAACGCCGAGAATGAGCATATGCTCAGCCATCCAGCCCTCTTTACGTCCGAGGTAGGATGCGATACGGAGAGCGAAGCACTTCTTACCGAGAAGAACGTTTCCGCCGTAGCCGGAGTTAACCGACCATATGGTGTTTTCCTCAGGGAAA